>NZ_JAVKPH010000008.1:0-111214 GCF_031432425.1 Ruixingdingia sedimenti | reverse complement strand
TCCTACGGGCTGGTCTGAACCGGCCGCCCCGACGCAATAGGGCCGCGCCATGGCGGGCGCGGCCCTTTCGTATCCGGCTTCCGGTTTCAGTAGCCGGTGCAGTCGATCACGACCCGCACGGTGCGCATCAGGATCGCCGCATCGGTCGGCAGCGACAGGTTGCGGACATATTCGGCATCGTAATGCGCCCGGGCGGCAAAGCTGGTGCGGTTGCGCCCCGCCGTCTGCCAATAACCTGTGATCCCCGGGCGCAGGGCATAATAGGCGCGGCCGGGATAGATTTCCTGCTGGTCGGGCATCATCGGGCGCGGGCCCACAAGGCTCATGTCGCCGATCAGCACGTTCCACAGCTGCGGCAGTTCATCCAGCGAGGACATGCGCAGAAAGCGGCCGAAGCGCGTGATGCGGGGATCGTTGCGCAGCTTTTGCGTTTCGTCCCATTCGCGCCGCGCCTCGGGGTCGGCGGCCAGATGCGCGGCCATCCGGGCATCGGCATCGACGACCATGCTGCGCAGTTTCCACATGCGGAACATCCGCCCGCCCCGGCCGACGCGGATCTGGGTGTAGAAAGGCCGCCCGCCCTCGCGCGCGATCAGCAGGGCGAGCACCAGCACCAGCGGCACCACGAAAGGCGCCGACAGAAGGACAAGAAAAATATCGAACAGGCGTTTGCCCAGGCGCCGATAAGGCGACAGGCCGATGGTGGCGAAATCCTGCGTCGAGGAAATATCCGACAACGACCGCGCAACCGCCTCGGACCGAGGAAACTTGGTATAGTTGATCGTCATTGTTTCTTACTTTCGCACAATAAGCCGAAACATATCCGACGCGGATCTTGTCCCGGCCCGTGCGCCCTCGGGCACCCGGCAGGCCACGCGCCCCCCAAGGCTGCTTTCGCATCCCTTCGTCATCTGATCCGTTCCGTTTTCAGAGCCCCCAGCCCTAGGAACGATTTTATGTTTATTCGCGGGGAATTCGTACCGAAAAGACAGCGCGATTTTGCACGACGCAGGGTCAATCGTGCCGCATTGTTCGCCACAATTCGGCCATTCTTTCGCCCAACGGTCGCCACCCACAACCCTGACGGGAACCCGGGGAATCCCGTAGCAGCCGGGCCGCGAAACCGGCAGCGGATACAAGATCGGGAATCGGGGGTGATTCGCGCCACGACGGGCGCCGGGCCGGCCCGCAGGCTGGCGCCGCGCCCGATGGCGCCGATGCCGGGGCGGGCCCCGCAGGGCCCCCGGCAATGTTTCCAGATCCGGCGCAACCGCGCCGGGATGCGTCAGCGGCGCAGCGCCTCTGCCCCCGCGGGATAGCGCAGGGGGGCGGTGCGGGCATTACGGCGCAACAGGACCCAGCCGAGCCCCAGCATCGCCCCCACCAGACCGGCAACCGGATAGGCCATCAGCGCGGCCAGCAGGCCATGGCCCTGCACCAGCATCACCGCGCCGGACAGAAGCCCCGCCACGCAGCCGAACAGAATGACCATGATCGCCATCAACCGCCTCCTCGCCCCGCCACGGTTGGCACCGCACCAGTGGACCTGACAGACATTTACGCGCGCGAAATGTGGCGAGATGAGGGCGAAAACCGCGCGGTTTCCCGCCGCCGCAACAGATGGCTTGCCCCCGCGCGCCCCGCCCTGTAACCCGCATGCCCCGGCCGGGTTGACTTGCACCCGCCCGGCCCCGACCATCGCGCCAACCGCATCGCAGGAGGCCCCGTGCGCTTCACCCGGCTCAGGCTCAACGGGTTCAAGAGCTTCGTCGACCCCACCGATCTGACGATCGCAGAGGGGCTGACCGGCGTTGTCGGGCCGAACGGTTGCGGCAAGTCGAACCTGCTCGAGGCGCTGCGGTGGGTGATGGGCGAAAACCGCCCCACCGCCATGCGCGGCGAGGGGATGGAAGACGTGATCTTTGCCGGCGCCGCCACCCGCCCCGCGCGCCCCTTCGCCGAGGTCGCGCTGTCGATCGACAATTCCGACCGGCTGGCGCCCTCGGGCTTCAACGATTCCGATACGCTGGACATCAGCCGCCGCATCACGCGCGAGGCGGGGTCGGCCTACAAGGTGAACGGCAAAGAGGTCCGCGCGCGCGACGTGCAGATGCTGTTCGCCGATGCCTCGACCGGGGCGCATTCGCCCGCGCTGGTGCGGCAGGGGCAGATTGCCGAACTGATCAACGCCAAGCCCAAGAACCGCCGCCGGATACTGGAAGAGGCCGCCGGGATTTCCGGCCTCTACCAGCGGCGGCACGAGGCCGAACTGCGCCTGAACGCGACGGAACAGAACCTCGCCCGGGTGGAGGACGTGATCGAACAGCTGGCGGCGCAGCTGGCAGCGCTGGCCCGGCAGGCCCGGCAGGCCGCGCGCTATCGCGAGATCGGGGCCGACCTGCGGCGGACCGAGGGGCTGTTGCTGTTCCGCCGCTGGCACGAATCCGACGCCGCCCGCATGCAGGCAGAGGCCGACCTTCAGGCCCAGACCCGCGCCGCCGCGGGGGCCGAAGGTGCCGCACGTGCCGCGCAGAAGGCCCGGGTGCAGGCCGAAGACGCCCTGCCCCCGCGGCGCGAGGAAGAAACCATCGCCGCCGCGATCCTGCAACGCCTGACGGTGCAGCGCGACGCGCTGGACGAACAGGAAACCCGCGCGCGCGACACACTGGCCACCCTGACCGCCCGCATCGCGCAACTGTCGAAAGACATGGACCGCGAAGCGGGCCTGAACCGCGACGCGGGCGAAACCATCCAGCGGCTGGAATGGGAACAGGACCAGCTGGCCCGCGCCCATGACGGCCACGACGCCCGCCTTGCCACGCTGGCAGAGGCCGCGCGCGAAGCCGCGGCGCATCTGGCGGCAGAGGAAAGCGCCCTGGCCGAACGGACCGAGGACGCCGCGCGCCTGTCCGCCCGCCACCAGTCCGCGCAACGCCTGCTGGCCGACACGCGCACGGCGCTGACCCGCGCCACGGCGGAATCCGACCGCGCCACGGGGGCCGCCGGGGCCGCCGAAACCGCCCTTTCCCGCGCGGCAGAGGATCACGACCGCGCCGCCGCCGCGCTGACCGAATCCCAGACCACCGCCGCCCGCGCGGAAGAGGTTCTGGCCGAGGCCGAAACCGCCCGGGCAGAGGCACAGGGGCGCGAGGCAGAGGCCCGCGCCGCCCGATCCGCCGCAGAGGGCGAGGCGAATGCCCTGAGGGCAGAGGTCGCGGCACTCGCCCGGCTGGTGGAACGCGAAAGCCATGCGGGGGAACAATTGCTCGACCGCGTGCAGGTCGAACCGGGGTACGAGGCCGCGTTCGGCGCGGCATTGGCCGACGACCTGCGCGCGCCGGAAATCGCGGCCGACGCGCCCTCTGGCTGGGTCACGCTGGCGGATTACGCCGATGCCCCCGCCCTGCCCGCGGGGGCCGAACCGCTGGCCCCCCGCGTCACCGCCCCCGCCGCGCTGGCCCGCCGCATCGCCCGCATCGGCGTGGTCGCCCGGGCCGATGGCGCGCGGCTGCAACCGCTGCTGGCGCCGGGTCAGCGGCTGGTCTCGGCCGAGGGCGACCTGTGGCGGTGGGACGGTTTCCGCGCCGGGGCGGATGATGCCCCCAACGCCACCGCGCTGCGGTTGCGGCAACTGAACCGCCTCGTCGCGCTGAAACGCGATCTGGAGGAAGTCGCCGCCCGTGCCGCCGGGGCGAAACAGGCGCATGAGGCATTGCAGGCCCGGCTGGCAGACCTGACCCGCGCCGACCAGCAGGCGCGCGAGGCCCGCCGCGCCGCCGACCAGCGCGTGACCGAGGCGAACCGGGCGCTGGCCAAGGCAGAGGCAGACCGTTCCATCGCCGGGGCCAAACGCGACGCGGCGGCGCTGGCCGTCACCCGGTTTTCCGCCGAGGCGGCAGAGGCGCGCGCGCGGCTGGCCGAGGCGGAAGAAGCCGCCGCCGCCCTGCCCGACATGGCCGCCGCCCGCGCCGGGCTGGAGGCCGCCAAGACGGGGGTGGAGGCCGCGCGGCTGGCCATGATCGCCCGCCGGTCCGCCCATGACGAGGCGCGGCGCGAGGGCGAGGCCCGCACCCGCCGCCGTCAGGAAATCGCCAAGGAAATCTCTGGCTGGCGGCACCGGCTGGACACGGCGGAAAAGCGCATCGCCGAACTGGCCGACCGCCGCACCGCGACCGAGGCCGAACAGGCCGAGGCCGCCACCCGCCCCGACGAAATCGCCGCCAAGCGCGCCGAACTGTCCGATGCGATCGCCACGGCAGAGGCACGCCGCACCGCCGCCGCCACGGCGCTTGCCGCCGCCGAGGATGCCCTGCGCGCCGCGCAGGACGGCGAACGCAGCGCCGAACGCGCGGCTGGCGAGGCGCGCGAATCCCGCGCCCGTGCGGATGCCCGGGCAGAGGCCGCCCGCACCGCCGTGACGCTGGCCGCCGAACGCATCGCCGAGGCCGCCGACTGCACCCCCGCCGCGCTTGCCGCGCAATTGCAGGCCGACCCCGCGACCCTGCCCGCCGCCGACGCGCTGGAATCAGAGGCCGCCCGCCTGCGCCGCGCCCGCGACGCGCTCGGCGCCGTCAACCTGCGCGCGGAAGAGGACGCGCGCGAGGTGCAGGTGGAACATGACACGCTGAAGGGCGAAAAACTCGATCTGGAAGAGGCGATCCGCAAACTGCGCGCCGGCATCGCCGGGCTGAACCGCGAGGGGCGCGAACGGCTGCTGACGGCGTTCGAACAGGTCAACACCACCTTCGCCACGCTCTTCACCCATCTCTTCGGCGGGGGCGAGGCGCGGCTGGTGCTGGTCGAATCCGACGATCCGCTGGAAGCCGGGCTGGAAATCATGTGCCAGCCGCCGGGCAAGAAGCTGTCCACCCTCAGCCTGCTGTCGGGGGGCGAACAGACGCTGACGGCAATGGCGCTGATCTTCGCCGTGTTCCTGACCAACCCCGCGCCGATCTGCGTGCTGGACGAGGTGGACGCGCCGCTGGACGACGCGAACGTCACCCGCTTCTGCGACCTGCTGGACGAGATGACCCGGCGCACGGAAACCCGGTTTCTCATCATCACCCACCATGCGGTGACGATGGCGCGGATGGACCGGCTGTTCGGCGTGACGATGGGCGAACAGGGGGTGAGCCAGCTGGTGAGCGTCGACCTCAAGCGCGCGGAACAGCTTGTGGCCTGACCTGTGCGCCCGCCCGGCGGCGGTGCCCGTGGCTTCTGTCGGCAGCCTCCGGCGGGAGTATTTGGGAAAAGATGAAGCCGCACCCGCCCTGCAATAAGGGCGCGCCCTCTTCACTTTCTGTCTTTAAATATCCCCGCCGGAGGCCACCGCCCCCTCCACCCGCACCACCGCCGGGCTTGGGCTACAGCGCCGCCACCTTCGCCCGCAATCCCAGGTCATGTTCCCGCAGCAATCCGGCCTCGCGCAGGGCCTCCAGCGCCTCGGGGCGGGCGGTCTGCACCATGTCGTAGAAGGCGGCGATTTCGGCCGCGTCGGCGGCCAGCAGATGCGCCTGAAGATCGGGCAGGAACTGGTAGGCGCCCTTCGACAGGCGGAAGGCGAGGCCCTTTTGCCAGCGTGCGGGATCTTCGGCATGGAAATGCAGCAGCGCGAGGTCGGGGCTGAAACGGCCGCCGAACACGCGTTCGCCCTCGATCCTTGCGCCGTGGATATTGGGTTTCAGCCGCGGCTCGCCGGTGCGGAAGAAGCATTTGCCGACGGTATGGCTCAGCATCCCCTTTTCCAGCAGCGGCGCGAAGCGGCCGAAAAGGCGGGCGGCCAGCGCCGGGTCCGGCCCCGGCATCTGGCGGCGGAAGTGGCGGGCGGTGAAGATGTCGTCGGGCAGGCCGGGGGTGTGCAGCGCCTCCCACGGTTCGACCCGCAGGATCAGGCGATCCTCGGGCAGATCGGCCAGCACCTCGGCCACCGGGCGGTCGGCCAACAGGTATTCGTCCACGTCCAGATGGGCGAGGAAATCGACCCTGGCGCGGTGATAGCAACGGTTCACGTTGCGGAACTGGCGCAGCTGATGCGTGGGCGGGCGGCGGCCCACGCTGCGCTGCCAGTAGTCGTCGGTGCAGCGGATGACGCGGACGCCCTTCAGCGGTTCCAGCACCGCCACCGCCGGATCGTCGGGGTCGTCGAGGTGGATCCAGATCCGTTCCGCCCCCAAGGCGCGGTGATGGGCGACGAAGGCCAGCACCTGATCCACCGGCGCCTTGACGGTGGCGCAGACCCCCCAACGCGGCATCAGAGCGCGTCCAGCAGCGCGCGCGTGGGCCAGGCGTCGGCGGGCAGGCCGAGACGCATCTGTTCCTTCTGCACCGCCACCCGCGTCATCGCGCCGAGGATGCCGTCCACCGCCCCCACGTCATGGCCCCGCGCCCGGAGTTTCGTTTGCAGCGCCTTCATCTGGTCGGCACCCAACGCCGGGTCGGGGGCGCCTGCGTCGAACACCGGCGCGCCCTCGATACGGGCGGCGAAATAGGCGGCGGTGGTGACATAGACGAAGCTCTTGTTCCATTCGAACAGCACATGGAAGTTCGGATAGACGAGGAACGCCGGCCCCTTCCTGCCCTGCGGCAACAGCAGGGATGCGGGCAACCCGCCCTCGGGCAGGTGGCCGTGGCGGGGCTTCACCCCGCGCCGGGCCCAGTCCGCGGTGCGCGGGGCCTTGTCGATACCCGACAGCGACCAGTCGAGATCGGGGGGCACGGTGACTTCCTGCAACCACGGCTCGCCCGGTCGCCAGCCCAGATCGCGCAGCATCCGCGCGCCCGACAGGATCGCATCCGCAACCGAGGTTTTCAGCAGCACCTTGCCGTCGCCGTCACCATCCACCCCGCGGGCGAGGATGTCGGCGGGCAGCATCTGCACCATCCCGATTTCGCCCGCCCATGCCCCGGTGGTGCGCGCGGGGTCGAACTGGCCGCGTTCCCACAGCGCCAGCGCGGCCAGCACCTGCGGGCGGAAGAGGCCCGGGCGGCGGCAGTCATGGGCCAGCGTCACCAGCGCGTTCAGGGTGTTGTAATCGCCCTGCACCGCGCCGAAATCGGTCTCGAACGCCCAGAAGGCCAGCAGGATCCCGCGCGGCACGCCGTAGTCGCGCGCGGCACGGGTGAACAGCGCGTCATGCTGGCGCGACTTGGCGGCGGCGGTGGTGACGCGGTTCTGGCTGATCAGGCTGCGCGCGAATTCGGTGAAGGTCTTGCGGAACACGCCCTGCGCGCGGTCGGCACGGATCACCGCCGGATCCTGCGCGGCGGTGCGGAAGAAGGCGTCGGCCCTGGCCCGGTCATGGCCCTGCGCCACGGCCTCTGCCTTCAGCCCCGCGATGAAGGCGGGGAAGGGGCCGCCGCAGGGCACATCCGCCCGCGCGGGAAGGGCCAGAAGGGCGAAGGCGAGGGCAAGGGGCAAACGCATCGGAAACTCCTGAAATTCCCGCGCAGATTAGCACCCCGCCCGCCTGTGGCAACCGCTCAGCCCCGCGGGGCGGGGCGGCCATGGGGGGCCGTGAAGTCCAGCACCGGGTTGATGGGGATGATCCGGTTCGGGTTTATCGTGTCGTGGCTGTAGTGATAGTGGCGCACAATATGGTCCATCTTCACCGTCGCCGCCACGCCGGGCCATTGGTAAAGCTGCCGCGTATAGGCCCAAAGCGCCGGATAGTCGATCAGCCGCCTGCGGTTGCACTTGAAATGCAGGTGATACACCATGTCGAACCGCACCAGCGTGGTGAAAAGCCGCCAGTCCGCCTCTGTCACCCGCTCCCCCGCAAGGAAGGGCTGGCGGGTCAGAAGATCCTCCAGCCAGTCGAGGGTATCGAAGACCTCCTGCACCGCGGTGTCGTAGGCGTCCTGCGTGGTGGCGAAACCGGCGCGGTAGACGCCGTTGTTGAAGCCCGGATAGATGCGGTCGTTCACCGCCTCGATCGCCGCGCGCAAAGGTTCGGGCCAGAAATCGGCGGTGTTGCCGGTCAGCCCGTCGAAGGCCGAATTGAACATGCGGATGATTTCCGAACTTTCGTTCGACACGATGGCGCCGCTCGCCGTATCCCACAGCACCGGCACCGTGACGCGGCCCGACACATCGGGGACCGCGCGGGTATAAAGGTCGCGCAGGAAGGGCAGGCCGTGCAGCCGGTCGCCCGTCGCGCCGGGGAAATCGCCGGCGAAGGTCCAGCCATCGGCCAGCATGTCGGGATGGACGACAGACACGCCGATATGCGGCGCCAGCCCCTTCAGCGCGCGGAAGATCAGCGTGCGGTGCGCCCATGGGCAGGCGTAAGAGACATAGAGGTGATAGCGCCCCGATTCGGCGGCGAACCCGCCGGTGCCGGAGGGCCCCGGCGCGCCGTCGGGGGTGATCCAGTTGCGGAACCGCGTCACCGTGCGCTCGAACCGCCCGCCGGTGCTTTTGGTGTCGTACCAGGACGGATCCCAGATCCCGTTGACCAGTTGCCCCATGGCCGCGCCTCCTTGTTTCCCTGCCCGAGATAGCGGCCACGCGATCTGGTGCAACCCTTGGCGCGCGCGCATGTTCCCTGCGCTGCCGCACATCCGGCTGTAGCCGCCGCGCCACGCCCCCGCGCATTGCGCGGTGCGATGCGCAATTGTCGTGAATTCGCGGTATGATGGGTGGGAATCGTCAGGGGCCCGGGAATGCCCGGGCCGGGGGGGGGCACCATGCTGGAACATCTGCCGCCGGAGATCGCCGAGGGCTTTGCCCGCGCGCGCCGCCTTGAACGGGCGGGGGGCAAGCGGCTGCGCTTGCAAGTGGGCGGGGCGGTGTTTCCCATCCTGCGGCTGTGGCACGACGGCTTTTCGCTGGACGCCGCGCGCGTGCCGCAACGGCTGCGCGGCTTCGTCGAGGTGCATGAGGGGCCGAACCTGCTGCTGACCTGCCTGATCGTGGCGAGCGAGATCGAGGCGGGCGAGCTGATCTGCACCTTCAAGCGCGCGACCGCCGCGGCGGATGCCCCGGCGGCGGATTACTGGCGCGGCGAGTCCCCGCCGCGCAAACTACTGTCGCTGCTGCCCCGGTTGTGACCGGCGAAGGGCGGGGCGGATCCCGCCCCGCCGTGTCGGTTATTGCAGGTCGGCGAAGGCGTTTTGCAGACGCTCCACCGCCTCGGCCACCCTTGCGCGGGGGGTGGCGAGGTTGAAGCGCAGAAAGCTTTCGCCCCCCTTGCCGAAGGTGGGGCCGTGGTTGGCGGCAATCGCGGCGTCGCGTTCCACGCGGGCGGTGAATTCCTCGGCGCCCATGCCGGTGGCGTCGAAATCCACCCAGGCGAGGTAGGTCGCCTCCAGCCGCATCGGCGCAAGGCCCGGGATCGCGCGCAACCCTTCGTCGAACAGGTCGCGGTTGCCGGCGAGATAGACCATCAGCGCATCCACCCAGTCCGCGCCCTCGGGCGAATAGGCGGCGGTGGCCATGACCTGCCCGAAGGCATTGCCGGAAATGCCAAGCGCCATCATCCGCGCCGCGAAAGCCGCGCGCAGGCCGGGGTCGGGGATGATGACATTGCCGGTATGGGCGCCGGCGATGTTGAAGGTCTTGGTCGTCGCCGTCATCATCACCAGCCGGTCGAGCATGTCGGGCGCGGCCAGCGGCATGGGGATATGGCGCTGGCCGGGATAGACCAGATCGTGGTGGATCTCGTCCGACACCAGGATCAGCCCGTGGCGGCGGCAGAAATCGGCCACGCCGCGCAACTCGCCCGCCGTCCAGACCCGCCCGCCGGGGTTGTGGGGCGAACAGAGGATCAGCATCCGCGCCCGTCCTTGCGCCGCCACCAGCCCGTCCCAGGCGTCGAAATCCATTTCATACCGGCCATCGCGCAGTGCCAGCGGGCATTCGATCACCTCGCGCCCGGCGGCGCGGGTGACGCGAGCGAAGGCGTGATAGACCGGCGTCATCAGCACCACCCCGTCACCCGGCGCGGTGAAGGCGTCGATGCACATGCCGGTGCCGTTCACCAGCCCGTGGGTGGTGAAGATCGCCTCGTCCTCGACCTGCCAGCCGTGGCGCGCCGCCATCCACCAGCGGATCGCGGCCTTGTAGTCGCGGTCGTCGCCGAAATAGCCGTAGACGCCGTGGCCGGCCATTTTCTCCACCGCCTGCTGGACGCGGGCGGGCGGGCGGAAATCCATGTCGGCCACCCACATCGCCAGCCCCCGCCCCGCGGTCGCGGGGTAGTAATGGTCGAGCATGTCCCACTTCTGGCAATGCGTCCCGCGGCGATCAATGATTTCGTCGAAATTCATGCCTTCTCCTCTGGTCGCGCCCGGGGTGTTTCCCCGGCCCCCGGGGCGCAAGATGCCGTTCGCATGGAACAACCGCGCGCAACCGCAAAGGCGGCATTGCGCGGCCCGGGGGCTTCGCCTAAATCGGGGCCATGCTGCGCCCGATCCTGATCCATCCCGACCCCCGGCTCAAGAAGCTCTGCGCCCCCGTTGCCGACATCGGGGCGGAAATCGGCCGCCTGGCCGAGGACATGCTGGAAACCATGTACGACGCCCCCGGCGTCGGCCTCGCCGCGCCGCAGGTGGGGGTGATGAAGCGGCTTCTGGTCATGGACTGCGTGAAGGACCCCGAGGCCGCGCCGCGCCCGATGGTGCTGATCAACCCCGAGATCACCTGGCGGTCGGAGGAAACGAACGTCTACGAGGAAGGCTGCCTGTCGATCCCCGACCAATATGCCGAGGTCACGCGCCCCGCCATGGTGCGCGTGCGCTGGACCGGGCTGGACGGTGCGGCGCAGGAGGAAGAGTTCACCGGCCTCTGGGCGACCTGCGTGCAGCACGAGATCGACCATCTGGATGGAAAGCTTTTCATCGACTACCTCGGGCCGATCAAGCGGCAGATGATCACGCGGCGGATGGAAAAGCTCAAACGCGACCGCGCGCGGGGCGGGACCTGAGCCGGGGCGCGGCCCGGCCCGCAGCCTGTCCCGGCGGCGGCGGTATCCGCCCAGCGGCAGTGCGGGTGGATGGTGCGGGGGCCTCCGGCGGGGATATTTGGGGACAGAAAATGAACAGGAGCGGGTTTGGATGCCCGGCCTTCCTCATTTTCTGTCCATAAATATCCCGGGGGTCCGGGGGCTGGCCCCCGGCGCTGTCATCGCCGCCGGGCATGGCGCCGGGGCGTGTGGACGGCTGTGGCGGGGGATGGTAAGCGGCGGGCATGGCGGTTTTGCAGATCCTGACCTATCCCGACCCGCGCCTGCGCCGGCCCTGCCTGCCGGTGGGGGCGGTGGATGCCGCCGTGCGGCAACTGGCGGCGGATATGCTGGAGACGATGTATGCCGCCCCGGGCCGGGGCCTTGCCGCGCCGCAGGTGGGGGTCATGCTGCGGCTGTTCGTGATGGATCCGGACTGGCGCACGGGCCCGCCCGCGCCGCGCATCTGCATCGACCCGGAAATCCTCGACCCCTCGGACGCCACCGCGACCTGCGAGGAGGGGTGCCTGTCCATCCCCGGCGTCCCCGCGCCGGTCACGCGCCCGGCTGAGGTGACGCTGTGCTGGACCGGGCTCGACGGCATCCGGCGCAGCGAGCGGCTGGCCGGCATCGCCGCCACCTGCGCGCAGCATGAGCTCGATCACCTTGACGGCCGGCTCTGCATCGACCTGATGGACAGGGCGGCGCGCGCCGCCGCCGCGCCCGTTCTGGCTGCATTGGAGGCCCGATGATCCGCCCCTTCCTGCCCTGGCCCGACCGCCGCCTGCGCACTCCCGCCGCGCCGGTGGAGGCGATCACCGATGACATCCGCGCCATCTGGGACGACATGGTGGAAACCATGGACGCCATGCCCGGCGTGGGGCTGGCGGGGCCGCAGGTGGGGGTGATGCTGCGGCTGGCGGTCGTCGATTGTTCCGACGCGCGCGGGCAGGCGGTCCGGCTGGCGAACCCGGTGATCCTGCATGCCTCGGGCCAGTTGCGGGACCATGACGAGGCATCGCCCAACCTGCCCGGGGTATCGGCGGTGATTTCGCGCCCCCGGGCGGTGACGGTACGGTTCCTGAACGAGAAGGGCGCGGTGGAGGAGCGCGATTTCGTGCATCTCTGGGCCACCTCGGTCCAACACCAGATCGACCATCTGGACGGGCGGATGTATTTCGACCGGCTCAGCCCGCTCAAGCGCAAGATGCTGATCGCGCGGGCCGAAAAGCTGCGGAGGCGCTGATGCGGGTGATCTTCATGGGCACGCCCGAGTTTTCGGTGCCCGCGCTGGATGCGGTGGCGGCGGCGCATGAAGTCGTGGCGGTCTATACCCAGCCCCCCCGCCCCGCGGGCCGGGGCAAGCAGCCGCGCCCTTCGGCGGTCCATGCGCGGGCAGAGGTGCTCGGCCTGCCCGTGCGCCATCCCGCGCGTCTGCGCGATGCGGCGGAACAGGCGGCATTCGCCGATCTGCGGGCGGATGCGGCGGTGGTGGTGGCCTATGGGCTGATCCTGCCGCAGCCGGTGCTGGATGCGCCGCGGATGGGCTGCCTGAACATCCATGCATCGCTTTTGCCGCGCTGGCGGGGCGCCGCGCCGATCCATCGGGCGATCATGGCGGGGGATGCGGAAACCGGCGTCTGCATCATGCGGATGGAGGCGGGGCTGGACACCGGCCCCGTCCTGCTGCGCGAGGCGACCCCGATCGGGGCGGAGGACACCACCGCCGACCTGCACGACCGGCTGTCCGCCATGGGCGCGCGGCTGATCCTGCGGGCGCTGGCAGGGCTGCCCGATCTGGCGGCGGAACCGCAGCCCGAGGAAGGCGTCACCTATGCCGCCAAGATCGACAAGGCCGAGGCGCGCGTGGACTGGACCCGCCCGGCGGCAGAGGTGGACCGGCTGATCCGGGGCCTGTCGCCCTTTCCCGGCGCATGGTGCGGGATCGGGGGGGAACGGGTGAAACTGCTGCGGTCCCGCCTTGTGCCCGGGCAGGGTGCGCCGGGGCAGGTGTTGGGGGGCCTTACCATCGCCTGCGGCACCGGCGCGGTGGACATCACGCTGGCGCAGCGCGAGGGCAAGCGGCCGATGCCGCCCGAAGATTTCCTGCGCGGCTTCACCCTGCCCGCGCGGCTGGACTGACCCCCGCGCCTGCCTGGGTGGCCTGGCTGCGCTAGCGTTCCGGCAGGCTCGGCCCGCGCCTCCCCCCTCCGACCGGGGAAGGATCGCACATACGGGGCAGAGGTGGTCATCGAATCATCTGTTCGGGCGTTCGCATGCGGAGGGGTTGCGGTTCCGGGATCCGGCCTGAGGCCCCATCGGGGGCGGGCATCCGCCCCCGTCTCTTCCCCCGTCAAGCCGCTTCACAGCCGGGCGTTTTCCCCCCATAGTCTGCGCGCCGTTGCAGGAGTCTGCCGATGCCCATCGTCTTGCTGATCATCGTCGGTGCCGCCGCCGGGTTCATCGCCACCCGGGTGATGAAGGTTCAGGCCGATATGCTGACCACCATCGCCATCGGCGTATTCGGCGCATTGCTGGGCGGGTTGCTGCTGCGGGTGCTGCTGACGATGACCGGATGGATGGCCGGGTTCGTGGGTGCGGTGCTGGGGGCCATGGCGCTGATCTGGCTGTGGCGCACCTATGTGGGCCGTATCTGACGCATGATGCCGCCGCTTCTGACCCTCTATCTCGCCTTCGCGCGGGTGTCGGAACCGCTGTGGCGGCTGGCGCTGCACCGCCGTGCCCGGCGGGGGCGCGAGGATCCGGCCCGCATGGCGGAAAAGTTCGGCCGCGGCATGGCGCCCCGGCCCGGCTGTCCGGTGATCTGGTTCCACGCGCTGTCGGTGGGCGAATCGCTGGCGCTGCTGGCGCTGCTGAACCGGCTGGTGGCGGCGCGGCCGGATCTATGGGTGCTGCTGACCACCTCGACCCGCACCTCGGTGGAGGCATGGGACAGGGTGGGCCTGCCGCCCCGGGTGATCCACCAATATGCCCCCGTCGATGCGCCCGGGCCGATGCGGCGGTTCCTGCGCCACTGGAAACCGGCGGCGGCGGTGTTCGCGGAATTCGACCTCTGGCCGGTGCGGATGTTGGAAACCACGGGGGCGGGGGTGCCCGCGATCCTGATCAATTCCCGCCTGTCCGCAGGCCGGTTCGAACAGCGGATGCGCATGGCGCGGGTCTATGGCTGGCTGCTGGTGCGGTTCCGGCGGATCCTGTTGCAGGACGCGGCCTCGGTTCCCCGGTTCGTGGCGCTTGGCGCGCCGGCGGACCGGGTGGCGGTGATGGGCGTGCTCAAGGCCGCGGCCGCGCCCCTGCCCGATGCGCCCGCCGAACGCGCCGCCCTTGCCGCGGCGATCGGCGACCGGCCGCTGTGGTTCGCCGCCGCCACCGAACGGCGGGAGGAACCGCAGGTGATCGAGGCGCACCGGCAGGCCAGCCTGCGCGCGCCCCGCCTGCTGCTGATCATCGCGCCGCGCCATGCCCGCGATGCCGACGGGACCGAGGCCCTGGCCCGCGCCGCCTTTGCCCATGTCGCCCGCCGCAGCCGGGGCGAGGTGATCGGCCCCGACACGCAGGTCTATATCGCCGACACGATCGGCGAAATGGGCCTGTGGTACCGCCTGTCGCCGGTGTCCTTCGTCGGCCATTCCCTGCGGGTGGAGGGCGAGCCCCTGTCGGGCAAGAACCCGTTCGAGGCGGCGGCGCTCGGTTCCGTGATCCTGCATGGGCCCGAGGTCGACATGTTTTCCGAAAGCTATGCCGCATTGGCGGCGGCGGATGCGGCGATCCTGACGGAAGATGCCCCCGCGCTGGCCCGCGCGGTGCTGGCGTTGCAGGATCCGGCGGCGCGGGCGCCCCATCTGCCCGGTGCGGCCCGGGTGATGGCCGAACAGCAGGCGCCGCTGGAGATCGCGCTGGACGCGGTGCTGGCGCTGCTGGACGGGCCGGCCGAAGGGGCGGCGGTGGACAAATATGATCAAAAGCCCTAAGCAGACCCGAACCCGAAGGGCCCTGCCATGACCACCGATCCCGCCCGCATCGCCGGTATCGACCGCCGCCGGCTGACCGGCATCACCGCGCGCGAACGCCGCCGCTATGCGGCCCTGCGGCCGAAATCCCGCGCCGCGGCCGAACGGGGCGGGACGGTATTCCTGAACCGGGTGCCGATGCACTGGATGCGCGACTGGCCGATGCCCTTTCCGCTGGTGGTGGACCGGGCAGAGGGCGCGCATCTGACCGACATCGACGGCTTCGGGATCGACGATTTCTGTCTGGGCGACACCGGGTCGATGTTCGGCCATTCACCGAAACCCGTGGCGCGCGCGATCCGGGCGCAGGCCCGCCGGGGCCTGACCTGCATGCTGCCCACCGAGGCCGCATATGAGGCCGGGCGGCTGCTGACCGGGGTCTTTGGCGACTACCTGTGGCAGATCGCGACCACCGCGACGGATGCCAACCGCTTTGCCCTGCGGGTGGCGCGGGCGGTGACGGGGCGGGCGAAGGTGCTGGTGTTCGACGGCTGCTATCACGGCACGGTGGACGACGCGATGGTGACGCTGAACGCCGGGCAGACGGTGAACCGCCCCGGGCTGGTCGGGCAGGTGACGGACCTGTCGACGCTGGCCACGGCGGTGCAGTTCAACGATCTGGCGGGGGTGGAAACCGCGCTGGCGGGCGGTGACATCGCCGCCGTGCTGACCGAACCCGTGATGACAAATTCGGCCATGGTCCTGCCCGGCCCCGGCTTTCACGAAGGGTTGCGCGCCCTGACCCGCCGCTATGGCGCGCTGCTGATCGTGGATGAAACCCACACGATTTCCTCGGGTTACGGCGGATATACGCGGCGCCACGGGCTCGACCCCGACATTTTCGTGGTGGGCAAATGCATCGCGGGCGGCATGCCTGCGGCGGTCTGGGGGCTGGCCCCGCCGGTCGCGGACCGGTTCGCGGCCTGTGACGCCATGCGGCCCCCCGGCCATTCCGGCATGGGCACCACCCTGTCCGCGAATCCGATGCAGTTCGCCTGCCTTGCCGCCACCCTGTCCGAGGTGATGACCCCCGCCGCCTATGCCCGGATGGAAAAGCGCGCCGCGCGGCTGGAAGCGGGTCTGGCGCAGGCCATCGCCCGCCACGCCGCGCCCTGGCATGTGCTGCGCGTCGGCGCGCGGGTGGAATTCGTCTGCGCCCCCGGCCCCTTGCGCAACGGGGCCGAGGCCGCCGCCGCCCACCACCCCGATGCGGAACGCGCGCTGCATCTGATGCTGCTCAACCGCGGCTGCCTGATCGCGCCCTTCCACAACATGATGCTCGTCAGCCCGGCGACGAAAAAGCGGCAGGTCGACCGCCTGATCGCAGCCTTCGACGAATCCCTTGCAGAGCTTTTCGCGCCATGACCCACAGCCCCTCCGGTTCGCTGCCCCAGGAGGCAGAGGATTTCCTCGCCGCCAACCCCGATATCGAGGCGATCGACATCGTGCTGCACGACGCCAACGGTATCGGGCGCGGCAAGATCATCCGGCGGCACGAACTGATGGGCTTCTACACCGGGGGCCGGCACCTGCCGATTTCCATCCTCGGCCTCGACATCTGCGGCGAGGATGTGCACGAAACCGGCCTGATCTGGGATCAGGGCGATGGCGACCTGCGCGCCTGGCCGATCCCCGGCACGCTGAAGCGCCTGCACGGCACCACCCCGCCGCGGGCAGAGGTGTTCATGTGCATGTACACGCTCGACGGCGCGCCGATGACCTCGGACCCCCGCCACGCGCTGGCCCGGCAGGTGGCGGCGATGGCGGCCGAAGGCATGCGCCCCGCAGGCGCGTTCGAGCTGGAATTCTTCCTGCTGGCGAACGACCGCGACGCGCAGGGCCGCGTGCAACCCGCCCGCGCGGTGCTGGACGGGCGCCCTTCGGCGAAAACCGAGGTCTATTCGGTCGATCACCTGCACGGGATGCTGCCGCTTTTCTCCGACATCTACCGCGCGGCAGAGGCTTGCGGGATCAGGGCGGAAACGCTGATTTCCGAATACGCCCCCGGCCAGTACGAACTGACGCTGCATTACCGCGAGGATGTGATGCAGGCGGCGGACGATCTGATGCGGCTGAAACGGATCGTGCGGCTGCAGGCGCGCCAGCACGGCATGACCGCCTGTTTCATGGCCAAGCCGGTGGAACAATACGCCGGGTCCGGCATGCATTTCCACGTCTCGCTGCCCGACCTTTCCGGGCGCAACCTGTTCGTGGAAACCATCGAAGGCCGGTGGAACGACACCATCCGCCACGCGCTCGGCGGGCTGATCGCGACGATGGGGGAATCCATGCTGGTCTTCGCGCCGCATGCCAACAGCTGGCGGCGGTTCGCGGCGCAAAGCTATGCCCCCGTCAGCCCGACATGGGGCGTCAACAACCGCTCTGTCGCGCTGCGCATCCCGGCGGGCGACATCCGCGCCCGGCGGATCGAACACCGCCCGGCGGGGGTGGATGCGAACCCCTATCTGGTGGCGGCGACCGTGCTGGCCGGGATCCGCCACGGGCTGACGCAGCGGCTCGACCCGGGGCCGGAAACCACCGGCAACGGCTATGTTGCCGCCCCCGAGGCGCCGCCGATCCCGGTGGACTGGCGGTCGGCCATCGCCGCGGCCGAAGGGTCGGCCTTCCTGAAAGACGCGCTCGGCCCCGACATGCACCGCACCTTCACCGCGATCAAGGCGGCGGAACAGGCCCGCGTGGCGCGGACCATCGCGGATGTGGACTACGACCTCTACCTGCATACGGTGTAGAGGTCGGCGGCGGGGGTTTCACACCCCCGCACCCCCGTGGGATATTTTCAGACAGAAAGTGAAGAAAGGCGCGGGCAAGCGGCTGCGCCTTTCTTCACTTTCTGTCCTTAAATATCCCGGGGGTCCGGGGGCTGGCCCCCGGCGCGACGGATCAGCCGCAGCGACGGAAGGTCAGGTAATCCGGCACCCGCCCCTCGCGCAAAGCCTTCTGTTCATAGCGGGTGGAGATCCAGTCGGCCCAGGGCTCGCCACTGTGGCGGATCAGGTCGAACCCGGCGGGGGGCACCTCTTCCAGCGTCTGGCGGACGTAATCGGGGATGTCGGTCGCCACGCGCAATTCCGCCCCGGGCGCGCAGGCGCGGGCCAGCGGCAGCAGGTATTCCGGCGTCACGAAGCGGCGGCGGTGGTGGCGCGCCTTGGGCCAGGGGTCGGGGTAGTTCAGGAACACCTTCGACAGCGCGGCATCGGGCAGCACGTCGAACAGGTCGCGCACGTCGCCCGGATGGATCGCCACATTCCCCCCCTCGGCCGCGCGCAGCTTGCCGAGCGCCATGGCGATGCCGTTCACGAAGGGCTCGCAGCCGATCAGGCCGACCTCGGGGTGCAGGCCCGCCATATGCACCAGATGCTCGCCCCCGCCGAAACCGATTTCCAGCCAGACCAGCCGGCCGCCGAACCGCGCGGCCAGGTCCAGCGGGTGGCGGTCGGGGTTTTCGTCGAAGGTGACGCCGGGCAGGCGCAGGACCTCCAGATCCTCTGTAAGGTAGGTCTTCTGGCTGCGGCGCAGGGTCTTGCCGTGGGTGCGGCCATAGAAGTTGCGATGCGGGCGGAGGGCGGGATCGGTCATGGCGATGTCGGGGGAACCTCGGGCGCGGACCCGCGGGGGATAGCGGGCCGGGCGGGGGCGGTCAAGCACCCGCCCCCGCGGCATGACGTTGCGGCGCGTTGCAACGGGCGATTGACATGAAGGGTGGTTCATGTCTCATATTCAGGGACTCCCGCGGCCGGTCCGGCACGCGCGGTCAGTGGAGGAGGAACCCATGAAGAAACTTCTTACGGCCGGCGCGGCGGCGATCGCGCTGATGGCGGGATCGGCGGCCTGGGCCGAGATCCGCATCGCCCATGTCTACGACATCACCGGCGCGCTGGAAGCCTATGCCAAGCAGTCGCATATCGGGCTGATGATGGGGCTGGAATACGCCACCGGCGGCACGATGGAGATCAACGGCGAAAAGATCGTCGTGATCGAGAAGGACACCCAGCTCGACCCCGCGGTGGGCCGCGCGATGCTGGCAGAGGCTTACGGCGACGACAACGCGCATATCGCCGTGGGCGGCGTGGGGTCGGGCGTGGCGCTGGCGATGCTGCCGGTGGCAGAGGAATATGAACGCATCTTCGTCGTGGAACCGGCGGTGGCCGATTCGATCACCGGCGAGGCGTGGAACCGCTACATCTTCCGCACCGGGCGCAATTCCAGCCAGGACGCGATTTCCAACGCCGTGGCGCTTGGCGGCGCGAACGTGAAGATCGCGACGCTGGCGCAGGACTATGCCTTCGGCCGCGACGGCGTGGCGGCCTTCCGCGAGGCGCTGGCGCCGACCGGGGCCGAAATGGTGCACGAGGAATACGTGCCCACCGACACCACCGATTTCACCGCCGCGGCCGAGCGTATCTTCAACGCCATGGGCAAGGTCGAGGGCGACAAGAAGCTGTTCATCATCTGGGCCGGCGGCGGCAACCCGATGGGCAAGATCAACGCGATGGACCCGGGCCGGCACGGCGTGCAGATCACCACGGGCGGCAACATCATCGCCGCGCTGACCGCCTACAAGGAACTGCCGGGGCTGGAAGGCGCGACCTACTATTACTACGAAATCCCGCAGAACCCGGTGAACGAGTGGTTCGTGAAGGAACATTTCGCCCGCCACAACGGCCCGCCGGATTTCTTCACCGCGGGCGGCATGTCGGCCGGCATCGCCATCGTCGAGGCGATCAAGAAGGCGGGCGGCGTCGAGGATACCGAGGCGCTGATCGCCGCCATGGAAGGGATGGAGTGGGAGACGCCCAAGGGCAAGATGATCTTCCGCGCCGAGGACCATCAGGCGCTGCAATCCATGTACCACTTCCGCACCGAGGTGCAGGACGGCAAGGATTACGGCGTGCCGGTGCTGGTGCGTGAACTGGGCATCGAGGACATGGACATCCCGATCCGCAACAAGCGGTAAGACACCGGGGCGGCGGGCGCCCTTTGCGCGCCCGCCCCCGCCACGCACCCACCCCCGGACAGGAGAGACCATGACCCGGAGCCTTCTGGAGACAGAGGCGCTGACGGTGCGTTTCGGCGGCCATGTGGCGGTCGATGCCGTGACCTGCGCCTTTCATGCGGGCCAGTTGACCGCCATCGTCGGGCCCAACGGGGCCGGCAAGACCACCTATTTCAACCTGATCTCGGGCCAGATCCCGGTCACATCCGGCAAGGTGCGGCTGTCGGGCGAAGAGATCACGCGCCTTACCGCCTCGGACCGCTGCCGCAGGGGGATCGGGCGGGCGTTCCAGCTGACGAACCTTTTCCCCGGGCTGACGGTGCTGGAAAACGTGCGGCTGGCCATTCAGGCGCACCGGCCCGGCAGCGGGTCGATCCTGTCGATGGCCACGGCCCGCACCGCGCTGACCCAAGAGGCGATGGCGGTGCTGGAACGGGTGCGGCTCGACGCGCTGCGCGACCACAGGGTCAGCGAACTCAGCCACGGCAACCAGCGCAAGCTGGAGGTGGCGATGCTGATCGCGCTCGCCCCCCGGGTCTACATGTTCGACGAACCCACCGCGGGGATGAGCGTGGACGAGGCCCCCGTGGTGCTGGATCTGATCGCGGAACTGAAGGCCGAAACCGACCGCACCATCCTGCTGGTCGAACACAAGATGGACGTGATCCGCACCCTGGCCGACCGGATCATCGTGCTGCACAACGGCGCGCTGGTGGCGGATGGCGAACCGGGGGCCGTGATGGCCTCCGACGTGGTGCAGGAAGCCTATATGGGAAAGGGGCTGAGCCTTGTCTGACGCGATCCTGACCCTTGCGGGCGTGCATACCGACATCGCCCAGTACCATATCCTGCACGGGGTGGACCTGATGGTGCCGCGCGGCGGGGTGACAATGCTTCTGGGCCGCAACGGCGTGGGCAAGACCACCACCCTGCGCACGATCATGGGCCTGTGGAAGGCGCGCGCGGGCCGCGTCACCTTCGACGGCCACGACATCACCGCCGCCCCGGTTCCCGCCCGCGCCCGCGCCGGTATCGGCTATGTGCCCGAGGACATGGGCGTTTTCACCGACCTGACGGTCGAGGAAAACATGGTGCTGGCCGCCGCATCCGGGCCTTTGGACCCCGCGCGCCGCGACCGGATCTTCACCGCCTTTCCGCCGCTCAAGACCTTCTGGAAATCCGAGGCGGGCAACCTGTCGGGCGGGCAGAAACAGATGCTGTCCATCGCCCGCGCGATGGCAGAGGACCGCAAGCTCTACCTCATCGACGAGCCCACCAAGGGCCTTGCCCCCGCCATCGTGTCCACCATGGCGGGCGCGCTGCGCGAGTTGAAGGCGCAGGGTGCGACGATCCTGATGGTCGAACAGAACTTTGCCGTCGCGCGCGCGCTTGGCGATCATGCCGCGGTGATGGATGACGGCCGCATCGTCTGGACCGGCACGATGGCGGAACTGGCGGGCGATGCCACGCTACAGGAACGCCTGATGGGCCTGAGCATGGAGGCGCATTGACATGACGCATGCCCCCGCCCCCGAACACAAACCCACCTTCGCCAGCGTACCGCTGCCCGAACGCATCGGCCGGGCGATGCCGCTGATCCTGATCCCGCTGCTGGTGGTGTTGGGCTTTCTCGCCATCGGCAACCCGTCAAGCTGGCTGACGCTGACGGTATCGGGGCTGGCGATGGGGATGATGATCTTCATCATGGCCTCGGGCATGACGCTGGTCTTCGGGCTGATGGATGTCATCAACTTCGGCCATGGCGCGTTCATTTCCGTGGGCGCCTTCGTGGGGGTGTCGGTGCTGCTGGCGCTCGGCCACTGGACGGGCGCGCCCTCACTGGCGCTGAACCTCGGCGCGGTGCTGCTGGCGGTGATCGCGGCGATGGCGGTGACGGGCGCGCTCGGTTGGGCGTTCGAGCGGGTGATCGTCAAGCCCGTCTACGGCGCGCATCTGAAACAGATCCTCGTCACCGTCGGCGGGCTGATCGTGATCGAACAGTTGATCCACGTCTTCTGGGGCCCGCAGGAGATCTTTTTCACCCGGCCCCAGATGCTCAAGGGCGCCGTCACCTTCTGGGGCGCGGCGCTGGAAAAATACCGGCTGCTGGCCGTCGCCATCGGGATCGTGCTGTTCGTCGTCATGCGGCTGGTGCTGCGGCGCACGCGCATCGGGCTGATCGTGCGCGCGGGCGTCCAGAACCGCGAGATGGTCGAGGCCTTGGGCTATCGTCTGCGGCTGGTGTTCGTGGGCGTGTTCATCGCCGGGTCCGCGCTGGCCGGCCTCGGCGGGGTGATGTGGGGGATGTATCAGGAGGTCATCACCGCCGGCATGGGCGAAAGCATGATGATCCTCGTCTTCATCGTGGTCATCATCGGCGGGCTCGGCTCGGTCGAGGGGGCGTTCATCGGCGCGCTGCTGGTGGGGCTCTTGCAGAACTACATCGCCTTTCTGGAACCCAAGCTCGCGCTGATTTCCAACATCGGGCTGATGACGGTGATCCTGATGTGGCGGCCGCAGGGCATGATGCCCGTGGTCAAGGCGAAATAGGGGGGCGGGGATGCTGATCAACCTCATCTCGGGCGACCGGCCCCGGTCGAAGGTGCTGGCGGTGGTGCTGCTGGCGATCTTTCTCGGGCTGGCGCTGGCGCCCTTCCTGTTTCCCGGCGTGCGTGCGCTGGAAACCACGGCCAAGATCGCCATCATGATCGTGCTGGCGGCCAGCTACGACCTGCTTCTGGGCTATACCGGCATCGTCAGCTTTGCCCATACGATGTTCTTCGCCATGGGGGCCTATGGCGTCGGGCTGGCCTCGATGCACATGGGGCGCGGATGGGGCGCGCTGGCGGTGGGCACGGTCGGCGGCATGGTGCTGGCCGCGGCGCTGGCCTTCGTCATCGCGCTTTTTTCGCTGCGGGTGCGGGCGATCTTCTTTGCGATGATCACGCTCGCCGTCGCCTCTGCCGTCGCGGTGCTGGTCAGCCAGCTGTCGTGGCTGACCGGGGGCGAGGACGGGTTCACCTTCCAGATCCCGCGCGAACTGACCCCGGCCTTCCGCGGCGGCGAGTTTCTGGGCGTGCAGATCACCGGCAAGGTGGTGAACTATTACGTCGTGTTCACCGGCTGCCTGCTGCTGTTCCTGTTCCTGCTGCGGGTGGTGAATTCCCCCTTCGGCCGGGTGCTGCAGGCGATCCGCGAGAACGACTTCCGGGCAGAGGCGATCGGCTTTCGCGTCGTCTGGTACCGCACCGTCGCCACCTGCCTGTCGGCCGGGGTGGCCGCGCTGGCGGGCAGCCTGTTCGCGGTCTGGCTGCGCTATGTCGGGCCCGATACCACGCTCAGCTTCGGGCTGATGCTGGATATCCTGCTGATGGTGGTGATCGGCGGCATGGGCACGATCTGGGGCGCGGTGATCGGGGCGACGCTTCTGGTGCTGGCGCAGACCTATCTTCAGGTCCTGATGGAAAAGGCCGCCGTGGCGACCGAGGCGATCCCGTTCCTGTCGCGGCTCCTCGATGCCGACCGCTGGCTGCTGTGGCTCGGCGTGCTGTTCATCCTGTCGGTCTATTTCTTCCCCACCGGCATCGTCGGGCGGCTGAGGAAAGGGCGATGAGCCCCCCGCGCCCGGTCGTCCTGCTGCATGGCTGGACCATGCGGGGGGCGGTGTTCGCGCCGCTGGCGGCGCGGCTCGGCCCCGGGTTTGCCTGCGTGGCGCCCGACCTGCCGGGCCATGGCGCGGCGCGCGAGGTGCCGGGGGGCCTCGGCACCTGCGCGGGCGTGCTGGCGGATGTGCTGGCAGCGCTGCCCGCGCCCGCGCTGGTCGTGGGCTGGTCGATGGGCGCGGCGGTGGCCTGGACCTATGCGGCGCGCCACGGTGTGGGGCGGATGGCGGGGCTTATCACCATCGACATGGCGCCGCGGCTGGTCAACGGGCCGGACTGGCAGGCCGGGCTTCTGGGCCAGACCCCCGCCCGCCTGCGCCAGACGGTGGAAGAGATCCGCGGCGACTGGCCCGTGGCGGCGCAGAAGATCGCCCGCACCATGTTCGCCCGCCGCGAGGGCGGCGCGGACCTGAGCCGCGAAGCCGCCGCCGCGCTGGTGCTGGACAACGACCCCGCCCGCATCGCCCCCTATTGGGATGAAATGCTGGCGATGGACCTGCGCCCGGCGATCCCTGCCCTGCGCCTGCCCTATCTGGTCGCGCATGGCGGGCAAAGCCGCGTCTACCCCGCCGCGGCCGCGGAATGGCTGGCCGCCACCGCCCCGCAGGCCCGGCGGCTGGCCTTCGCGGCATCCGGCCATTCCCCCCATCTGGAAGAACCGGAAACCTTCGCCGCCGCGATCCGGGATTTCGCCGCCGCCCTCTGACCGGCACCCGCGCCTCGTGAAAGCGACGCCTCCGCCCCGCAAGAGCCGCGGCTGGCTTCATCTTGCCCCAAATACTCCGGGGGTCCGGGGGCTGGCCCCCGGCGCGCCCTCAACGCCCATGCGCACTGTCGGCATATTTCACCAGACTGCGCCCCTCGGCCACCAGCGTGCCATCGGCGGTCCGGCAGGTCGCCCACAGATCGGCGATGCGCTTGTCCGCGCGCAGCCGCGTGACCTCGACCCGCGCGGTCAGGGGCGCGTCCAGCGGCGCGGGGGCGGGGAAGGCGAGTTCCTGTTTGAGGTAGTTCGTCCCCGGCCCCGGCAGTTTCACCCCCAGAAGATAGGACACCAGCGCGGCCAGCAGGGGCTCGGGCACCCTGTCGCCGGCCTCCACCCCGGCCAGCGCGGCAAAGCCCGCCATGTCCCCTGCCGTGAAGGTCCGGCGCAGTTCCGCGAAATCGCCCACCTGCATCACGCCACCTCCGCCTCGCCCAGAAACAGTTCCGCCCCGTCCGCCGCGCGGGTCGCGGTCAGCGTCACCACGCCCGGCAGGTCGCCCGCCACGCGCAGCACCACCGCCTCGCCGGTATAGGCGGGGTTGGGGAACATCATCGACGCCCGCAACTGCACCGCCCCCGGCCGGGCGGCGCGGATCATGCCCCAGAGCTTGGCATAGATCAGCATCCCATGGCTGACCGTGCGGCCAAAGGCGGTGCGGGCGGAAAAATCCGGGTCCACATGGATCGGGTTGTCGTCGCCGGATACGCGGGCGAACAGGTCGTAATCCGCCTGCACCGGCATCCATTCCGCGGTCAGTTCCATCATTCCCCCCTTTGCGCCCACAGCCGCAGGTCGGGCTTGCGCACCTTGCCCGCCGCGGTGCGCGGCAGGTCGTCCACCGCCCGCACCGTCGCCGGCACCTTGTAGGCGGCCAGCCGTTCGCGGCACCACGCCCGCAACGCCGCCGCATCCACCCGCGCACCGGGGCGGGGAATGACGAAGGCCGCGCCGACCTCGCCCCATTTCGCATCCGGCACGCCGACCACCGCGGCCTCCAGCACGTCCGCGTGTTCGTTCAGCACCCGTTCCACCTCTGCCGGATAGACGTTCTCGCCGCCGGATATGTACATGTCCTTGATCCGGTCCACGACCCAGACGAAGCCATCCGCATCCCGCCGCCCCACATCGCCCGACCGCAGCCAGCCATCGGGGTCAAAGGCGGCCGCCGTCGCCTCGGGGTTGCCGTAGTAGCCCGGGGTGATGTTGGGGCCGCGGAACAGCACCTCGCCGGTGCCGGGCTGGCCGTCGGGCACACCGTCCAGCCGGCATTCGGTCAGCACCTGCGGCCGGCCCACCGACCCGATTTTCGTTTCCGCATGCGCCGCATCCATCAGGAACACCGTGGGGCCGGTTTCCGTCATGCCGAAACCGTTCAGTACCTTGCAGCCCCGCGCGGCAAAGAACCGGATCAGCGGTTCCGGCAAGGGCGCGCCGCCGCAGCCGCAGCGCAGGCGCGACCAGTCGACCCCATCCACCTCGGCCAGCAGGCTGAGCGCCTGATAGATCGCGGGCACGCCGAAGAACTGCGTCACCGCGCCGGACCGGATCAGATCCAGCGCCGCACCCGCATCGAACTTGCGCAGCACGGTGGAACTGCCGCCGGTCAGGAACACCGGCAGGGTGTAGAGGTTGATCCCCGCGGTATGGAACAGCGGCAGGAAGTTGACCGACCGGTCCGCCCCCGTCAGCCCGATCGCCTGCCCGATGTTGACCGCGTTGGCCCAGGCCATCCGCGCGGTCTGGATCACCGCCTTGGGCCGCCCGGTGGTGCCGGATGTGAACAAGAGATACCACACTCGCCCCGCCGGAATCGCCCCCGCGCTGCCGGGCCCGCCCGCGGCCATCCAGCCCGCAGCCTCTCCCTCCAGCCGCCATGCGGGCAGCGCCAGGCTACCTGCGACGGTGGCGGCGGTATCGGCAAAGGCATCCTCGTAAAGCAGCGCCCGGGGCGCGAAGGGTTCCAGCACGTCCACCAGTTCCGGCGCGGGCTGGCGCCAGTTCAGCGGGCAGAGGATGATCCCCGTCTTCTGGCAGGCGAACAGCGCCACGAAGAACTCCACCCGGTTCTGGCAGAGGATGGCGATCCGGTCGCCCTCGGCCAGCCCCTGCGCGCGCAAGCCTTCGGCCATGCCGTTCGCGGCGGCGTTGATGGCGGCGAAGGTCCAGTCGCGCCCGCTGTCATGATCGCGCAAGGCCAGCGCGTCGGGGCCCAGATCGGCGCGGCGGGCCGCCATGTCGGGTACGTGGTCGAACATCGCTCCTCCCAGGCGAATGGCGGGTCAGGACAGGAAATGTTCCATCCTGTGCAGGGTTTCGGGCCGGGCGATCATGTCCATGAACGCCTCGGTTTCCGCATCCAGACGGCGCGCGGCGGCGGCGCGGCGGGCATCGTCCCAGACCAGCGCGCGCAGGTGGCGGCGGGTCGCGGGGTCGGTATCGGCCAGCAGATCCGCCGCGCGGTCCTCTGGCCGGTCGCCGACCGCCTGCGCCAGCCCGCGCGCGACAAGCCCTCCGGCATCCACCCGCCGGTCCGCCGCCAGCCACGCCAGCGCCGCCCCCGCCCCGATCCGTTCGGGCAAAAGCGCCGTCCAGCCGCCATCGGGGGCGAAACCCATCGCCGCGTAATAGGGCTGGACGAAGCAGTCGGGCGCGACTACGGCCAGATCGGCGGCGAACAAGAACCCCGCCCCGCCGCCCGTCACCGCCCCCCGCGCCGCCACCGCGACGGTGCAGGGCAGCGCCAGCAGGCGCAGCACGATGTCCTGCAACACCGGCACCACCTGCCGGGCATAGTCCACCGCCCGGCCTTCGCGCGCCGCATCGCGGAACCGCGCCACATCGCCGCCGGAACAGAAATTCCGCCCGCCCGCGATCAGCAATGCCTCGGGCGCCGCGGCCTCTACCGTATCCAGTGCCCGGCGGATCGCATCCAGCAGCCCCGGTTCCAGCGCATTCGCCCGCGGCGCGGCCAGCGTCAGGCGCATCACCGCGCCGTGGTCCAGCCGCAGCGGGCCGCTCATGCCGCACCCCCGGGGGCCAGCCCGTCGCGGATCATGGCGAAAGCCTCGTCCGTCACGCGGTCCAGATCCGGCTTTTCCGCCGCCATCACGAACCGGTCGCCCAGGCTTTTCGCCATGCCCATCAGCGCCCAGGCCCGCACTTCGGCATCGCCGGGGCGGATGTCGCCCTTGGCCACGGCCTTTTCCAGATGCGTGGCATAGGCGCTGGCAAAGCCGGTGAAATAGGCGCGGTAGGCATCGGGATCGACGAACCGCGCCTCCTCCACGATCCGGTAGAGCGACGGGCGTTCCGCCACGAAGGCAAGGAAGGCGCGCAGGCCCAGCCTTTCGGCCTCCAGCCGGTTGGGGGCGTCCTGCACGGCCTCTGTCATCATCCGGCGGGTCAGGCTGCCCATCATCCCCACCAGCTCGCGGAACACGTCTTCCTTCGAGGTGAAGTAGATATAGAATGTGCCAAGGGCCGCGCCGCAGTCGCGGGTGATGTCGGCGATGGAGGCGGCGGCGAAGCCCTTTTCCCCGATCACCCTTTCGGCCGACCGCAGGAGGGTTTCACGCCGCGCGGTGCCGCGCTTGGTTTTCGGTGCTCTCGTTGCCATGCCTCTTGAATAGTGATTCACGTTTCATGTGGCAACCGTTTTGATGCCTGCATCCGCCGCGCCAGCAGCCGCGCGGACAGCACATCCACCCCCCGGTGCAGCGACAGCGCCAGCGCCGCCACCACCAGCACGGTGGCGAACATCAGGTCGATCTTCGCCCGCCCGTTCGCCAGCAGCATCAGATAGCCCAAACCCCGCGAGGCGCCCACCCATTCCCCGATCACCGCCCCGATGGGGGCGTAAACGGCGGCCATCCGCAGGCCCGACAGAAACCCCGGCAGCGCGGCGGGAATGCGGATGCGCCACAGCGCCGTCCGCGCATCCGCCCCCATCACCCGCGCCTGCGCCAGCCAGCCGGGCGGCGTCGCCATCAGCGCATCGAAAAAGGCCGAGGTGACGGGGAAATAGATGATCAGCAGCGCCATCGCCACCTTGGACGCCATGCCATAGCCGAACCACAGCGTGAACACCGGGGCCAGCGCGAACACCGGGATCGCCTGGCTGATCACCAGCATCGGTTGCACCAGCCGCCGCGCCGCGGGCGACAGCACCAGCCCCACCGCCGACAGCCCGCCGAGGATCGCGCCAAGGGCAAGGCCCGCCAGCACCTCGGCCAGCGTCACCAGCGCATGTTCCGCGATCAGCGCGCGCGACTGCCACAGCGCCGCCAGCACCCGCCCCGGCCCGGGCAGGATGAAATGCGGCATCGCCAGCACCCAGACGAGGCCCTGCCACACCGTCACCAGCGCCAGCAGGGGCAGCAGGGGCAGGACGATCCTCATACCGCCTCCAGCAGCAGGCGGGTCAGGTGGCCGGTGGCGGCCAGCGTTCCGGCGGCGTCGGGGGCGCGGGGGGCCGGGGCCGCGGGGGGCGGCACCGGATGCAGGCCCCCCGGGGTCAGCATATGGATCGCATCGCCCAACCGCGCGGCCTCTGCCGGGTCGTGGGTCACGTGCAGCACGGTGCGCCCGGCCAGCAGCGCCGCCGCCAGATCCTGCATCCGCGTGCGCGTCGCCACGTCCAGCGCCGAAAAGGGTTCGTCCAGCAGGATCACCGGGCGGTCCTCGTACAGCGTGCGGGCCAGCGCCACCCGCTGCCGCTGGCCGCCCGACAGCGCGCCGGGCCTGCGCGCGGCGAGGGGGCCAAGCCCCACCCAGTCCAGCAGGTCGCGGGCGCGGGCCGGGTCCGGCCGCTGCCGCCGCAGCCGCGCGCCGAGGGTGACGTTTTCCGCCGCCGTCAACCAGGGCAACAGGCTATCCGCCTGCGCCATCAGCGCCACGCGGCCCGCCAGCAGGCCACCGTCATCCGCGCCCGCCGTACCGTCGAGCCGCAGGCCCTGCGCCGTGCCCGCGAAACAATGCAGCAGGGTGGACTTGCCGATGCCGGATGGACCCAGAAGGCAGGTCCACCGCCCCGCCCCGGCGGCGAACCGCAGCGGCCCGAGGATCGGCCCCGCAGGCCCCAGAACCCGGCCGTCGAACACCAGCCCCGGCGGGGTCACGGGCTGGATCACGGGCGCAGGCCCATGTCCCAGAACCCGGATTCCAGCCGCGTCGCGGTGGTGAAGCGGCGGCAGATCGCGGGCCAGCGGGGGGTGGCGGCCGGGTCGGGGCCAAGCCGTCGGACGGCGGCGCCGTCGATCAGCGCACCGACCCGGGCGCAGACCTGTTGATAGTCCGCCCCGCCATAGGTCTCGATCCAGCCGCGATAGGGGGTGTCGCCCGCCTCGCGCAGCAGCCGCGCGCCGATTTCGCCGTATCCCAGCACACAGGGCGCCAGCGCCGCCAGCAGGTCGAGGAAATCCCCCGCATGCCCGGCATCCAGCACATAGCGGGTATAGGCGAGGTTCTCCGCCCGCTCTTCCGCCGCGAACAGCGTGGCCTCGTCCAGCCCGGCCTCGGCGCAGGTCTGGATATGCAGGCGCATTTCGCCGTCGATCAGGGCATGGACAGTGGCGGCGCAGATGCGCATTTCCCCTATGGTGTCGGCCTTGGTGACGGCCAGCGCCCAGGCCCGGGCGAAATGCACAAGAAACAGATAGTCCTGCACCAGATAATGCAGGAACGCCGCGCGCGGCAGGCTGCCGTCGGCCAGCCCCTGCACGAAGGGATGCCGGGTATAGGCATCCCACGCAGGCCCGGCGGCGGCGCGCCACAGGGCGAAGGTCCGCCCGTAGCCCATCATCGCGCCCCCGGATCGAATGCCAGTTCGGAAACCGGCCGCACCTGCGGGATTAGGCCCGCCTCTGCCAGAAACGCCTCGAACCGCGCATAGCGCGCGTGGTCCAGCGCCGCGGGACGCAGGGCAAAACGGGGCAGGGTATCGGCCCAGGCGCGGGCGTTCAGGTCGTCATCCAGTTCGGCAGAAGTCGCGGCGAAAACCTCCCAGCTTTCAACGGGATGGTTGATGATGTACTGCACCGCCTGTTCGGTGGCGGCCAGGAAGCGGGCGATCCGGTCGCGGTCCGCCAAGGCGGGGTTGGCGACATAGATCAGTTCGTCATAGGCGGGCACGCCCTCTTCCTCGGGGTAGAAACACCGGCCCTTCACCCCCTCGATCTCCATCTGGTTCAGTTCGAAATTGCGGAAGGCGCCGATGACGGCATCCACCTGCCCCGACATCAGGGCAGGCGACAGCGACCAGTTCACGTTCACCCGTTCGATATCGTCGAACCCCAGACCGGCGGGACGCAGCATGGCGGACAAAAGCGCCTCTTCCACCCCGGCGATGGAAAAGCCGACCTTGCGGCCCCTGAGGTCCGCCAGGTCCTGCACCGGCCCGTCGGCCAGCACCAGCAGGCAGTTCAGCGGCGTCGCCACCAGCGTGCCGACACGGGCCAGCGGCAGCCCCTCGGCTACCTGAAGATGCAGTTGCGGCTGATAGGAGATCGCCAGATCCGCCCGGCCAGCGGCGGCCATCTTGGGCGGGTCGGCGGGGTCGGCGGGGGCGATCAGGTCCACCTCCAGCCCCTGCGCGGCGAAATAGCCCTTTTCCTGCGCGATGATCAGGGGGCCGTGGTCGGGATTCACGAACCAGTCCAGCATCACGGTCATGCGGTCCTGCGCCGCGGCGGGGGTGGCCAGCAGAAGGGCCAGAAAGGCGGCATATCTCATGCGGTGTCTCCGGTCATGTCGCCAAGCGCGACGAGGGTGATTTCGCCGTCCCAGACGGCGGCAAGGCGTTCGGCGGCGGTCCAGGCGCGCAGGCCGGACCGGCAGCACAGCACCGCGCGCTGGCCCGGCACGGGGCGGGGACCGGCGGGGCCGAAGGCGTCGGCGGGCAGGCGCAGGGCGGCGGGATGGGCCAGCGGGCCCTCATCCTCTGCCCGCAGGTCGATGATGAAATCCCCGGGGCGGATCGCGGCGGGGGCGATGAAACGATGCGCGGCGCGGGGTTCCGGCGCGGCGTCGAAGGCGAAACCGCCGAAACGGTGCGCGCGCGCGTCATAGCTGGCGAGGCGGCCGAGGGGCGAGGGCGCAAGCCCCGCCAGCACCTCCAGCGCCATCTGCGCCTGAAGCGCGCCGATCACGCCGACCACCGGGCCCAGAACGCCATCCTCTGCGCAACTGCCCATCCGGGGCGGCAGGTCGGGAAACACCGCGCGCAGCGAGGGCGCACCGCCGCAGAAGCCGCCCGCATATCCCTCCATCCCCACGACCGAGGCGTGGATCAGCGGCACCCCGCGCGCAAGGCACAGGTCCGACAGGATATAGCTGACCGCGAAACTGTCGGCGCAGTCGAGCACCACATCCGCCCCCTCGGCCAATGCGGCGGCATTGTGGGGGTCGAGCATGCCCACCACGGGTTCCACCGCGCAGCCGGGGGCAAGGGCGCGCAGGCTGTCGGCGGCGGCCAGCGCCTTGGGGCGGCCGATGTCGGCCATGCGGAACAGGGTCTGGCGGTGCAGGTTGCCGACCTCTATCCCGTCCGGGTCCACCAACCGGATCGCCCCCACCCCGGCACCCGCCAGATAAGGCAGCACCGGCGCGGCAAGCCCCCCCGCGCCCACCACCAGCACCCGCGCCGCCGCCAGCCGCGCCTGCGCCGCCGGGCCCATCCCGGGCACGGCCATCTGGCGGGCATGGCGGGTCATCGCGTCGCCCCTACCCACTGGCGGATGCGGGCTTCGGGGTCGGGGTTCAGGGTGATGTCGGTGACGACCGAGGCGATGTCGGCCCCGGCGGCGAAAGCCTCTGCCGCCCGCGCGGGGGTCAGACCGCCGATGGCGACAAGGGGAATGCCGCCGATACGGGCCTTCCAGTCCCGCAGCCGGCCCACCCCTTGCCGGTGCCATTTCATCTGCTTGAGGATCGTCGGCCAGACGGGGCCGAGGGCGATATAGTCCGGGGCCAATGCCAAGGCGCGGTCCAGCTCGCCCTCGTCATGCGTCGAGATGCCGAGCCGCAGCCCCGCGCGGCGGATCGCGGGCAGGTCGGCGGTATCCAGATCCTCCTGCCCCAGATGGATCCAGCCGCAGCCGAGGTCCATCGCCTCTTGCCAATGGTCGTTGACCACCAGCACCGCCCCGGCGGCACGGCAGAGATCGCGGGAACGGGCGATTTCTGCCCGCAGCGCATCGCGGGCGGCATCCTTGATGCGCAACTGCACCAGCCGCACGCCAAGGGGCAGCGCGCGGGCCAGCCAGTCGGCAGACTCGAAGATGGGATAGAAACGGTCGAGGCTCATTCCAGCATCACTCCAGCACCGCCAGTCCCAGAACGGGGGTCGAGGGCGCGGCCATGTCGCGCGGCTCCATCGGGTCGGCGCCATGGGCCAGCCGCCCGGCGCGGACGGCGAGCGCGAACGCCTCGGCCATCGCCGCCGGGTCGCCCGCCTTCGCCACGGCGGTGTTCAGCAGCACGGCGTCGAAGCCCAGTTCCATCGCCTGCGCGGCATGGCTCGGCAGGCCCAACCCCGCGTCGATCACCATCGGCACATCGGGGAACTGCGCGCGCAGGGTGCGCAGGGCGTAGGGGTTGGCGAGCCCCCGCCCGGTGCCGATGGGCGCGCCCCAAGGCATCAGCACCCGACAACCCGCATCCAGCAGCCGGCCGGCCAGAACGCCATCCTCGGTCGTATAGGGAAAGACCTTGAAGCCGTCGGCGGCAAGGATCCGCGCCGCCTCCACCAACCCGAAGGGGTCGGGTTGCAGCGTGTCGGGGTGGCCGATGACCTCCAGCTTGATCCAGTCGGTGCCGAAGACTTCCCGCGCCATATGGGCGGTGGTCACGGCATCCCGCACGCTGTGGCAACCGGCGGTGTTGGGCAGGACAGGCACGCCAAGGCCCCGGATCAGGTCGCCGAACGCCCGGCCCGCCCCGCCCGCCGCGCTTTCACGGCGCAGCGAAACGGTGGCCACCCCGGCGCCCGACCGGCGAAAGGCATCGGCCAGCACCTTGGGCGAGGGGTATTGCGCCGTCCCCAGCATCAGGGACGAGGCGATGTCGGTGCCATAGAAAACCGGCATCTCAGCCCCCTTGCCTTGGCGCCAGAACCTCCACCCGGTCGCCTTCGGCCAGTGCCTGCCCGGCCCGCGCCCCGGCGGGGACGAAGGCCCCGTTCACCGCCGTCGCCACCCGCGCGCCGCCGTAACCCAGTTCCGCCAGCGCGCCCGCCAGATCGGGGGCCGTCACCTGCCGGGGTTCGCCGTTCACGATGATGTTCATGTTCCCTCCTGCGTCAGAACCATATCCGCCGCCTGCCGCGCCAGTGCGGGGGCCAGCAGAAAACCGTGCCGATACAATCCGTTGACATGCAGCCGCCCGCCTGCCCGCAGCACACGCGGCATGTTGTCGGGGAAGGCGGGGCGGGCGTCGGCGCCGATTTCCAGCACCTCGGCCTCTGCGAAAGCGGGGTGGATCGCATAGGCCGCGTTCAGCAGTTCCACCACCGCGCGCAGCGTGGCGGGGCCGCGCCCGTCGCCCTCGATCTGCGTGGCGCCAAGCATGTAGACGTCATCCCCCCGCGGCACGAGGTAGAGCGGATGGCGCGGGTGCAGCAGCCGGACGGGGCGGGCAAGGCCAAGGCCCGGCGCGCGCAGGACCGCCATTTCGCCCCTGACCCCGCGCAGGTCCGCCAGCCTGTCGCGGGCGGCGAGGCCGCGGCAGTCGATCACCGTCCCCTCCGGGGCACCTTCGGTCAGGAACGCCACACCCCGCGCCGCCAGCCTGTCGCGCAGGCCGGTCAGCGTGGCGCGCGGGGCCAGATGCGCCTCGGTATCGAAGAACAGCGCGCGGTCGAACCGTTCGGCCAGCGCGGGTTCCAGCCCGGCGATCCCCGCCCGGTCCAGCCAGCGGTGGCCCTGCGTGCGGCGGGCAAAGCGGTCAAGCTCCGCCCGGTCGCGCGACAGCGCCAGCACCAGCGTTCCGGCATCGGTCACATCCGCCCCCGCCGCGCACCACCATGCGGCGGCCGTCCGGCCCAGGTCGACGACCTCGGGTTCGGCCACCTCGCCCTCGCAAAAGGGGGCGAGCATGCCGCCCGCCCACCACGAACAGGCCCCGGGGCCGGGCGCGCCTGCCGGGTCGATCACCGTGACCTGCGCCCCGCGGCAGGCCAGTTCCTGCGCCACGCAAAGGCCCGCAACACCTGCGCCAAGGACGGTGACGCGGGTCATGCCCAGACCTCGTGGAAATGGTGGACGGGGCCGTGGCCCTGCCCGATCTGCAACCCGTCGGCGGCGACGATGGCGCCGTGCAGCCAGCCATGCGCCCGGCGCACCGCCTGTTCCAGCGCCGCGCCCTTGGCCAGTTCCGCCGCGATGGCCGACGACAGCGAACAGCCCGTGCCATGCGTGTTGCGGGTGGCGATGCGGGGGGCGGTGAATTCCGCCGTGCCGCCGGGCGTCACCAGCAGGTCGCGGCAGACCGGCCCCGCCGCATGCCCGCCCTTCATCAGCACCGCCCCGGGGCCGAGCGCCCGCAGCGCATGGCCCTGCAACTCTGCCCCCGCCGCATCGCGCGCGGGCGCAAGGCCCAGAAGCCGCGCGGCCTCCGGCAGGTTGGGGGTCAGCAGGGTGGCGCGGGGCAGCAGATATTCGTGCAGCGCGCCGATGGCCGCATCCGCCAGCAGCGTATCGCCCGATTTCGCCACCATCACGGGATCGAGCACCACCGGGCCCGCGTACCCCGCCAGCGCCTCGGCCACCACCCGGGTGACGGCGGCGGAACCCAGCATCCCGATCTTCACCGCATCCGCGCCGATGTCGTCCAGCACCGATGCGATCTGCGCCCGCACCAGCGCGGGGTCGATGCCCGCCACGGCCTGCACGCCCACCGTATTCTGCGCCGTGATCGCGGTGACGGCGGTCATGGCATAGACGCCAAGCGCGGATGCGGCCTTCAGGTCGGCCTGAATCCCCGCCCCTCCGCCGCTGTCGGACCCCGCAATGATCAGAAGCCTTGCGACCCTTGCCATGTTCCCCTCCGGTTACGGACAACAGGGAAGGGCACGGGGGGCATAAGGGGCGCGAACGCCCGGTCTTGCTCCGTTCCCTACGCCGGTATTGCCCGGATCAGGTTCGATGGGTTGGCGCGATGCCTCTCAGCCCCGGAACGGGGCACCCCAACGGAATGCGCGCAGGGTAGGGCGTTCCGGCGCGGCGGGCAAGCCCCCGGGGTGCAGAATGCGAAAGGGCGCCCCGGGGGGCGCCCTTTGCAGGATATGGGCAGGGGTCAGACGGCTTTTTTCAGCGCCTCGACCAGATCGGTCTTTTCCCAGCTGAAACCGCCGTCCGCCTCCGGCGCGCGGCCGAAATGGCCATAGGCGGCGGTGCGGCTGTAGATCGGCTTGTTGAGCCCCAGATGTTCGCGGATCCCGCGCGGCGTCAGGTCCATCACCTGCATCGCCGCCCGCTCGATCGCCTCTTCCTCCACCCGGCCGGTGCCGTGGGTGTCGACATAGATCGACAGCGGCCGCGCGACGCCGATGGCGTAGGACAGTTGCAGCGTGCAGCGTTCCGCCAGCCCCGCCGCGACCACGTTCTTGGCCAGATAGCGCGCGGCATAGGCGGCCGAGCGGTCCACCTTGGTCGGGTCCTTGCCGGAAAACGCGCCGCCGCCATGCGGGGCGGCCCCGCCATAGGTATCCACGATGATCTTGCGCCCGGTCAGGCCGGCGTCGCCATCCGGCCCGCCGATCACGAAGCAGCCGGTGGGGTTCACATGCCACTCGGTCTTGTCGGTGATCCAGCCCGAGGGCAGCACCTCGCGGATATAGGGCTCCACGATGGCGCGGATGTCGTCTGAACTCTGCCCCTCGTGCGCGTGCTGGTGCGACAGCACGATGGACGTGACCTCGACCGGCTTGCCATCCTCGTACCGCACGGAAAGCTGCGATTTCGCGTCGGGGCGCAGTTCGGGTTCCCTGCCGGATTTGCGCACCTCTGCCAGCCGCCGCAGGATCGCATGGGCGTACTGGATCGGGGCGGGCATCAGTTCCGGCGTTTCGTTCACGGCATAGCCGAACATGATGCCCTGATCGCCCGCACCGTCCCGGTCCACGCCCTGCGCGATATGGGCGGATTGTTCGTGCAGGAAGTTCATCACATGGCAGGTGTTCCAGTGGAACTTTTCCTGTTCGTATCCGATGTCCTTGATGCAGTCGCGGGCGATCTGGCCGATGCGGCCCATATAGTCCTTCAGCCGTTCCTGGTTCGACAGGCCGACTTCGCCGCCAATCACGACAAGGCCCGAGGTCGCGAACGTCTCGCAGGCGACGCGCGCGTTGGGTTCTTCGGTCAGAAGCGCGTCGAGAACCGCATCGGAAATGCGGTCGCACAGCTTGTCGGGGTGCCCCTCCGACACGGATTCGGAGGTAAACACATAGTTCTTGCGCGGCATGGGAAGTGCTCCATTGGGTTGATCCCCGTCACGCCAGGAAGCCGTTGTGACGGTTCGGTGAAGTCTTAGGCCCGCCGCGGGGGCAGGTCAATCGCGCCGCCTGCGGCGAATGGCGGCGAAAAGGGCGACTGTGGCAAGAAGGCCGAAGAACGGCCATTCCCCCGCGCGGGCATAAACGGTGGGCGGCAGCGCGGCGGGCAGGGGCGCATCCAGATGGCCGACCTCGCCCAACCCCATCTGCGCCAGCACGCGGCCGCGCGCATCGACCACCGCCGTCACGCCGGTATTGGCCGCGCGCATCAGCGGCAGCCCCTGTTCCACCGCACGCAGGCGGGCGAGGCTAAGGTGCTGCCACGGCCCCGCCAGATCGCCGAACCAGGCGTCATTCGTCACCTGCAACAGCCAGTCGGCGCGCGGCAGGCGGCGGATGTCCTGAGGAAACACGGCCTCGTAGCAGATCAGCGGCAGCGCCCGGCCAAGGGGGCCGAGGTCGATCAGTTCCGGCCCCGGGCCGGCGGAATAGCCGTGCCCTTCCTGCGCGGCAAAGGCGATGATGCCGAACCAGTCCGCCATCCGGTCGCCGAAGGGGATATATTCGCCGAAGGGCACCAGATGGTGCTTGTCATAGACCGCGCTGATGGCGGGCATCGCGCCGTCGGTCGCCAGCACCGCAAGGCTGTTGAAGCCGCGCCACCCTTCCGTCCGCTGGATGCCGAGCGCGACGGGAACACCATCCGCCGCCTCTGCGATCAGGTCGAGCCCCCGGCCCGGGTCGTTCAGCAGGAAGGGCACCGCGGTTTCGGGCCAGACGATCAGGTCGGGGCGGCGGTCGCCGGGGGCAGCGGTGGCGGCGATCTGACGGCCGAAGAATTCGCGCGCCCAGTCCGGGTCCCATTTCAGCGACTGGATGGCGTTGGGCTGCACCAGCCGGACCACCGGCCCCGGCGCGGGCGGCACGGGCTGCGCCCCCTGCCAGTACCCCGCCGCCGCCATGCCCGCGACCAGCAGCGCCCCCACCGCCCCGCCGCGCCAGCCCGCCGCGGCGGGCAGCGCCACCGCCAGCAGCGTCAGCAACGTCAGCCCATAGGCCCCGACCCAGGCGGCCAGCTGCATCGGCGCAAGGCCGATCCAGATATGGCCGGGCAGCGCCCAGGGAAAGCCGGTGAAGATATGGCCGCGGATGAACTCCGCCAGGCTCAGCGCCGCCACCAGCGCCAGCGCACGGCCCGGCCCATCGCGCATGACCCGCGCCGCCAGCCAGCCGGCCCCCGCCCAGAACAGCGCGAGCCCAAAGGCCATGCCGACCAGCGCGAAGGGCGCCATCCAGCCGTCGCGGGCGGGATCGACCTGAAACGGTTCCACGATCCAGTGCAGCGCGACGGCGAAATGCCCGGCGCCGAACAGCCACGCCCGCCCCGCCGCCAACCCCGGGCGCGGCGCGGCAGCGATCAGCGCCAGCCCCGCCGCCCAGGCCGGCAGCGCCACGAACCACAGCGAAAACGGCACCTGCCCAAGCGCCGCCAAGGCCCCCAGCAGGGCGGCCAGCATCAGCGCCCTAGGCCGCGACAGCCCAAGGCCCCATTGCCGCGCACGCATGCCGAAGGCCCCCGCCCTGCCCGTCAACCTGCGCCCTCAGGCCGGAATCGCGCCGCGGGCCGCCCCGGGCAGGCGCAGCCGCAGCCGGTTGATCCGCCGCGGATCGGCATCGACCACCTCGATCTCTGCCCCCGATTCGTGCACCACGACCTCGCCCCGTTCCGGCACCCGCCCCACGCGCAGGAACACCAGCCCGCCGAGCGTATCGACATCCTCGTCGTCCTCGTCGGCGCGCAGGCTAAGCCCGGTGACGGATTCGAGTTCCTCCAGCGGGATGCGGGCCTGCACCAGATAGGTGCCGGGCTTTTCGGCCACCCACAGGGTGTCCTCGTCGATGTCATGTTCATCGGCGATGTCGCCGACGATGGTTTCCAGCAGGTCCTCGATCGTGACCAGCCCGTCCACGCCGCCGTATTCGTCGATCACCAGCGCCATATGCACCCGTTCGGCCTGCATCCGCTGCAACAACACGGCCAGCGGCATCGACGGCGGCGCATAGATCACCGGGCGGATCAGTGTTTTCAGATCGAACGCGCCGTTTTCCTTGCCGAAGCCGTAGGTCAGCGCGAAATCCTTGAGCATGACAAGGCCCTGGGGCGAATCCAGCGTGTCCTTGTAGACCGGCACCCGGGAAAAGCCGTGTTCGCGAAAGACCTCGACCAGTTCCTCGCGGGTGATGTCCAGCGGCACGGCGACGATTTCGGCCTTGGGCATCGCCACGTCATAGACCCGCTGCTGGCGCAAGTTGTGCATCACCGAAATCGCGGTGGCGGCGGCGCTGCGCGCGGGTGGCTCTTCGTCGGATTCGTGGTCCGAAGGCGACAGCGCGCTGAGGATGCGGCCGAAAAAGCCGCGTTGACTACTACCCTCGTCAGGATCGGCGGACTGGCCCGGCTGTCCTTCGGCCACCGCGTCGTTGCTACTTCCCATTGTCCCTTTCCATCTGGCACGCCCGGCAGGGGGCGCAGGATCAATATGGGTCAGCAATACCCAGCCGCGCAAGGGCGCTGATCTCGATCCTTTCCATCAGCGCGGCGTCGGCGTCTTCCACATGGTCGTAGCCCAGCAGATGCAGGACGCCATGGACGATCAGATGCGCCACATGGTCGCGGGGGGGCTTGGCCTGCGCCGCCGCCTCGGCCATGCAGGTCTCATACGCGATGGCGATGTCGCCCAGTTCCTCGGGGTCGTCCGCATCGCCCGGTTCGGGCAGGCCGGGGGCATCGCCGGGCCGGTCCGCCCCGCGTTCGTCCGATGGCCATGACAGGACGTTCGTCGGCTGCGGCTTGCCGCGGAAATCGGCGTTGAGATCCGCGATCCGCGCGTCGTCGCAGCCCATCAGGCAGATCGCGAACCCCCGCGCCGGCAGCCCCAGTTCGGCCAGCGCCGCATGGGCCGCCGTTTCGGCCAGCGCGGGCAGGCCGAAGGCGTCCCACCTCGGGTCCTCGATCACGGTGTCAACCAGCGTCTCCATCCGCGCGGTCATACGCCTCGATGATGCGGGCGACAAGCGGGTGGCGCACCACGTCCTGCGCGGTGAAATAGTTGAAGCTGACGCCCTTGACCCCCTTCAGGATCCGTTCGGCATCGGCAAGGCCGGAGGCCACGCCGCGCGGCAGGTCCACCTGCGTGCGGTCGCCGGTGATGACCATGCGGCTGCCCTCGCCCAGACGGGTCAGGAACATCTTCATCTGCATGGTGGTGGCGTTCTGCGCCTCGTCCAGCACGATGAAGGCGTTCGACAGCGTGCGGCCCCGCATGAAGGCCAGCGGCGCGATCTCGATCCGCTTTTCCTGCATCAGCTTTTCGACCTGCTTGGCCGGCAGGAAATCGTTCAGCGCGTCGTAAAGCGGCTGCATGTAGGGATCGACCTTTTCCTTCATGTCGCCGGGAAGGAAGCCCAACCGTTCGCCCGCCTCGACCGCGGGGCGCGACAGGACGATCTTGTCGACCAGCCCGCCGATGAACATCGTCACGCCCACGGCGACGGCCAGATAGGTCTTGCCGGTGCCCGCAGGCCCGATGCCGAAGCCGAGTTCGTGGTTGAAAAGGTTGGCGACATAGGCCTTCTGCGCCTCTGTCCGGGGTTCGACCGGCTTCTTGCGGGTGCGCAGTTCCAGCCCCTGCGCGCCGAACATTTCCAGCTGGTCATCCCCCGCGCGCGCGGGATCGCCGCCGCGGGCCGGGCGCAGGGCCGCGTCGATGTCGCCCGAGCCCACGCCGCGCCCGGCTTCGAGCCGGGCATAGAGCGCCTCGAGCACCAGCGCCGCCTGCTGGCGCGCCGCCGCCTCGCCCATCACCGCCAGCCGGTTGCCCCGGCGCAGGATCTGCACCCCCAGCCCATGTTCGACCTGCGCCAGATTGCGGTCGAATTCGCCGCAAAGTTCGATCAGCAGGCGGTTGTCGGGAAATTCCAGAAGCGTCTCTGTCAACTCTTCGGGGCGGGGCGGGGGGGTCAGCGCGCTGATGCCCAAGTGCGGTTCCTTCTGCTGCGGGTGGGGCGTTGCGGTTCGGTCGGTTGCGCGGGTCTTGGATCGAGTGTGCGGCCTTGCGGTCCCGGGTGCAAGCATGTTGCCCGCCCCCCGCATACATCCGCCGATTTGCACGACATCCGCGTGACAGGCCGCAGATGGGATGCCGGGCCCGCAAAGACAAGGGGCCGCAAAGAGTAGGGGCCGCAGGTTTCCCCGCGGCCCCCCCGATCCCTCGCGCCCGATGCGCGCCGCCGTCATTCCGGCAGGATGTCGATGAAGGTGTTGGTCTTGTAGTTCTTGACCACATAGCCCGGCGGGTATTCGCTGTTGCAGACCGGCAGGCCCGACACCGGGTCCCGGCGGCGGCTGGCATAGCCTTCGGCCCCGTCGTCGATCAGCCAGTTCTGGCAACCGTCCGGGTCGTAGGCGATGGCCGCCTGCTGTTGCGGCAGGGTCTGGCGGTCGATGAACGAGGTGTCGCGCGGCTGCGCGATCAGCCGCGGCTGGCCGTTCGCATCGACGCCCCCTGCGGTGGTGCAGGCGCCCGTGACCGCCAGCAGAACACCGGCAGCGGCAAGTTTCAGGGCCTTGAGGTTCACCTTTTTCATGTCACCACCTGTAGCAAACGACTTCGACGCGGCGGTTCTTCTGCATGCCGGCGGCGGTGGAATTGGTGGCGATCGGCCGGCGTTCGCCGAAGCCGATTTCGCGATCCACCACCGCACCGACAGACCGTGCGACCGCTGCCACGCTGGCGGCCCGGCGCTGCGACAGGGCCATGTTGTATTCATCCGAGGCGCGGCTGTCGGTATGCCCGTAGATGGCATAGGCGAAGGCGCCCGAGCTGCGGAAGAAATGTTCCAGCCGCGACCGGCCCGAAGCCGTCAGCTTGTGGCTGTCGGTGGCGAACAGGGTATCCGTGTTCTCGACCAGGCAGGTATTGAGCTTGAGGCAGACCGGCTTGCCGGTCTTGGGGTTCACCCGCTCGACCATATAGCCTTCGAGGCCGCCGTCGGCCCACCAGTGCATGCAGCCGTCCGGGTCCACCCAGACGCCCCAGTCGATCCTGCCGCTGACCTCGGGCTTGGCCTGCGCCAGGCCCTCGGACGCGACCCCGAGCCCGAGCGCCAGGACCAGCCCTGTCACAGCCATTCGCAATGCGCCGGAAAAACGCCTTTCCACAGCCGCAGCCCCCCTTGCAACGCCACCTCGTAATTCAACGCCTTAGAAATGCCACAGGATAGCCAGAAGTCCAGCAAAATCTATGGATTCGCGCCTCGAATCGTACCACCTGTTGCGCAGGACACAACAATGCGCGTTGCCGGCGGGCACCGTCCACCGGCAGGAAACCCTCAGCCGCCAAGCCTTTCGCCGGCCAGCGAATTCGGCCCGGCGGCGGTGATGCGCACGCGCACCAGTTCGCCCACCCGGCCGGCAGGGTCATGGACATGCACAGCATGCAGGTGATCGGACTTGCCGGCAAGCTGCCCGTCCAGCCGCCCGGGCTTTTCGTACAGAACGCCGACCTCGCGGCCCACCATCGCGTCCTGCGCGGCGCGCTGCTGCGCGGTGATCTGCGCCTGAAGCCGTTGCAGCCGGTCGTCCGCCACCGCGTCGTCCACCGGCGTGCGGCCCGCGGCGGGGGTGCCGGGGCGGGCGGAATACTTGAAGCTGTAGGCCATGCCATAGTTCACTTCGCGCAGGATCTGCATCGTGGCGTCGAAATCGGCCTCGGTCTCGCCGGGGAAACCGACGATGAAATCGCCCGACAGCAGCATGTCGGGCCGCGCGGCGCGGATGCGTTCGACCAGCCGCAGGTATTGTTCCGCCGTATGGCGGCGGTTCATCGCCTTGAGGATGCGGTCGGACCCCGATTGCACCGGCAGGTGCAGATAGGGCATCAGCTGCGGCACCTCGGCATGCGCCTCGATCAGGTCGTCGGCCATGTCGTTGGGGTGGCTGGTGGTATAGCGGATGCGTTCCAGCCCCTCGATCTGCGCCAGCGCGCGCACGAGCCGCCCCAGACCCCAGGTGCCCCCCTCGCCCTCGCCGTGATAGGCGTTGACGTTCTGGCCCAGCAGGGTGAGTTCGCGCACGCCGCAGTCCACCAGCGCGCGGGCCTCCGACAGGATCCGCGCCGCGGGGCGGCTGACCTCTGCCCCCCGCGTATAGGGCACGACGCAAAAGGCGCAGAACTTGTCGCATCCCTCCTGCACCGTCAGGAAGGCGGCGGGTGCGGCCCTCGACCGCAGCTTGGGCAGGTGGTCGAACTTGTCCTCCGCCGGGAAATCGGTGTCGAGCGCGCGGCCCCCCGCCGCCACCCGCCGGGCCATTTCCGGCAGGCGATGGTACGCCTGCGGACCCACCACCAGATCCACCATCGGCGCGCGGCGCAGGATCTCCTCGCCCTCCGCCTGCGCGACACAGCCGGCGACGGCGACCTTCAGATCCGGTTTCGCCTGTTTCAGCGGGCGCAGGCGGCCGATGTCGGAATAGACCTTTTCCGACGCCTTTTCGCGGATATGGCAGGTGTTCAGCAACACCATGTCCGCATCCTCGGCCCGGTCGGTGACGACATAGCCCTCGGCCCCGAGCGCCTCTGCCATCCGCTCGCTGTCATAGACGTTCATCTGGCACCCGTAGGTCTTGATGAACAGCTTCTTGCCCTCGGCCATCGGCGACTCCTGACTTCAAGGCGTTCTCTTACACGCAGGCGGGGTGCTGCCGCAACGCTTGCATCTTGGGCGGCGTTCACGGATTCTGCGGCAGGAACGGCGGCAGAACCCGGGCAGGACGGCTATGGACTACGACAGCATCGACGCCTTCGTCGAAAAGACGCGGGCAAAGCTGGCCAAGGGGCCCACGGCGATCGTGGTGGTGGAAGACCCGGTGGCGGTTGCCGCGACGCTGGCGCATGCGCTGGAACTGGGCTTCGGGCTGGTGGTGGCGCTGATGCCGCGCGAACTGCCGCTGCCGGTGCAGTTCGCCGCCTCCGTCCACCGGATCGCCCATGACGTCTACGCCGACGACGCCGTGCCCGAGGCGGTCAACCGCATCGCCGCCGCCGCACCCGGGGCATGGTTCCACTATTGCTACAACGCCGAGTTCCTGTTCTTCCCATTCTGCGAAAGCCGCACCATCCGCGATCTCGTGACCTTCCACACCGAGGAACGGCGCGACGCGATGCTGACCTATGTCATCGACCTCTATTCCGCCGACCTGACACGCCACCCCGATGCGGTGTCGCTGGACGATGCGATGCTGGACCGTTCGGGCTATTACGCGCTCGGCCGCCCCGACCCGGCGAACCACAACCACCCCCGGGAACGGCAGCTGGATTTCTTCGGCGGCCTGCGCTGGCGGTTCGAGGAACATGTGCCCCCCGCAAAGCGGCGCATCGACCGGATCGGCATCTTCCGCGCGCAGCCGGGGTTGAAGCTGTTGTCGAACCACACCTTCAACATCGAGGAATACAACACCTACGCCTGCCCCTGGCACAACAACCTGACGGCGGCGATCTGTTCCTTCCGCACCGCCAAGGCGCTGCGCACCAATCCGGGGTCGAAATACGACATCGAGACCTTCCGCTGGCGCAATTCGGAACCGTTCGAATGGCACAGCCAGCAGTTGATGAGCCTCGGGCTGATGGAACCGGGGCAATGGTTCTGACACGGGCGGCCCGGGTTCCGCATTGACCGGCCCCCCGGGGCTGCACCGGGGCGGATCGGGTTTCGGCCCGGTCAGGCGGCGCAGTCCGCGCAGGGGACGAAGGCCATTCTCGGCAAGCGGGCCGAGGCCATGGTGGACGGGGCTTTGGGCCCCCGGCCGGGGGAAATCCACGCGGATCACGGTGGCGAAGGCACACGCCTTCGCCAGCCAGCACGATAAACCGGGACTGAACGCCTACCCCTCCTTCGCCGGGTCGAAGGCCAGCAGGCGCAGCGCGTTCAGCGTCACCAGAACCGTCGCGCCGGTATCGGCGAGGATGGCGATCCACAGCCCCGTGATGCCGAGGATCGAGGTGACGAGGAACACCGCCTTCAGCCCGAGCGCCAGCGCGATGTTCTGCCGGATATTGCCCATCGTCGCCCGCGCCAGCCGGATCAGCGCCGGCACGTCGCCCACCCGGTCGCGCAGGATCGCGGCATCGGCGGTTTCCAGCGCCACGTCGGTGCCCGACCCCATGGCGACGCCCACCCCCGCCTGTTTCAGCGCCGGGGCGTCGTTGATGCCGTCGCCGATCATCATCACCCCGCCCTGCGCGCCCATGTCGCGGATCGCGGCCAGCTTGTCCCCCGGCATCATCTCTGCCCGCCAGCCCATGCCGAGGCCGCCGGCGATGGCCGCCGCCGTGCGGGGGTTGTCGCCGGTCAGGATGGTGGCGCCGACGCCCATGGCCTTCAACTGCCGCACCGCACCGGCGGCATCCGCGCGCGGCTCGTCCCGCAGCGCGATCAGGCCGAGCGGCCGGCCTTCGCGGTACACCGCGACGACCGTCTTGCCCTCTGCCTCCAGCTCCGCCGCGCGGGCCATTGCCGCATCGCCGATCCCGCCCGCCCCGGCGGCATGGCGGGGCGAGGATACCCAGGCCATCGCCCCGTCCACCATCGCCTCGGCCCCCTTGCCGGGGATGGCCCTCGCACCCTGCGCGGGCAGCGCCGCCCCCCCGGCCCGGCGCAGGATCGCCTGCGCCAGAGGGTGGCTCGACCCCGCTTCCACCCCGCCCGCCACGGCCAGCAATCCGGTTTCCGTCACCCCCGGGGCGGGCACCAGATCGGTCACGGCGGGGGCGCCATGGGTCAGCGTGCCGGTCTTGTCGAAGGCCACCTGCGTGACCTTCGCCGCCGCCTCGATCACCGCGCCGCCCTTCATCAGCAGCCCCCTGCGCGCCCCCGACGACAGCGCCGAGGCGATGGAGGCGGGGACAGAGATCACCAGCGCGCAGGGGCAGCCGATCAGCAGCAGCGCCAGCCCCCGATAGATCCACGTCCCCCAATCGGCCCCGAAGGCCAGCGGCGGGATCAGGATCACCAGCGCCGCCACCCCCACGATGGCCGGCATGTAGAGCCGCGAGAAACGGTCGATGAACCGCTCCGTCGGCGCGCGGGCCTCTTCGGCCTCTTCCACCAGCCGGATGATGCGGGCGATGGTGTTGTCGGCGGCGGCCCGGGTGACGCGCACCCGCAGCGCGGCCTCGGTATTGATCGACCCGGCAAAGACCGCCTCGCCGGGGCCCTTGCTGCGCGGCACGCTTTCGCCCGTCACCGGGCTTTCGTCGATGCCCGACACGCCCTCGGCGATCTCGCCATCCGCCGGAATGCGGTCGCCGGGGCGGACCAGAACCATCTGCCCGATGGCCAGCGTTTCCGCCGGAACCTCGCGGGTGCGCCCGCCCTCCTCCAGCAGCGCGGTGCGGGGAACGAGGTTCGCCAGCGCGCGGATGCCATTGCGGGCCTGATTGGCCGCCACGCCCTCCAGCACCTCGCCCACGGCGAACAGGAACACGACCAGCGCGGCTTCTTCGGCCGCGCCGATGACCAGCGCACCCACCGCGGCAAGGGTCATCAGGCTTTCGATGGTGAAGGGCTGGCCCATCCGCAAGGCCGCAAGGGCGCGCCGCGCGACCGGGGCAAGACCGATGGCACAGGCCAGAACGAAGGCCCAATGGCCGGTGCCTTCCGGGGCCGACAGTTCGAACGCCCAGGCGGCGGCCAGCAGCACCCCGGTCAGGATCACCAGCCGGCCCTTGGCGGTGCGATACCACGCCTTGCCCCGGTCGGCGGGATCGTCATGCACATGGCCGGGGGCGCCGTGGCCCGCATCGGCGCCGTGGTCATGCGCCCCCGCGCCGCAGCAACCGCCCGCCGCCCCCGGCGCGGCGGCGCCCGGCCCGCGCGGCGCGATGCCGTATCCCAACCGGCGCACCACGCCCTCCACCTCTGCGGCGGGGGTCGTGCCCGGCGCCAGATCCAGCGACAGCCGCTCGCCCATCAGCGCCACCTTCACATCGCTGACGCCCGGCAGCCTTTCGACCGCCCGCGTCACCTTGACGGTGCAGGCCGCGCAATCCATGCCCGTCACCGTCCATTCCAGCCTGTCGCCCTGCCGATCCGTCATCGTCGTCCTCCGCCCGCAAGGGGCTTGTCCTCATCGATTCGGGACCCTAATTGCTATAGCAACTATAGGTTCAAGGGTTTTCTCATGCTCACTATCGGAAAACTGGCCACGGCGACGGGGGTGAAGGTGCCCACGATCCGCTATTACGAACAGATCGGCCTGCTGCCAGAGGCCGAACGCAGCGAGGGCAACCAGCGCCTCTACGGCCGCGCCACGCGGGAACGGCTGTCCTTCATCCGCCATGCCCGCGACCTCGGTTTTCCGCTCGACGCGATCCGCGAACTGCTGAGCCTCGCCGACGACCCCGACCGCCCCTGCGCCGAGGCCGACATCATCGCCGCCCGGCAGCTGGCCGCCGTCCGGGAACGGATCGCGCGGCTGGAGGCGCTGCGGACGGAACTGGAACGGATGGTGGCCCAATGCGCCCACGGGACGATCTCTGACTGCCGGGTGATCGAGGTTCTGGGCAACCACGATCTGTGCCTGCACGACGACCACGCCGCCTGACCGCCGCGCCTTCAACGGACAGCGCCCTTCCCCACTTTCTGTCCCAAAATATCCCCGCCGGAGGCCGCCGCCCGCGTCACCGGCACCACCCGCCGGATGGCGCGATGGATCCGCAGGCCGGGGCTCGCCCCGGGTTCGGCGCCCTACCGCATCAGCGTGGCCGACAGGCGGGCGGTCAGGGCCGGGGGGCGGCCGGGCGGGGTCTGGTCCAGCCGGGCGGTGGCAAAGCCGATGCGCGCGCCGGCGCGGGGCAGTTCGGCGGTCAGCACCATGTCCGCCTCGGCGGCGCTGCGCAGGAAATCCACCACCCCGTCCAGCGGCCGGAACCCCGCCCCCGTCGCACGGCCGAGACGGGCGAGCCCCTCGAACAGACAACCGGCGACATAGCCGCCATGCAGCGCGCCGCGCATGCGGTTGCCCAGGAACTGCGGCGCGGGCGGAATGCGCAGGACCAGCCGCCCGTCCTCCGCCACGCCCCCGGTATCCGCCCCCGCGCCGCACCAGAACGGGCGGCCCGGGGCCGGGGTTTCCACCGGATAGCGGCCGGGCGTTTCCGGGGGCGCGCATTGCGCGACCACGATCATCCGCAGCCGCGCCGCCGCGACCAGCGCCGCGCCGCCGGGCCCGTCGGCATGGATGCGCACCTCGGTCAGGACGGTGCGGTCGTCCGACCAGATCCGCGCGGCCTCGGCCACCAGACCGGCACCCGCAGGTGCGGGGCGGATCAGGTTCAGCCCCAGGCTGATGGTGGCGATCTGCGCGCGCCAGTCGAAAATCGCCGCCGCCACCTGCCCGCTGGCCGCATCGGCCAGCGTCGTCATCATCCCCGGCCCGATCGCGCCGTCGGGTCCAGCGATCCTGTCCGCCCAGGGCAGGTGCATCCGCGCATCTTCGGGGCGCGACTGGTCATAGCGCAGCCCGCACCATTCGCTGAAGCACAGCACGCCGCCGTAAAGGTCGTAGACGCGGGTGCGCAGCACCTCATGGCTGGCTGTCGGCACCTGTCTTGTCCCCTGTCCCGGCCTGCTGCACCGGCGGGTCGTCCAGACCGCCGCGGCCCTGCAAGAAGCCCCCGCGCACGAATTTCATGAAGGTGTCCACCACCCATTCCGGGATCGGCCGCGGCCCCTGCTGGTCCTTGGAATAGCGCAGGTACAGATAACTGCGCGCCGCCATCAGGATATAGGCCAGCACCTCCAGTTCCTCGGGGCGGTAGTCGGGCAGTTCGCCCCGTTTCCAGCTGCGTTCCAGCGACTGGATATAGCGGGCGCGCAACAGGTTGAAATGCTGTTCATAGGCGACGGGGGCGGCGACCTCGGCCTCGTTGAGGATGCGGAAGAAGGCGGGGTTTTCGCGCAGGAAGGCGAAGAAACCGCGAAAGCCCGCCTCCTCGACCTCCAGAATGTTGCGCGACCCGTGCACGTCCCGCGCCAGCCGGTCCAGCAATTCGCTGCCGATGGAGGGCAGAAGCTGATCGAACAGGTCCTGCTGGCTCTGGAAGTAGAGGTAGAAGGTGCCCTGCGCCAGCCCCGCGCGCTGCGTGATCCGCGCGATGGAGGCTTCGCGATAGCCGACCTCGCCCACCACCTCTGCCGCCGCCTGCATCAGCGCGCGGCGGTTCTCGGCCGATTTTTCGGCGCGGGTCTTGCGGGGTTTGCGCGGTGCTGCGGCCTTCATGCGTCTTTCCTCGCAACCGTTCCGCCGGGTGGCGGCACATTGCGGTGGACAAGGCACACCGATTCCGCAACCCCCCGCCGGGTCATGCCGGATCCCCGGCCAGTTGGGCACGCAGCAGGTATTTCTGGATCTTGCCCGATGCGGTGCGGGGCAAATCCTTGGCAATGATGATCTTTTCGGGATGCTTCTGGCGGGCGAGGCCCTGTGCGTCCAGAAAGGCGGACAGTTCGGCAAGGTCAAGGTTGCGGCCGTCCGTGACCAGAAAGGCACAGCCGGTTTCGCCAAGCCGGGGGTGGGGCATGGCGACCACCGCGGCCTCGCGGATCGCGGGATGGCGGTGCAGGGCATCCTCGATTTCCTTGGCCGACAGGTTCTCGCCGCCGCGGATGATCAGGTCCTTCTTGCGCCCGGTGATGGTGACGAAACCATCCGCGCTTACATGGCCCAGATCGCCGGTGCGAAAGAACCCCTCGGCGTCGAAGGCACCGGCATTGTCGGCAGGGTCGAGGTAGCCCGCCATCATCTCCGGCCCGCGGGTGACGATCTCGCCTTCCGCGCCGGGGGGCAGGGGGCGGCCCGCGTCGTCGACCACGCGGACCTCGTGGCCCACGATGCGCCCATCGGTTTCCGCCGCCGGCCCCGGATCCGCGCGCGAGGCGACGCCGAGCGTGACCGTCGGCGCCTCGGTCGAGCCGTAGACGCGGCAGGCGAGCAGATCGGGGAAGGCGGCCCAGGTGCGGCGGATCAGGTCGGGCGGCACCGGGGCGCCGCCGCAGGCAAAGATGCGCAGCCCCGGCAGGCGGCTGCCCGTATCCGCCGCGGCATCCAGCAGTTCGCGCAGGAAGGGCGTTGCGGCCAGCGTGAAGGTAGCCCCGCCCGCGTCGATGATCCGCACCGCGGCCCCGGCATCCCACCGTTCCATCAGGCGCGAGGCGACGCCATGGGTGAAAGGCAGCATCAGCCCATAAAGAAACCCCGTCACATGCGTCACCGGCGAGGGCATCAGCACCGCATCCCGCCCCGCCGCCAGCCCCCACCAGCGCACGGTATGGTCAAGATCGCAGTCGAGCGTGTTGGCCGGATGCACCACCCCCTTGGGATGGCCGGTGGTGCCGGATGTGTACATCAACAGCCACGGCGCCGCCGCATCGGTGGCGGGCGCGCCCTGCCATGGGGCATGGGCAAAGGGATCCTCGGCCCCGGGGTCGCGGATCAGCACCGCGGCGTCCAGCGTCGGGATTTCCGCCACCATCCGCGCGGCCAGTCCCGCATGGTCGAAGTTGCGGAAACTGCGCGGACACAGGAACAGACGCGCGCGCGAGGCGGTGAGGATGAACCGCACCTCGGCCTCGCGGTAGATCGGGATGATGGGCAGGCACACCAGCCCCAGCATCGAGGTGGCCAGCGCGATCGCCGCGGTTTCGTGCCAGTTGGGCAGCTGGAAGGCCAGCACATCCCCCCGCCGCATTCCCCGCGCCACCAGCCAGCCCGCCAGCGCCCGCGCCCTGGCATCCAGCGCCGCGTAACTGTAGGCGCCCAGATCGTCGGTGATGGCGATGGCCCCGGGTGTTTCCGCCAGCCGCAGGGCCAGCGATTGCGCCAAGCTCCGGTCGCGCCACTGGCCCGCCGCACGAAAGGCGGCGGCGGCATCGGGGTGGTGGCGGGGCCAGTCGAGCGGGGTCATGGCGGGCCTTACAGCGAAAGGTGGCGGTCGCGGATCGTCGGGTCGGCGTCGAATTCGGCCCAGGTGCCGGAAAAGGCGATCCGGCCGACGTTCAGCACCATGACATGTTCGGTGCAGGCGCGGGCGAAGTCCACATTCTGTTCGGCCAGCAGCAGCGCCATCTTCTCGCGCCGCCGGATCGCCTGGATCTCGTCGCCCATCGCATCGACGATCAGGGGCGCCAACCCCTCTGTCGGTTCGTCCAGCAGCAGGAACCGCGGCCGCGCCAGCACCGCGCGCGCCACCGCCGCCAGTTGCTGTTCGCCCCCCGACAGCTGGAACCCCTTGCGCCCGGCCAGCTTTTTCAGCAGCGGGAAGAATTCCAGCACTTCTTCGACGGAATAGGGCGTGCGCCCCTCGATCCGGGCATAGCCCGCCAGCGCGAGGTTTTCGGCCACCGTCAGATGGGGATAGATGCGCCGGTCCTCGGGCACCAGCGCAAGGCCCAATCGCGCGCGCTGATGCGGCAGCAGGGATGCGATGTCCTTGCCGTCGAACCGCACGCCGCCGCGCACCGTGGGGCCCGCGCCCATGATCGACTTCAGCAGGGTGGATTTGCCCATCCCGTTCAGCCCGACGATGGCGACGCCCGCGCCATCCTCCAGCCGCAGCGAGATGTCGTGCAGGATGTGGCTCTGGCCATAGAAGGCGTCGAGATTGGTCAGTTCAAGCATGGCCGCCCCTCTTGCCGAAATAGATCTCGTGCACCATCGGGTCGCGGCGGACCTCTGCCGGGTCGCCGCTGGCGATGATCTGGCCGTGGTTGAGCACCGTCAGCCGGGTGGCCAGATCGAACACCACCTCCATGTCGTGTTCGGTCAGCAGCAGCGTCAGCCCCTCTTCCGCGCGCAGGCGGTTGATCATCTCGACCACGGCGCGGCGGTCGTCGGGGGCCATGCCGGCGGTGGGTTCGTCCAGCATGATCAGCTTGGGGTGCAGCGACAGCGTCAGCAGCAGTTCCAGCCGCTTCTTGTCGCCATGCGACAGCACCGCCGCCCGGTCCTGCGCCCGCGCCGCAAGGCCGTAGGATTCCAGCCGCGCCATCGCCTCGTCCACCAGTTCGGGGGCGGGGCGCAGGCGCCACCAGCGGCCCTGGGGCGTGCCCGCGATCCGTTCACGGCATTCCAGCGCGAGGATGGCGTTGTTCAGCACCGTCTGGTCCGCGAACAGCCGCGCCACCTGGAAGGTGCGCCCGATGCCGCGGTGCACGCGCTGCCAGGCGTCCAGCCCGGTCACGTTTTCACCCGAATAATGCACGGTGCCCGATTGCGGGAACATCTCGCCCGACAGCACCTTGAACAGCGTCGTCTTGCCCGCGCCGTTCGGCCCGATGATCACATGGCTTTCGTTCGCCTGCACGGTGATGTCCACATCGGTCAGCACGCGCACGGACGGGTAGGCGAAGTTGATGCCCTTGGCTTCCAGAAGGTTGGTCATTCCGCGGCCCCCCGGCGGTCGGTGACGTATTTCTGCCGCAGCGCCGCCAGCGCCCCCAGAATGCCGCCCGGCATCGCCAGCACGACCACCAGCAGCGCGCCGCCCACCACCAGTTCGGCCATGCCGACCATGGTGCGGGTGGAATGTTCGAGCCCGGCAAAGACCACCGCCCCCACCGCCGGCCCCCAGAACCGCGCGCTGCCGCCCAGAAGGCAGAACAGGATGGGCAGCGCCGAATAGGACCAATGGGCGATCATCGGGGTGATGATCTGGCTCCACGGTGCCATCAGCGCGCCGGCCAGCGCCGTGACGGTGCCCGAGATCACGAAGGCATATTCGCGATAGCGCCGCACGTTGACGCCCAGAAAGCGCACCCGTTCCGGTTCCTGCCGGATGGCGGACAGGATGCGGCCGAGACTGCCGTGCCAGACCCACCACAGGCAGAAGATCAGCACGACCGAGGCGACAAGGATCAGGTAATAGTAATTGTCCCCCGCCGCCAGATTGATGCGGAACAGGCCGAAATCCAGCACCGGCCGGGCGATGCCGATCAGCCCGTCCTCGCGGCCGAGCGCGGTGGTCTTGCCGATGGCGGTATAGACCAATTGGCCGAGCGCCAGCGTCAGGATGGCGAAATAGATGCCACTGGCGCGGCGCAGCGCCACCAGCCCGATGACCCATGCCAGCACCGCCCCCACCGCACCGCCGAAGGCGAGCGTCAGGAAGAACGGCAGGTCCGGCGCCATGCGCGCCAGCCAGGCCGACGCATAGGCCCCGGCGGCAAAGAACGCCGCCTGACCGAAACTGACCAGCCCGGTCAGCCCGAAGATCAGGTTGAAGGCCAGCGCAAAGACGATCTGCGCCATGACGATGCCGGCCAGAAAGACCAGCCCCTTTTCCGCCCACAGGGGCAGGGTGGCAAAGACGGCCAGCGCCACGGCGATCAGCACCGGGCCCACCATGCCCGCGTTCCCGCCCGCCTGCGGAATGTTCGGTTTCGTCGTCATCTCAGCGAATCCCGCTCAGAAGGCCCTGAGGCCGGAAGAGGATGATCACCGCCACCGCGATGAAGAAGAAGATGCCGGGGAACTGCGGCACGAAGACCGTGCCGAAGGCGTCGATCAGCCCCAGAAGGATCGCCGCCAGAAAGGCGCCGCGCACATTGCCGATCCCGCCGACGATGATCACGCCGAAAGCCTGGATGATGTAGCTGCCGCCCATCATCGGCGACAGGCTCTGGTTCGGGGCCAGAAGCCCGCCCGCGAGCCCCGCCAGCGCGAACCCCGCCACCACCGCGGTGGTGAAGATCGCGTTCACGTTGATGCCGAGGATGCTGGCCATCCAGGGGTCGAGCGCCACCGACTTCATGATCTTGCCCGAGGCGGTGCGGTGCAGCCACCAGTCCAGCACCAGAAACACCGCCAGCCCCGCGCCGATCACGAACAGCGCATAGGAGGGCAGGAACAGGTCGCCCAGAAACAGCGCACCCCCCAGACCCTCGGGCGGGTAGACGCTTTCGAAGTTCGGGCCCCAGACGGATTTCACCGCGCCCTCGGACAAAAGCAGCACCGCATAGGTCGCGATCAGCGAATAGCTGTCGTCCACGCCCTTGAGCCGCTTGAACACCACCCGGTCGATGACGAACCCCATCCCCGCCACGGCGACGGCGCACAGCGCCGCGATGCCCAGAAAGGCCGCGATCCCCACGCTGCCGGTCAGCAGTTGCATGGCGGTGAAGGCCAGATAGGCCCCGATCATCACGAAGCCCCCGTGCGAGAAGTTCAGGATATGCAATATCCCGAAGATCAGCGTCAGGCCCGAGGCGACCAGGAACACCGCCATGGCCCAGACAAGGCCGTTGATGGCGATCAACAGGAAATCGGCCAGCATCAGCAGGCACCTCTTCGATGGCAACTGGATAAAGACGGGCGGACGGGCGCGGGGCCCGTCCGCCCGGGCGGTCGCTTACCAGGCCACCGGCGCGCCGGGGCTGGCGGGCTCGATCGTCTCGGCGCCGTCGATGACGCGGAAATCCACGACCTCGAACCCGTCCTCGTTCTGCGCGCTGCGCACGCGGTAGTTGATCACCGGCTTGATCGCCTGATGGTCCTCTGCCCGGATGGTGCGGGTGCCGGTCGCGGTTTCGAACGACAGCCCTTCCAGCGCGGGGATCAGCGCCTCCGCCGTGCCCGCCCCGTCCTTCGCCAGCGCGCCCGCATAGGCCATGACCGCGGCATGGCCTTCCGACAGGAACCCGTCGGGAAAGCGGATGCCGGTCTGTTCAAGGTACTTGGCATAGATCCGGTCGTTGATCTCGTTGCCCTTGAACGCGCCGTGATACCAGTGCGATCCGATCCACATGTCGGGCATTTCCGCCTTCATCGCGCGGGCGGCGATGAATTCGTTCGCCGAATCCACGATGGGCGCCTTGCGCTGGAAGAAGCCGTAGGGCTTGGCCTGCTGGAACATGGTGATCGCATCGCCGCCGTAGAGCGAGTTGAAGAAACCCACCCCCGGGTCGCGCATCGCCGAGGCGATGTAGTTGCGATAGTCGCTGCCGCCGTACTGGCACAGGATCGGGTCCGAGATGGAGGGCGTCTTGCCCGCGATCTCGGGGTAGTAGGTTTCGAGTCCGTGCTTGAAGCTGTCCCAGGTGGACCGGCCGTATTCGTGGTCGGGCACCAGCCCGCCCCATGCGGTCACGTCGCCGTTGAGTTCGGCCATCAGCTTGGCCTGCGCGCGCTGGCGCATGTAGGGGTTGTCGGTGACGCGGAAGTAATGGCGGTTGAAATCCTCGTGCGTCAGCCGGAGCGAATGCGCCGCCGCCGTCATCAGCAGGGCGTTTTCCTGTTGCAGGATGCCGCTGATGGCCAGCGCCACCGCGCTCGACACCGTGCCGAGCAGCATGACGCAGCCCTCGCCGATCAGTTCGCGCGCGGCGACGGTGCCCGCGTCGGGGCGGCCCTTGCTGTCGCGCACCAGCAGTTCGATCTGCCGGCCGTTGATGCCACCCGCGGCGTTGATTTCCGCCACCGCATATTCCGCCCCCGCCAGCATCGGCCGGCCGAGCATTTCCGACGGGCCGCTGAGCGCCGTCACCATGCCCATCTTGTAGGGCGCCGATTGCGCGCGCGCATACATCGGCAGGCCGAGCGCGCCGGCCGCCACGCTGGCGCCCAGCATCTTCATCACATTGCGTCTGTTGGTCTGAACCATGTTCTCCTCCACTGTGTTCAGAAGGGTTGAATGTCAGGCGTCTTGCTGCGCCCTTTCCCGCAAGCGGTTCTTGAGGATCTTGCCCGTGGGATTGCGGGGCAGGTCGGGAACGAACACCCACCGGCGCGGCACCTTGTAGTCGGCGATCCGCGCGGCGGCGAAGGCTTGCAGATCGGCGGGCGCGGGCGGCGGGTCGCCCTGGGGCACGACGAAGGCGCACAGATCCTCGCCCAGCCGGTCGTGGGGGATGGCGACGACCGCGACCTCTTTCACGCCGGGATGTTCGAAGATGGCGTTTTCCACCTCCATCGAGGTGATGTTGTAGCCGCCGCGGATGATCACGTCCTTGCCGCGGTCCATGTAGAACAGGTACCCGTCCGCATCCCGCTGGCCCAGATCGCCGGTCCAGAGCCAGCCGTCGCGGAAGGTTTCGGCCGTCGCCTCGGGCCGGTTGTAGTAGCCGCGGCTGACGGCGGGGCCGCGCATCGCGATCTCGCCCATCTCGCCCGGGGCGGCCTCGGACCCGTCGGGGCGCAGGACGCGCACGTCGCACATCGGCATCGGGGTACCGAGCGAGCCGAGCTTGCGCAGCGCATCCCGCCCCGCAAGGAAGGTGCCCGAGGGCCCCGCCTCGGTCAGCCCGTAGGTCTGGCGCAGTTCGACCTGCGGAAAGGTATCGGCCAGCCGCCGGATGACCTCGCGCGCCATCGGGGCGCCGCCGTAGTCGAAGACGCGCATCGCCGACAGGTCGTGCTGCGCGGGATCGTAGGCATCCAGCATGAAGATATAGACCGCAGGCACCGCGCAATAGACGGTCGTGCGTTCGCGCGTCATCCGCGCCAGCGTCGCCGGCAGGTCCACCCCCGGTTCCACCACCATCGTCGCACCCGCCCACCAGGCGGCCATGATGTTGAAATGAAAGCCCGAAGAGGTGAACAGGGGAAACGGGCTCTGATACGTGTCCTGCGGCCCCAGATCGAGGCCCCCGGCAATCGCCGCACCCGTCGCCACCGCATTGCCATGCGTCAGCATCACCCCCTTGGACCGCCCGGTGGTGCCCGATGTCAGCAGGATGTCGGCCAGGTCGTCGGACCCGAGCACCGGAAAACCCCCGCGCGCGGGCTGGCCGGTGGCGTAGATCGCACCCCAGTCGCCGCCCGGCCCCACCGCGATCCGCCGGGGGCCGAAACGTTCGCCCCCTGCGTCCAGCGCGGCGACGGTTTCGGCGAAAGCCGCCTCATGCACGATGGCGCGGCAATCCATGTCCTCGACCGCCGCGCGCAGTTCCGGCAGCGCGAAACGGGTGTTGAGCGGCACCACCACCGCGCCGAGGCGCATCGCCCCCCAGGCGATGACGATATATTCCGCCGCCGCACTGTTGTTCATCAGGATCGCCAGATGATCCCCGCGCCGCAGGCCCCAGCCGCGCAGCGCATCCGCCGCCTTGTCGATGGCGAAGGCCAGCGCGGCATGGCTCAGCCGCGCCTCGCCCCCCATGGCGCTGGCGGCGATCAGCGCCAGCTTGTTGGGGTAGAGCCGCGCGTTGCGCGCCAGCAGGTCGAACGGCGTGCGCCATCTGACCCCGGGCGGCAGGGGGTGGGCGGGCAGCGTCATTGCAATTGCCCCGCCTCTGGCAAGGCATTGCCGCCGAAGGCGGAATAGCCGCCATCCACCGCCAGCGTGACGCCGGTGACATAGCTGGCGGCGGGCGAACACAGGAACTGGATCGCCGCCGAAATCTCTGCCGGCTGGCCGAACCGGCCAAGGGGGGTGCGGCGCAGGATGCCCTCTGTGCCGATGCGGCCGCGCGACAGCAGCCCCTCGACCATGGGCGTGTCGATATAGCCCGGCGCGATGGCGTTCACCCGGATGCCATGGCCGCCCCATTCGGCGGCCAGCCCCCGCGTCATCATCGCCAGCCCCGCCTTGGCCGCCGAATAGGCGTTGCGCCCCGGCAGGCCCACCAGCCCGGCGATCGAGGACAGGTTGACGATCACCCCCGAACGCGCCGCGGTCATCGCCCGGCCGCATTCGCGCGCCATCAGGTAGCTGCCGCGCAGCGACACATCCAGAACGCGCTGCCAGCGGTCGATATCCTGGTCCAGCGTCGGCTTCATCTCGTCGGCGATGCCGGCGCAGTTGACCAGATAGTCGATCCGCCCCCATTCGCCCGCGACCCGCGCCACCAGCGCCTTTACCACCGCCTCGTCCGTCACGTCGCCGGGCAGGGGCATGGCCCCGATTTCCGCCGCCACGGCCTGAACCTTCGCCGGGTCGAGGTCGTTCACCGCAACCCGTGCCCCCGCCGCCGCGAAATCGCGCGCGCATTGCAGGCCGATGCCGCTGGCCGCGCCGGTGATCACCGCCACCCGGCCGCCGAAATCGAATCTGACCCCCGTGTCTTCCGCCATGTCGCTCCTCCCCAGTCGCTTGCGGAAATTCCTGCCGTGCCTAGCCCTTGGGCAGCCCCATCCAGTTGACGATGTTGTTGCGCTGGATCGCGGCCGAACCGCCGATGATCGGCATCAGCAGGCTGTCGCGGACATACCGCTCGACGTCGAAATCCTTGGCATAGCCGTAGGCGCCGAAGATGGTCTGCGCATCCAGCGCGATCTTCTTGCCCATCTCGCACAGGTGCAGTTTCGTCATCGAGGTTTCCAGCCGGCAGGGCCGCCCTTCCTGCGCCAGCCAGGCGGCATGCGCCATCATCAGCCGGCAGCCGTGCAGCGCGGTGCGCATGTCGGCCAGCAGGTGGCGGATCGACTGGTTCGCCGCGATGATCCGGCCGAACTGCCTGCGTTCCTGCACATATTCCCAGGCGTCGTCATAGGCCGCCGAGGCGAGGCCGAGCGCGATCGCCGCCACCTCCAGCTTTTCCACGTCGAGGCCGGAGCCCACGACATAATCCCAGCCCCGGTTCCAGCCCGCCTCGCCGCCCATCAGGTTCGCCACCGGCACCCGTACATCGGTGAAGGCCACGTCGGTCGTCGGCGCGCCCTTCATTCCCATGCAGTCGATGGGGGTGATCGACACACCCGGCGCGGTCGGCGGGATCAGCACGAACGACAGGTTGCGATAGCGCGCATCCGCAGGCCCCGTGCGCACCAGCGTATAGATGTAGTCGCAGATCCCCGCGCCGGAACAGAACCGCTTGGACCCGTTGATGACCAGTTCGTCCCCGTCGCGCACGCAGGTCGTCTTGACCGAGGCGACATCGGCGCCCACGTCGGGTTCCGTCCAGCCATAGGCGAACAGCAGTTCGCCCGCCGCGACCCTGGGCAGAAGATCGCGCTTCTGTTCCTCGGACGCGCATTCCTGAAGGTTCATGCCGGCGTAGCAGGCGCTCATGATATAGGGCACGGCGACGGCCAGCGAGCGGCGGGCGAGTTCCTCGATCACCACCATGGTGGCGGGAATGTCGCGCCCGGCGCCGCCATAGTCCTCTTCCACCGTCAGGCCCATCATGCCGAGGCCCGCCAGTTTCGCGAACACGTCGCGGGGGAAATGGTTTTCCTTGTCCCACTTGCGCGCCAGTTCGCGGGGCATCTCGGCCTCCACGAACCTGCGCACGGTGTCGCGGACCATGGTGATATGTTCGGGTTCGTCGAAATTCATCACCCGCCCCTCAACGCCCGGTGAACCGGGGTTCGCGCTTTTCGCGGAAGGCGTTCACCGCCTCCTGATGGTCGGCGGTCCTGTTCGACAGCGCCTCCATCGACAGCGAGGCGTCCATGATCGAATGCGCCAGCTGCTTGAGCCCGATGTTGACCGACATCTTGGACCAGCGGATCGCCTTCTTGGCGCCCGATTGCAGACGGGCGACGAAGGCGTCGACGGCGGCATCCAGTTCCTCGGGCGCGACGGCGTGGTTGATCAGGCCCATTTCCGCGGCCTTGGCGGCAGGGATCGCATCGCCCGTCATCAGATATTCCTTGGCGCGGGCATAGCCGATCAGCTGCGGCCAGATCACCGCCCCGCCATCGCCCGCCACGAAGCCGACCGACACATGCGGGTCAGAGATCCTGGCCTTTTCCGACGCGAAGATCACATCGCAGAACAGCGCCAGCGTGGCCCCCAGACCGGCGGCATGGCCGTTGACCTTGGCGACGATGGGCTTTTCGCAGTCGAGCATGGAAAAGACGATGCGGCGGCCCTCGGCGGCGGTCTTGTCGAACGCGCCTTCCTCGTCGATCATCTTCTGCATCCACTCGATGTCGCCGCCGGCCGAGAACGCCCGCCCCTCGCCGGTCAGCACGATCACATCCACCGCCGGATCCAGCGCCGCATCGGTAAAGACCTGCGCCAGTTCCTCGTGCATGCGTTCGTTCACGGCGTTGAGCTTTTCGGGCCGCGCCATCGTGATCGTCAGCACGCGGTCGCGGTTCTCGATGCGCAGCTCGCGGTAGGCTTCGTAGGCCATGTGATGCTTTCTCCTCGTCCCGGTGGCGGGCTTCCTCCTGCCCTGCCTTGCCGCCAGTCAGCACAGGTTCCGGCCTTCGGTCAACAAAAAAATGAACCATGGTTCAGTGTTCATTGTTTTGACGTCGGAGGCGGGCAGGGCGCTGCATCGGCGGCCCGTCCATCCAACGACGGGTATCTGCCTTTCGTCAACTGAAATTTTATTTCATTCAACGAAATGTGCTGGACGCAAATTTTCTCTTGCCAGAGCCCGCCCCGCCACACCTATAATGAAACCATGCTTCATTCAATGAAATGAACAGCGGGGGAACATGCAAACCACTTCGGTACTGATCGGCGGGGCATGGGTGCCTGCCGCGCGCAGCGTGCCCAACCTGAACCCGGCCCGGCCGGATGAGGTGATCGGCGAATACGGCTGGTGCGACGCGGCGCAGGCCGCCGCCGCCATCGACGCCGCCCGCGCCGCCCTGCCCGCCTGGTCGGCCACGCTGCCCGACACCCGCGCCGCCATTCTGCGCCGCGTGGCGCAGGAGCTTTCCGCCCGGGCAGAGGACCTCGGCCGGCTTCTGTCGCGCGAAGAGGGCAAGACCCTGCCCGAAGGGATCGGCGAAATCCGCCGCGCCGCCGCCGTGATCGACTATTTCGCGGGCGAGGCGTTCCGCACCGCGGGCCATCACCTGCCCGGCCTGCGCGAGGGGTTCGAGGTCGTGGTGACGCGCGCGCCGGTGGGCGTGGTGGCGGCGATCACGCCGTGGAACTTTCCCATGGTCGTCCCGGCGTGGAAATGCGCCGCCGCCATCGTCTACGGCAACACGGTGGTGCTGAAACCCTCGGAATACACGCCCGCATGCGCGTGGGAACTGGCCGACATCTTTCACCGCGCGGGCCTGCCGGGCGGGGTGCTGAACCTTGTCGGCGGCGATGGGCGCGCGGTCGGGCCGGCGCTGATCGCCGGTGCGGATGCCATCAGCTTTACCGGCGCGGGGCCGACGGGGCGGGTGATCATGGCGCAGGCCGCGCCGCTGATGAAAAAGGTGCAGCTGGAACTGGGCGGCAAGAACCCCCTTGTGGTGGCCGCGGATGCCGATCTGGACCTTGCGGTGCAGGTGGCGCTGGACGGCGCGTTCTTTGCCAGCGGGCAACGCTGCACCGCCTCGTCCCGGCTGGTGGTCGAGGCGCCGGTCCACGACGCCTTTGTCGAGCGGCTGACGGCGGCGGTGGCGGGCCTGAAACCGGGCGATCCGCTGCTGCCCGAAATCCGGATCGGCCCCGTTGCCAATGCGGTGCAGCGCGACAAGGTGCTGGACTATATCGCCATCGGCCGCGCCGAGGGGGCCGAAGTCGCCACCGGCGGCCATGCGGTCGAAACCAACACTGGCGGCTATTTCGTCGCACCCACGCTGTTCACCCGCGCGCACAACGCCATGCGCATCTGCCGCGAGGAAATCTTCGGCCCCGTCGCCGCGGTGATTCGCGCCGACGACCTCGACCATGCCTTCGCCATCGCCAACGACACCGAATTCGGCCTGTCGAGCGGCATCGTCACCCGCAGCCTTGCCGCCGCGACGGCCTTTCGCCGCATCTCCAAGGCCGGGATGGTGATGGTCAACGCCCCCACCGCGGGGGTGGATTTCCATGTGCCCTTCGGCGGGCGCGACGGATCGGGCTTCGGCGGCGGCGAACAGGGCCTCGCCGCGATCCAGTTCTTTACCGAAACCCGCACCCATTACATCAACCCCGGCCGCCCCTGACGCCGGGAAGGGAGGAACCATGTCGAGGAAAATCGCCTTCATCGGCCTTGGCGCGATGGGCCAGCCGATGGCCGCCAACATCCTGCGCAAGGGCACGGAACTGGTGGTGTTCGACACGAATCCGGCGCGGATGGAGCCGCTGCGCGATCTGGGCGCGACGCTCGCCGCATCGGTGGCAGAGGCGGCGGAGGGCGCGCAGATCGTCATCACCATGCTGCCCGCCACGCCGCATGTCGAACAGGTGATCCTGGGCGAGGGCGGCGTGGCCGATGTCATCGCGCCGGGCGGGATCGTCATGGACATGTCGACCATCGCCCCCACCGGCACCGACCGCATCGCCGCCGCCTGCGCGGCGCGGGGGCTGGTGTTCATCGATGCGCCGGTGGGGCGGCTGGTGATCCACGCGCAGCGGGGCGAATCGCTGTTCATGGTGGGCGGCGAGAACGATCAGGCTTTCGAGGCCGTGCGCCCGCTGCTGGACAAGATGGGCACCACCATCCACCGCTGCGGCCCCACCGGCAGCGGGATCCGCACCAAGCTGGTGAACAACTTCATGATCCTGTCCATCGCCCAGATCACGGCAGAGGGGCTGACGCTGGCGGCGAAACTGGGGCTCGACATCGCCATGCTGAAAGAGGTGAACGCCGGCACCTCGGGCACCAACGGGCAGTTCCAGTTCAACTTCGCCACCAAGGTGCTGGCGGGCGACACCACGCCCGGCTTCACCATCGACCTTGCGCACAAGGACCTGACGCTGGCGCTGGAGGCCGCGAATGCGGTGCGCATCGGCCTTCCAGCGGGGGCGGCGGCGCATGCGGTTCTGGGGCAGGCGCGCGCGGGCGACTATGCGGGCAAGGATTTCACCGCGCTGCTGGATTATGCGGCGGATCTTGCCGGGGTAGCGCCGATCCGGCTGGAGCAAGGGGCATGAGCGATCTGGTCGCCGACACCGGCCGCCGCCTGTTCGGGGCGCATGCCGAGGCGCTGCGCGCCGCCGCCCCCCCGCAGGCCGACGCCACCGCCCCCTTCCCCGCCGCGCTGTGGGCCGACATCGAGGCCGCCGGCCTGCCCCTTGCGCTGCTGTCAGAGGATCAGGGCGGCTTCGGGCTGGATGCGGCAGAGGCGTTGCAACTGGTCCAGATCGCCGCCGCCCATGCCGCGCCGGTGCCGCTGGCGGAAACCATGCTGGCCAACTGGCTGCTGGCCGCGGCGGGGCTGGACCCGGCAGAGGGGCCGGCGGCGGTGGTGTCCGGCCTGACGCTGGCGGGCGGGCGGGTCACGGGGAAGGCGCCGCGCGTGCCCTGGGGCCGGGATGCGGCGGTGGTGGTGGCGCTGGCGGGCGACCGGCTGATGCGGCTGACCACCGGCTGGCAGGTGGACGAAAGCCACAACATCGCCGCCGAACCGCGCGACACCCTGACCTTCGACACCCCCGCCGACACGCAGGCCGCGGCGCCGGTCAGCGCCGATACCCTGCACGCGCTGATGGCCATGCTGCGCGCACAGGCGCTGGCGGGGGCACTGGATGCGGCGCTGAACCGGACGGTGGCCTATGCCAACGAACGGATGCAGTTCGGCCGCGCCATCGGCAAGTTCCAGGCGATCCAGCAATCGCTGGCCGTGATGGCGACCGAAGTCGCCGCCGCCCGCGCCGGGGCGGGGATGGCCGCCGCCGCCCTGCCCCTTGCCCGCAGCGACGCCCGCGCCTTCACCATGGCCGCCGCGGCGGCGAAACTGCGCGCGGGCGAGGCCGCGGGCATCGCCGCCGGGATCGCGCATCAGGTGCATGGCGCGATCGGCTTCACCGCCGAATATCCGCTGCACCCGCTGACCCGGCGCCTCTGGGCCTGGCGCGACGAATGCGGGTCCGAAAGCCAGTGGGCCGGGATCTTGGGCGATCTGGCCTGCACCCTTGGCCCCCGGGGTTTCTGGCCCTTCCTCACCGGAACGGAGGCCGCATGAGCCTGCTGACTTTCCCCGCCCCGCCCGACGACGCCACCTTCCCCGCGCTGCGGGCAGAGGTGCGGGCGTTCCTTTCGGAAACGCTCGGCCCCGGTTATCCCGCCGCCGAACGCGCGCGGTCCTGGAACGGGCACGACCCGGATTTCAGCCGCAAGCTCGGCCAGCGCGGATGGCTGGGCATGACCCTGCCGCGCGCCTATGGCGGGCACGGGCGCAGCGCCATCGAACGCTATGTGGTGATCGAGGAACTGCTGGCCGCCGGCGCGCCGGTCGCCGCGCACTGGATCGCGGACCGCCAGTCCGCCCCCCTGATCCTGCACCACGGCACCGAGGACCAGCGCCGCACCATCCTGCCCCGGATCGCGGCGGGCGAATGCTATTTCTGCATCGGCATGTCCGAACCCGACAGCGGGTCGGACCTTGCGGCGGTACGCACCCGCGCCCTGCCCGAACCGGGCGGGTTCCGGGTGAACGGCACCAAACTGTGGACCACCTATGCGCACAAGGCGCATTACATGATCCTGTTCTGCCGCACCGACCGTTCCGACGACCGCCACGGCGGCACCAGCCAGTTGCTGGTGGACCTGACGACGCCGGGCATCAGCATCCGCCCGATCCTCGACATCGCGGGCGAACATCACTTCAACGAGGTCGCGTTCGACAACGTGTTCCTGCCCGAAACCGCGGTTCTGGGCGCGTTGGGGCAGGGCTGGACGCAGGTCATGGGGGAACTGGCGTTCGAACGGTCGGGGCCCGACCGTTTCCTGTCGTCCTTCGCGCTGGTGAACGAACTGCTGCGCGTTCTGGGCACCGCGCCCGATCTGGCGGCGCGGCGGGCGGTGGGGCGGCTGTCGGCGCATCTGATGGTGCTGCGGCAGATGTCGCAATCCGTCGCAGGCATGTTGTCGCGGGGCGAAAACCCCGCGCTTCAGGCCACCATCGTCAAGGATCTGGGCACGACGCTGGAACAGCAGATCCCCGAAATCGCCCGCAGCCTGATAGAGGCCGAACCGATACCCGGCAGCGCCGATCCCTTTGCCGCCACGCTTGCGCGGACCCTGCTTGCCGCCCCAAGCTTTTCCCTGCGCGGCGGCACCCGCGAAATCCTGCGCGGCATCATTGCCCGCGGCCTTGGGCTGCGTTGAACGGAAAGGACCAACATGACCCTAGTTCTGACGGAAATGGATGGCGAAGGCATCGTCACGCTGACGCTCAACGACCCCGGCTCGCGCAATGCGATTTCCGACCTGCCCATGGTCGAGGCGATCCTGGCCGCGCTGGCCGCGGCAGAGGCCGACCCGGCGGCCCGCGTGATCGTGCTGACGGGAACCGGCAGCGCGTTTTCCTCTGGCGGGAACATCAAGAAGATGGGCGAAAGCGGCGGGCTGAACGACCCGCTGCCCGCGCGCACCCGGCAGAACTACCGCGCCGGCATCCAGCGCATCCCGCTGGCGATGGAGGCGATGGAACTGCCCGTGGTCGCCGCGGTCAACGGCCCGGCGGTGGGCGCGGGGTGCGACCTGACGCTGATGTGCGACGTGCGCATCGCGGGGGAATCGGCGCGCTTTGCCGAAAGCTTCGTCAGGCTCGGCATCATTCCGGGCGATGGCGGGGCGTGGCTGCTGCCCCGGGTGGTGGGCTTTTCCAAAGCCTGCGAGATGGCCCTGACCGGCGAGATGATCGACGCGGCAGAGGCGTTGCGGATCGGCCTCGTGTCGCGCGTGGTGCCGGATGCCGACCTGCTGGAAACCGCCCGCGACGTGGCGCGCAAGATCGCGGCGAACCCCACCCATGCGGTGCGGATGACCAAGCGCATCCTGCGGCAGGCGGGGCAGATGCGGCTGGATCAGGCGCTGGAACTGTCGGCGGCCTATCAGGCGCTGGCCCATGCCACCGCCGACCACAAGGAATCCGTCGCCGCCATGCTGGAACGCCGCCCCGCGCAACTGACCGGCAGATGACGCACCCGCGCGCGCCCGGACGGCGGTCAGAGCCCGCCGTCGCGAAACGCCGCCGCCAGTTCGGCGGCGGCGGCGCGCAATTGCGGCAGGTAGGTTTCGCGCGCCATGTCCTGCGTCACCGCCTGCCGCAGCATCATGATGTTGAGCGCGCCGTAAAGCCGCCCGCCGGCCATCACCGGCACCGCCATCGCCCACAGGGTGCCGCCGTATTCCCGTTCGCTATAGCCGTCATCCATCACCGCAAAACCCTGTTCGCGGATCCCGGCCAGCATGCGGTCCAGCACCCCGTCGGCGGGCAGGGGGTCGCCCTCTGCGCTTGCGCGCAGTTGCGCGAGGATCTCTGCCCGTTCCGTATCGGGGCAATGCGCCAGATAGGCCTTGCCGATCGAGGTCTGGGGGATCGGCGCGCGGAACCCGGGGCGGCGGTTGAACGACAGCGGCCCCGGTTCGCGCGAGGTGCCGACGACGATCATCGCATCGCCATCGCGCACCGCGATGTCGGAGGGCCAGCCCACCGCCTGCCGAAACCGCGCCATCACCGGCCCCGCCAGTTGCGCCGCCTTCTGGTGCAGGTCGAACCCCGCGCTCAGTTGCAGCACCCGGCCCGTGACCTGATAGCCGGCCGGATGCTGCGCGACATAGCCCGCGTGGATCAGCGTTTCCAGCATCCGCACGATGGTGGCCTTGTCGATCCCCGTGGCCTGGTGCAGCGCCTTGACGCTGGCGGGTTGCAGCGCGTTCACCTGGCGCAGGATCTCCAGCCCGCGCAGGGCGGCGGCGACGGGTTGATAGGACGGCATGGTCGTGCTTTCTCGGATGGGCGGGTGATGCGGCCCATCCTATCGCTGAAATACGGTTTCGACCACTGAAATATCGCAGGAGCCCCGCATGCCCCCCACCCCGCCCGCCGCCGCACTTTCCGGCATCCGCGTTCTCGACCTCAGCCGCGTACTGGCCGGCCCCTGGGCGGCGCAGATTCTGGGCGATCTGGGGGCAGAGGTGATCAAGGTCGAACAGCCCGGCCGGGGCGACGATACCCGCGCCTGGGGCCCGCCCTTCATCGCGGCGGGCGAGGGGCCGGGGCAGCTTTTCACCGGCTATTACCTCGCCTGCAACCGCAACAAGCAGGCGGTGGCCATCGACATGTCCCGCCCCGAGGGCGCCGGGCTGATCCGGCGGCTGGCGGCGGAAAGCGATGTGGTGATCGAGAATTTCAAGGTCGGGGGGCTGGCGAAATACGGGCTCGACTATGACAGCCTGCGGCAGGTGAACCCGCGGCTCGTCTACTGTTCCGTCACCGGTTTCGGCCAGGACGGCCCCTATGCGCCGCGCGGGGGGTATGATTTCCTGATCCAGGCGCTCGGCGGGTTGATGAGCGTCACCGGCCCGGACGGGGGCGAGCCTACCAAGGTCGGCGTGCCGGTGGTCGACATCTTCACCGGGCTTTATGCCACCATCGCCATCCAGGCCGCGCTGCGCCACCGCGACCGGACCGGCGAGGGCCAGCATATCGACTGCGCGCTGCTGGACACGGCGATCACCATCCTCGCCAATCAGGGGACGAACTACCTGATCGGCGGCACGGTGCCGCGGCCGATGGGCAACGCGCATCCCAATGTCGTGCCCTACCGCCCGTTCGAGGTCGCCGACGGCCATGTCGTCGTCGCGGTGGGCAATGACGGCCAGTTCCAGGCGCTGTGCCGGATGCTGGGGCGCGACGACATCGCCGCCGATCCCCGCTTTGCCGACAACCGGGGGCGGGTGGAAAACCGCGTGGCGCTGGAATCGCTGCTGGCGGCCGATCTCGCCCCCCGGCCGCGCGCAGAGGTGCTGGCGGCGATGCTGTCCTTCGGCGTGCCCGGCGGGCCGATCAACACCGTTGCGCAGGCGTTCGAGGATCCGCAGGTCATTGCGCGCGGCATGTTGGAACGCCACGTCACCGCCGCGGGCACCGAACTGCCGCTTACCCGCTTTCCCGCCGTGCTGTCGGCCACGCCCGCGCAGATCCGCCGCCTGCCCCCCGGCCTTGGCGCGGATACCGACGCGGTTCTCGGCGGGCTGGCGGGGCTGGACGCGGCGGCGCTGGCGGCGCTACGCGACCGGGGCGTGATCGGCTGATCAGCCGCCCACCCCGCGGCTGGACGACGCACCGAAGCCGCCGCGCGACTGCGCCGTGGCCTTGGTCATCGGCGCCTTGCCCACGGTCGCAGCGGGTTTCTGGAACTCTGCCGCCGAAAGCTTGCCCTTGCCGTTGTTGGACGCATAGGTCCCCGTGCCCGCCGCATTGCTGTAGCGCCCGTCGGCGGTCTTGTAGAGCGGCTGCGCCGCCGCCGCGCCGCGGGCGTTGCCCAGCATGCTGCCGATCAGATAGCCCATCATCATCGGCATGAAGATCGACCCCGACCCGCCGCTGACCGCCTGCTGTTCGCTGCCGCAGTTGCCGGGGCCGTGGATTTCCTCGCACACCTGCTGGCTGTCATAGCGCGGGGCGGATTCGACATGCAGCGCCTGCGCCTCGGCAAAGGCGGTGTCGCATTCGGCGGGCGAAAAAAGCCCGCCCTGGTTCGCCGCCGCCTTGCAGCTTGTCAGATCGGGGAAGGCCTCTGCCTCGACCTTTTCCTCGACGCAGCCGGCAAGGGTGAAGGCGGCGGCGCCAAGGATGGCGAGGGCGACATGCGAGGAACGTTTCTTCATCTTCGGCCTTCCCGGTTGGTCAATCGCGAATGAAATGCGGCTTGAACCGCGACAGGTCCTGCGTGATGCGCGCGCGATCCTCGCGCAGGCCGATGCCGGCACAGGTCTCGCCCACGATCCAGGCGCCGACGACGGGGCGGAAGCCATCGAAAACCGGCAGGGGATGATAGGCCTGCACGATGCGCGGGTGATTATCATAGTCGCGGTTCGGCGCGGTTTCCAGCACCGCACCCCATTCCACGATGTCGACGGAGGCGCCTTCGCGCGAAAACACCGGCTTGGTCACATGGCCCTTGCGCAGCGCCTCGGCGGCGCGGCCGAAAGCGGCGGCCACGGGGGCGGCAGGCGCGCCGCACCCTGCCAGCGCATCGGCGACGTCATCGGCAAAGAACGCGGGCAGAAGGTTGGGGTGCCCCTCGAACATCTGCCACAGCACCGGCAGGATACCCTTGTTCGACAGAACCGCCTTCCACGCCGGTTCCAGCAGCAGCGCCCCCGACCCGGCCAGATGCGCGGCATAATCGTCGCGCAGCAGGTCTTCCCACGGGTAGAGCTTGAACAGCGTACCGATCACCCGGTTCTCGTCGTCGAGGAACTGGCCTTCGTCCGACAGGCCGATCTTTTCCAGATCGCAGTAATGCGCGCCCAGACCCGCCTCGCGCGCGGCCCAGCCCATGCATTCGACGGTCGCATAATCCTCGGGGTTGCCGCCCGTGGCGGTGAAATGCAGGTCCGTGCCGGGGGCGAACAGGTCGCGGAACCGTTCCACCAGCGCCTCGTGGATGCCGTTGAACTGATCGTCCCCCGCATCCAGCTGGTCGGCGGCGATCTGGTCTTCCAGCCAGCCCCATTGGAACGACGCGCTTTCGTAAAGCGAGGTCGGCGTGTCGGCGTTGTATTCCAGCAGCTTGGCCGGGCCGGTGCCGTCATAGGCCAGATCGAAGCGGCCATAGATTTCGGGTTCGCCCCGCCGCCAGCTTTCGGCCACCAGATCGCGGCGCCCGGCCGGGATCGCCAGCCGGTCCATCAGTTCCTCGCTCGCCACCACCTGCGCCACCGCCTCGCGGCACATGGCGTGCAGCTCCGTCGCCGGGTCCTCCAGATCGTCCTCGATCTGGCGCAGGGTGAAACGATAGGCGGAACTTTCGTCCCAATAGGGCTCGCCATGCATGTCGGCGAAGGTAAAGCCCAGTTCCTCGGCCTTCTGGCGCCAGTTCGGCCGTTCGGGAAGCGCGATCTTCTGCATGGTCTCCGCCAACTGGAATTCCGCCGCCCCATAGCACGATGCCGCAGGACGGGCCAGCGCGCAGGCCCGCCCTGCGGCATTTCCCCCGCCCCGCCGGGAAGAGGGTGTTGCACAGTTTGGGGGGTACAAATATGTTATATTATATCATAACAGATTCGAGGCCCCCATGCCCACCGACCCCCGCCTGCCCGTCACCGTCCTGTCCGGTTTTCTGGGCGCCGGAAAGACCACGCTTCTCAACCACATCCTCAACAACCGCAGCGGGCTGCGCGTCGCGGTCATCGTCAACGACCTGTCAGAGGTGAACATCGACGCCGACCTGATCCGCGAGGGGGCCGAACTGTCGCGGGCCGAGGAAAAGCTGGTCGAGATGACCAACGGCTGCATCTGCTGCACCCTGCGCGACGACCTGCTGGCAGAGGTGCGGCGGCTCGCCGTTGCGGGGCGGTTCGACTATCTGCTGATCGAATCCACCGGCATCGCCGAACCGCTGCCCGTCGCCGCCACCTTCGACTTCCGCGATGCCGCCGGGGCCAGCCTGTCGGATGTCGCGCGGCTGGACACGATGGTGACGGTGGTGGATGCGGTGAACCTGACGCGGGATTTTTCCAGCCACGATTTCCTGGCCGACCGGGGCGAAAGCCTGGGCGAGGACGACACCCGCCATCTGGTGGACCTGCTGACCGACCAGATCGAATTCGCCGATGTGGTGGTGCTGAACAAGGCCACCGCCGCCGGGCCCGACGGGCTGGCGGCCGCGCGGCGGATCGTGCGGGCGCTGAACGCCGGTGCGCGGATCGTCGAGGCCGATTTCGGCCATGTGGCCCCGGCGGCGATCCTGAACACGGGCCTGTTCGATTTCGACCGCGCCCATGAACATCCCCTCTGGGCGCGGGAACTTTACGGTTTTGCCGACCATGTGCCGGAAACCGAGGAATACGGGATCGCCTCTTTCGTCTATCGCGCGCGGCGGCCATTCCACCCGCAGCGGGTGCATGATGTGCTGAACGGCGACCTGCCCGGGGTGATCCGCGCCAAGGGGCATTTCTGGGTCGCCACCCGGCCCGACTGGGTGGCCGAATTCTCGCTTGCCGGGGCGCTGTCCAGCGTTGCGCCGCTTGGCCGCTGGTGGGCGGGGGTGCCGCTGGACCGCTAGCCCGATCACCCCGAGGCGCTGGCGGAAATCGGCAAGGTCTGGATGGACCCCTGGGGCGACCGGCGGCAGGAACTGGTGTTCATCGGGTTGGGGATGGACCGCGGCGCGATCACCGCGGCGCTGGATGCCGCGCTGGTGGGGGACCGGGGCTTTGCCCCCCGGGCCTGGTCGGGGCTGCCCGATCCCTTCCCGCACTGGGGCAGGGGCTGAGCCGGTGCGGCGCAACCTTGCCACCACCCTGCCCCGGCGGCGGGCGCAGCCGATGGCCGGTTACGACCGCCTGCCCGCCGACCTGCGCGCCTGGCTGGCACAGGCCGCCCTGCCGTGGAGCCCGGCCTCGGCGCTGCGGCTGTGGCGAAAGGGGGATCCGGCCGCCGCGCAGGCGCGGCTGGACGCGGCAGAGGCCCGGTTGCTGGCACGCGACGCGCCCCGGGTCTGGGGCGCGGGCTATCCGGTCACAGGTTTTCCGGCTGCGGCATGCCCAGAACATGATAGCCGCCGTCCACCCGGATGATCTCTCCGGTCGTGAAGGCGCCGTAGTCCGAGGCGAGGTAGACCGCCGTCCCGCCCACCGATTCCAGCGTGGCGTTGGACCGCAGCGGCGCGTTCGCCTCGGTCTGGCGAAAGGTCTTGCGCGCGCCCCCGATGGCGGCGCCGGCCAGCGTCTTCATCGGGCCGGGGCTGATCGCGTTCACGCGGATGCCCTGCGGCCCCAGATCGTTCGCCAGATAGCGCACCGCCGATTCCAGCGCCGCCTTGGCCACGCCCATCACGTTGTAATAGGGCGTCACGCGGTTCGACCCCTGATAGGTCATCGTCATTAGGCTGCCGCCATCCGGCATCAGTTCCGATGCGCGCCGCGCCACGTCGATGAAGCTGAAACAGGAAATGCACAGCGAGGTCTTGAAGTTCTCGCGGCTGGTGTTGATGAACCGGCCCGAAAGTTCGTTCTTGTCGGAATAGGCGATGGCGTGGACAAGGAAATCCATCTTGCCCCATTGCGCCTTGATACGGCCAAAGGCCGCATCCAGCGAGGCGTCGTCCATCACGTCCACATCCACCAGGAAATCGGACCCGAGGCTTTGCGCCAGCGGTTCGACCCGCTTGCCGAACGCCTCGCCCTGATAGGAAAACGCAAGCTCCGCCCCTTCGGCATGCATCGCCTTGGCGATGCCCCAGGCGATCGAACGGTCGTTCGCGACGCCCATGACCAGCCCGCGTTTGCCCTGCATCAGTCCGGCCATGCGATCACCCGTTGTATTTGCTGAGGACCAGCGTGGCATTGGTGCCGCCGAAGCCGAAGCTGTTGGACAGCACAGAGTCGAACTCCACCCCCTCGCGCAGGGTGGTGGCGATTTCTTCCGGCTTCAGTTCGGGGTCGAGCTGGGTCACGTTGGCCGAGGCGGCGATGAACCCGCCCTGCATCATCAACAGCGAATAGATCGCCTCGTGCACCCCGGTCGCGCCGAGGCTGTGCCCGGTCAGCGACTTGGTGGAACTGATCGGCGGCACGGCATCTTCGCCAAAGACGCGGCGGACGGCCTGCACCTCGGTCACGTCGCCCGCGGGGGTCGAGGTGCCGTGGGCGTTGATATAGCTGATCTTGCGCCCCTGGGGCAGGGTGGCCAGCGCCAGCCGCATCGACCGTTCGCCCCCCTCGCCCGAGGGCGCCACCATGTCGTGGCCGTCCGAGGTCGCGCCATAGCCCGTCACCTCGGCATAGATCTTGGCGCCGCGGGCAAGGGCGTGGTTCAATTCTTCCAGCACCACCACGCCGCCGCCGCCGGCGATGACGAACCCGTCGCGGGTGGCGTCGAAGGGGCGGCTCGCCGTCGCGGGGGTGTCGTTGTACTTGGACGACATCGCCCCCATCGCGTCGAACAGGCACGAAAGCGTCCAGTCCAGTTCCTCGCCCCCGCCGGCGAACACGATGTCCTGCTTGCCCATCTGGATCTGTTCCACCCCGTTGCCGATGCAATGGGCAGAGGTCGAACAGGCCGAGGTGATCGAATAGTTCACGCCCTTGATGCGGAAGGGCGTGGCAAGGCAGGCCGAATTGGTGGACGACATGCAGCGCGTCACCATGAAGGGGCCCATGCGCTTGGGCGCGCCCTTTTCGATCACGATCTGATGCGCCAGGAAGAAGTTCGAGGTCGAGGGCCCGCCCGACCCCACGATCAGCCCGGTGCGTTCGTTCGACACGTCGCCGGGTTCCAGCCCGCTGTCGGCGATGGCCTGTTCCATGGCGAGGAAGTTGTAGGCCGCGCCCGGCCCCATGAAGCGCATGTTGCGCTTGTCGATGTGATCCTCGACCACGATCTGGGGCATGCCGTGGATCTGGCTGCGGAACCCGTGTTCGGCGTATTCGGGGGCAAAGACGATCCCCGACCGCCCGGCACGCAGGCTCGCTTCGACCTCGGCGGCGTTGTTGCCGATGGGCGACACGATCCCAAGCCCGGTGATGACGACGCGGCGCATGGTGGTGGCCTCCTTGAATCCTTCGGTCAGCTCTCGGAAAGAGCGACCTTCATGTCCTTGACCTGATAGATCACGTCGCCATCGGCCTCCACAACCCCGTCGGCGACACCCATGGTCAGGCGGCGGGTCTGCACGGCCTTGGTGAAATCGACCCGGTAGGTCAGCAGCTTGCGGTCCGGGCGGACCATGCCGGTCAGCTTGACCTCGCCCACGCCGAGCGCATAGCCCCGCCCCTGCCAGCCGCGCCAGCCGAGGTTGAAGCCGGTCAATTGCCACAGCCCGTCAAGGCCGAGGCAGCCGGGCATGATCGGGTTGCCGGGGAAATGGCAGGCGAAGAACCACAGGTCCGGCGTGATGTCGAATTCGGCGACGACATGGCCCTTGCCATGCGCGCCGCCATCGGCCGAAATGTCGGTGATGCGGTCCATCATCAGCATCGGCGGCGCCGGAAGCTGGGCATTGCCCGGGCCGAACAGTTCGCCGCGGGCGCATTTCAACAGGTCTTCCTTGCCAAAGCTTGTCGGGTATCCAGGCACGTTGCCCCTGACCTTTCTGCACGATGCTTCCGATCCTCTAGCATCGCGCTTGGCAGAGTGGCAAGGGCGGTGGGCATGGCGGCGCCTGCGTCGGAACCCCGCAATGGGGAATGCGCAACAGCCGTGCATTCCTGCGGATTTGGAATTGAAATCGTGCCAAGGCAGGACTTATATTCATTCCATGTCACATGATGTTCCTCAGATCGACGATCGGGCGACCACGCGCGGGGCGCAATGGCTGGGGCAGGCCGGGCTGCGGCCCACCCGCCAGCGGCTGGCGCTGGCGACGTTGCTGGTGGGCGACGGCAACGACCGCCATGTGACCGCCGAAAGCCTGTTCGCCGCCAGCCAGGCCGCGGGCGAAAAGGTATCGCTCGCCACCGTCTACAACACCCTGCGCGCCTTCTGCGACGCGGGGCTGATGCACGAGGTGACGGTCGATGGCGCGCGCAGCTATTTCGACACGCGAATCGACGAACACCCGCATTTCTTCTGGGAAGACAGCGCCACGCTGACCGATGCGCCGGGCGAGGCGTTGCAGATCGTCGGCCTGCCCCCCGCCCCGCAGGGGGCAGAGATCGCGCGCGTCGATGTGGTGATCCGGCTGCGGCGCAGCGCCTGAGCCTCTTTCCTGTTTCCTGCGGACCCGCGCTGTGCAAGGGTCAAGTCGTGCGCGACGAGGAAACGCCGATGCCTGCTGCCGTCCGTTCGACCCCCGCTGTCCGCCGCGCCCCGCACGCGGAGGATGGCGCGGGGCGCGGCACGGCCCCGGCGCGGTCGCCGATCCCCCCTGCCTCCCCCTCTGCCTCTGACAGCCGGAGCACGCCAGACCACCATGACCGTACAGTATTTCACAGCCTCGGACGGGGCGCGTATCGCCTTTCGTGACAGCGGGGGCGCGGGCCGGGCGCTTCTGTGCCTGTCGGGGCTGACCCGCAACGGCACGGATTTCGACTACCTCGCCCCCCATCTGCCGCCGGGCTGGCGCGTGATCCGCATGGACTACCGCGGCCGCGGCGCATCCGAATGGACCGGCCCCGACAGCTATACCGTCCCGCGCGAGGGGCGCGATGCGGTCGAGTTGCTGGACCATCTGGGCCTGATGCGGGCGGCGGTTCTGGGTGCGTCGCGCGGGGGGCTGATCGCGATGATGCTGGCGGCGGTGGCGCATGGGCGGCTTCTGGGGATATGCCTCAACGATGTCGGCCCGGTGATCGAGACCGACGCGCTGGCGCGGATCCAGGACTATCTGGGCCGCAACCCCGCCGCCCGCACGCATGAGGATGCGGCGCGGGCGCTGGCCGCAACCCTGCCGGGGTTCGAGGGCGTGCCCCCCGCCCGCTGGCTGGAAGAGGCGCAGCGGCACTACGTGCTGACCGGAAGCGGGCTGCGCATCGACTACGACCCCCGCCTGCGCGAGGCGTTCGCGGCCGCCTTCACCGGCCCGCCCGCCGACCTGTGGCCCCTGTTCGACGCCTGCGCGGGGCTGCCGCTGGCGCTGATCCGGGGGGCGAATTCGGATCTGCTGACCCGCGCCACGGCGGACGAGATGGCACGCCGGCGGCCCGACATGATCCGGGCGGATGTACCGGGGCGCGGGCATATCCCGTTTCTGGACGAACCCGAAAGCCTGGCCGCGATCCATGCCTGGCTGGCCCGGTGCGCGGCGGGCTGACATTCGCACCATCCACCGTTCGGGCCGGGCGGGAACAGGAAACGCACCGCGTTTCCCCGCCCGTCGCGCGGCGGTGCCATCAGGGGCGGTGATGCTGGAAGAAATGGATAGGCCAGCGCCTGCCCCGGCGGGCGAGAAGCGCCCGCCATGGGCGGGGCGGGCGCTGGCCGGGGGCTTTGGGCCCCCGGCCGGGGCAGCGGCACCCTTATCCCATGGCGAAGGCACGCGCCTTCGCCAGACAGAGCGCGCGAGGTCGAATAGCGCCCCCCCGTTCAGCCGAGCGCGTAGCCCGCGCCGCGCACCGTGCGCACGGGATCGTCTCCGCCTTCCTTCATCAGCGCCTTGCGCAGGCGGCCAATATGCACGTCCACGGTGCGGGTATCGACATAGATGTCGCGGCCCCAGACCCGGTCCAGCAGCTGTTCGCGGCTCCAGACCCGGCCCGGTTTTTCCATCAGCGTGGACAGCAGGCGGAATTCGGTCGGGCCGAGGCTGACGGTCTTGCCCGCGCGGTAGACGCGGTGTTCGCCCGCATCCAGCAGGATGTCGTCGAAGATCAGCCTTTCGCCAAGCGCCGCCGGGCGGGTGCGGCGCAGTTGCGTGCGCAGCCGCGCCATCAGTTCGGCCACCGAATAGGGCTTGACCACATAGTCGTCGGCCCCGGTTTCCAGGCCGCGCACGCGGTCCAGTTCCTCGGACCGCGCCGACAGCATGATGACCGGGATCGGCCGGGTCTCGGGGCGGGCCTTGACCTGCCGGCAGACCTCGATGCCCGAGACATTGGGCAACATCCAGTCCAGCAGGATCAGGTCGGGCGCCTCTTCCTGGATCAGCAGCAGCGCCTCGTCGCCGGTCACGGCGGTGATGACCTCGAACCCTTCGGCCTCGAGGTTGTAGGTCAGGACCTCGCGCTGTGCGCTTTCGTCCTCGACCAGAAGCACGCGGGGTTGCCGTTGTACCTGCATGGCGGGCCTCAGTCGTTCACCGAGGCGACGAAGGGCGTCTGGTCGCCCTTGGGCCGCGGGTCGTCGGGCAACTGGCCGGTGACGAGGTAGATCACCTGTTCGGCGATGCCGGTGGCGTGGTCGCCCATGCGTTCCACGTTCTTGGCGATGAAATGCAGGTGCATGCAGACGGTGATGTTGCGCGGATCTTCCAGCATGTGGGTCAGCAACACGCGGAAAAGCGCGTTGTAGACCTGATCCACCTCCTGGTCGCGCTGGCGCACGTCCTCGGCCAGCGCCACGTCGCGGCGCACATAGGCGTCGAGCGCGTCCTTCAGCATCTGTTCCACCAGCTTGGACATCCGCCGCACGGTGCCCGCCGTGCCCTCCATCGGGCGCATCTGGGCCAGCACGGTGGACCGCTTGGCGATGTTCTTGGCATAATCGCCCATCCGTTCCAGCGCCCCCGCGACCTTCAGCACCGTCAGCGCGGTGCGCAGGTCGCTGGCGGCGGGCGCGCGCATCGCGATCAGGCGGGCGCATTCCTCGTTCACCTGCACCTCCAGCGCGTCGATGGCCTTGTCGCCGGCGACCAGCTTGTGCGCCAGTTCCTCGTCCCGCGTTTCCAGCGCCTGCGCGGCGTCGAGCGTCGCCGCCTCGACCAGCCCGCCCATCTTCATGATGAGCGCCTGGATCGCCTCGAGGTCGCGGTCGAAGGCGGATGCGATATGCTGCTGGGTCATTGTCCCCTCTCCGTCAGCCGATGCGGCCGGTGATGTAGCTTTCGGTCCGCTGGTCGTGCGGATTGGTGAAGATCTGGCCCGTCTCGCCGTATTCCACCAGATTGCCCAGGTGGAAGAAGGCCGTGCGCTGGCTGACACGCGCCGCCTGCTGCATCGAGTGGGTGACGATCACCACCGAAAAGGCGCTGCGCAGTTCGTCGATCAGTTCTTCCACCTGCGCCGTCGCGATCGGGTCGAGCGCCGAACAGGGCTCGTCCATCAACAGGACCTCGGGGTTGGTGGCGACGGCGCGCGCGATGCACAGCCGTTGTTGCTGGCCGCCCGACAGGCCGGTGCCGGGGGCGGCGAGGCGGTCCTTGACCTCGTTCCACAGCGCGGCGCGGCGCAGGGATTTTTCCACGATCTCGTCCAGTTCGGCGCGTGACCGCGTCAGCCCGTGGATGCGCGGCCCATAGGCCACGTTGTCGTAGATCGACTTGGGGAAGGGGTTTGGCTTCTGGAACACCATCCCCACCCGCGCGCGCAACTGCACCGGGTCGACCTTGGGATCGTAGATGTCCTCGTCGTCCAGCGTGATGCGCCCCTCGACCCGGCAGGAATCGATGGTGTCGTTCATCCGGTTCAGACAGCGCAGGAAGGTGGACTTGCCGCAGCCCGAGGGGCCGATGAAGGCCGTCACGGTCTGGTCGAGGATGTCCACGTCCACGTCCTTGATCGCATGGGACTGCCCGTAGAACACCTGCACCTTGCGGGCGGCGATCTTCACTGCCTTCGTGTCCACGTTCCTCTCCACGATTCGCATATCGTTCATTTCGGCACCTCTACCAGCGGCGTTCAAAGCGACGGCGCAGGATGATCGCCACCGCGTTCAGCACGAGCAGGAACAGCAGCAGCACGATGATCGCACCCGAGGCGCGTTCGAAAAAGCCCGGATCGCCGCGCTGCGTCCAGTTGTAGACCTGCACCGGCAGGGCCGAGGCGGGATCGAACAGCCCCTCCGGCGGGGCGGCGGGATAGTCGCGCACAAAGGCCACCATCCCGATCAGCAACAGCGGCGCGGTTTCGCCAAGCGCCTGCGCCAGCCCGATGATGACCCCGGTCAGGATGCCGGGCGCAGCCAGCGGCAGCACATGGTGGAACACCGATTGCAGTTTGGACGCCCCGATGCCGAGCGCCGCATCGCGGATCGACGGCGGCACCGCCTTGAGCGCGGCGCGGGTCGAGATGATGATGGTCGGCAGCGTCATCAGCGTCAGCACCAGCCCGCCGACGATGGGCGCCGATTGCGGCAACCCGGCGAAGTTGATGAAGATCGCAAGGCCCAGGATCCCGAACACGATCGAGGGGACCGCGGCAAGGTTGGCGATGTTCACCTCGATCAGGTCGGTCAGCCGGTTTCTGGGCGCGAATTCCTCCAGATAGATCGAGGCCGCGACGCCAAGCGGCAGCGCCAGCACCAGCACCACCAGCATCATGTAAAGCGACCCCAGGATCGCCACGCCAAGCCCCGCGGCCTCCGGCCGCTGGTCGGAAGCGTCGGGCGCGGTGATGAAGGCGGCGTTGAAGCGCAGCCCCAACATCCCCGCCGCCGCCAGCCGGTCGGCCAGCACCAGTTGTCCGGGCTTGATGTTCGACACGCGCTCGGCCGAGTCCATCGTCACCCGGCCCTTGAAATAGCCGTCGACCCGGCCATGGGCCAGAACCGAAACCTCGATGGTCCTGCCGATCAGCGCGGGGTCGGCCAGCACGCGGTTGCGCAGTTGCGCCGCCGCCTCTGCCGACAGCAGGCCCGCGACATCCTTGTCGGACAGCCCGTCGGTGGCGATACCGCGGTCGGCGATCGCCTTGCGCAGCGCATCGGCCAGCAGGTTGCCATAGGTCAGCGTGGTGGCTTTCTGCAACTCCGCCCGGTCGCGGGTGCCGGATTTGTCCAGCCGCGCTTCGGCCAGTTCCACCGGAAAGCTCAGATAGGTCTGGCGGAAGGCGGGCAGACCGCCGGAAAGGATCGAGATCAGCAGCGCCGCCAGCGCCGCCAGCGACAGGCCGACCGCGATCAGGCCATAGATGCGGAACCGCGCCTCGGCGGCGTTGCGGCGGCGCACGCGCGGGTCGGGAACCAGCAGCGACTTGCGCGCCGGCGCGGGCATGGGGGCGGCGGCGGCCGCGGCGGGGGTGCCGGTTGCGTCGGTCATTCGTACTGCTCCCGGTATTTGCGCACGATATACAGCGCGAGCACGTTGAGCCCCAGTGTGATCACGAACAGCGTCAGGCCGAGCGCGAAGGCCACCAGCGTTTCGGCGGATGCGAATTCGGTGTCCCCGGTCAGCTGGCTGACGATCTTGACGGTAACGGTGGTCATCGCCTCGAACGGGTTGAGGTCGAGCTTGGCCGCCGCCCCCGCGCCCATGACGACGATCATGGTTTCCCCGATGGCGCGGCTCGCGGCCAGCAGGATCGCCCCCACCACGCCGGGCAGCGCCGCGGGCAACACCACCTGCCGGATCGTTTCCGACGGCGTGGCGCCGAGGCCGAGCGAGCCGTCGCGCAGCGACTGCGGCACGGCGTTGATGATGTCGTCCGACAGGGACGAGACGAAGGGGATGATCATGATCCCCATCACGATCCCCGCCGTCATCACCGAGGACGAACTGTTCCCCAGTCCCAACGGCTGCGCGAACCAGTCCCGCAGCATCGGCCCCACCGTCACCAGCGCGAAAAGGCCGTAGACGATGGTGGGGATGCCCGCGAGGATCTCGATCAGCGGCTTGGCGACGGTGCGCACGCGGCGCGAGGCATATTCCGAAAGATAGATCGCGGCCATGAGGCCGATGGGCACCGCCACCAGCAGCGCGATGAAAGAGATGTACAGCGTCCCCCACAGCAGCGGCAGGATGCCCAGATCCGACCCGCCGCGGAACTGCGGGTTCCAGACCGTGCCGAAGAAGAAATCCAGCGCCGGATAGCGTTCGAAGAAGTTCAGCGTCTCGAACACCAGCGACAGCACGATCCCCACCGTGGTCAGCACCGCCACCAGCGAGGCCAGAACCAGCAGGGCCATCACGAACCGTTCATAGACGTTGCGGGCGCGATAGTCGGCCCGGATCCGGCTCAGCGACACGGCAAGCCCCGCCAGCGCCAGCGCCAGAACCGCGACGGTCATCGCGTTGCGGCCGGTTTGCGACAGGGCGCGATGGTCCTTGGCGGCCTCGAACACCTCGGGGCGGACCTCGGCGCCAAGCGCCACGCCCACCTGCGCCAGCAGGGCGCGCACGTCGGTCTGCCCGGCGTTCAGGGCGCCCACCTGCGTTTCCGTCATCCGGCCCGCGGCGACGACCCGGCCGATGCCGTCCGACACCCGCCGCACATCGGCCATCAGCAGCGTCTGCGACGCCCCCGGCGGCAGATCCGCCTGCGCCAGCCCCGCCGACACCCGCGCATCCACCAGCAGCGGCTGCACCAGCAGCCAGGCGAACATCAGCAGCAGCGCCGGCACCACGGTGAACAGCAGCGCCGACTGGCCATGGTAGCGCGGCAACGAATGCAGGCGGCGCGAATCGCCCCCCGCCGCCGCCAGCGACCGCCGCCGCCCCAAGAAGAAGCCGAGCGCGCCAAGGCCCAGCAAGACAAGAATGATCAGCCCGGCACTCATCTGCGATCCATGTGGTGGGGCGAAAGGGGAAGGGGCGCCGCAAGGGCGCCCCCGTCGATCAGTTCAGCGGCCCCATCGGGGTCTCGTCGGCAACCATTTGCTGGGTCGCCGCCAGTTCCGGGTCCGACACCAGCCCATAGGCCGCCAGCGGGCCTTCCGGCCCGGCCATGTCGTCGGACACGAAGAACTCGATATATTCCTTCAGGCCCGGGATCACGCCCAGATGCGCCTTCTTGACGTAGAAGTAGAGCGGCCGCGACACCGGATAGTCGCCCGAGGCCACCGCCTCGACCGAGGGCATCACGCCGTCGATGGTGGCGACGCGCAGCTTGTCGGTGTTGTTCTGGTAGAACGACAGGCCGAACACGCCGATGCCGTTCTTGTTCGCCTCGATCCGCGCCAGCGTTTCGGTATAGTCGCCGTCGATGTCGACCGAGACGCCGTCCGTGCGCAGTTGCAGGCAGGATTTCACCGCGGCGGATTTCTTCGCCTTGTCGTCGCCCTCTGCCGCCGCCAGGAACAGGTCATAGGCGCCGCTGTCCTTGCAGCCTTCCTCGATCACCTTCACGTCGAACACTTCGCGGGTGCCGTGCTTGGTGCCGGGGATGAAGGCCAGGATGTCCTGCGCCGGCAGGGCGGGGTTCACGTCGGCCCAGGTTTTCGCGGTATTGGCGGCGATGGCGCCGTCTTTCGCCACGTTCGCGGCCAGCGCGCCGAACCAGTCGGCGGGGGTGAAGGCGAATTCCGGCCCGTTGATGTCGCTGGCAAAGACGATGCCGTCATAGCCGAAGCGGACTTCCATGATCTCGGTCACGCCGTTTTGGGCGCACAGGTCGATGTCCGACTGGGTGATGCGCGAGGACGAATTGGCGATGTCCACCGTGTTTTCGCCCACGCCTTCGCACATCTTCTTGCGCCCGGCGCCCGAGCCGCCCGATTCCACCACCGGGGTGGGGAAGTCGAAGTTTTCGCCGAAAGCCTCGGCCACGATGGTGGCATAGGGCAGCACGGTCGAGGAACCCGCCGACTGGATATTGTCGCGCGCCGCGGCGGCGGTTGCCGACACCGCGGCAATGGCCAGCGCCGAGGCGGTCAGTTTCACGAGGGACATGGATCACTCCTGTATCTGGTCAGGGCCCGGGTGTGGGTGTGGGCCTCGGCAGCCGCTCTAACAAGCGCGCATGACGGTAGTGCTACATCAATGTAACATGTGAATGACAATGCACCGCCTTCCGCTGCGCCGCGGCATATTCCCCGATTGACGCGCAGGGGGCGGCGGCGGACAAAAGGCCCGACACATCCAACCCCGGAGGAAACACAATGTCCGAGATCGTCATCCTGTCCGGCGCGCGTACCGCCATCGGCACCTTCGGGGGGGCGCTGGCCTCGGTTCCGCCGGTGGATCTGGCGACGGTGCCCGCCAAGGCCGCACTGGAACGCGCGGGCATCGAGCCCGGCCAGATCGGCCATGTGGTGTTCGGCACCGTGGTGGCGACCGAACCGCGCGACATGTACCTCAGCCGCGTCGCCGCGATCCAGGCGGGTATCCCGGATGCGGTGCCGGCGATGAACGTCAACCGGCTGTGCGGGTCGGGCGCGCAGGCGATCGTGTCGGCGGCGCAGGCGCTGATGCTGGGGGATGCCGATTTCGCGCTGGCGGGCGGGGCAGAGGTGATGAGCCGCGCGCCCTATCTGCTGCCGACCGCGCGGTGGGGCCAGAAGATGGGCGACACCAAGGCGGTCGACATGCTGACGGCCACGCTGTCCTGCCCCTTCGGCACCGGGCATATGGGAGTGACGGCGGAAAACGTGGCCGCCCAGTGTTCCATCAGCCGAGAGGCGCAGGACGCCTTCGCGCTGGAAAGCCAGACCCGCGCGGCGCGCGCCATCGCGGAAGGACGGTTCGAAAGCCAGATCGTCCCGGTGGAAATCGCCGGCCGCAAGGGCACCGTGGAATTCAAGGTGGACGAACATCCCAAGGCCACCAGCGCCGAGGCGCTGGCCGGTCTCAAGCCCGTGTTCCAGAAGGGCGGCACCGTGACCGCGGGCAATGCCAGCGGCATCAACGACGGCGCGGCGGCGCTGGTTCTGGCGCGGGCGGATGCGGCGGCGAAGGCCGGGCTGCAACCGCGCGCGCGGATCCTCGGCTATGCCCATGCCGGGGTGGACCCGCGGGTGATGGGTCTCGGCCCGATCCCGGCGGTCAAGAACCTTCTGGCGCGCACGGGGCTGAAACTCGCCGATTTCGACGTGATCGAATCGAACGAGGCTTTCGCCGCGCAGGCGCTGGCGGTCAGCGACGATCTGGGCCTCGACCCGGCGAAGGTGAACCCGAACGGCGGCGCCATCGCGCTTGGCCATCCGGTGGGGGCCACGGGGGCGATCATCACCGTCAAGGCGATGTACGAACTGGAACGGATCGGGGGCAGCCGCGCGCTGATCACCATGTGCATCGGCGGCGGTCAGGGCATCGCGCTGGCGATCGAGCGGGTGTGACATCGCCAGACGGGGGCGGCGGGCCGGTCAGTCGTCGTCCTCGACCTTGCCGCGCAGGGCCTTGACCTCGCCCCGCTGCACCTTGGCGGCGACGCGGCGGCGCTGGCTGGCCAGCGTGGGACGGGTGGCGATCCGGCGTTTCGGCGCCACCAGCGCGGCGCGGATCAGTTCGGCCAGCCGTTCGCGCGCCAGATCGCGGTTGCGCGCCTGGCTGCGGGTTTCCTCTGCCCGGATCACGATGGCGCCGTCCTGCGTCCAGCGCCGCCCGGCCAGCCGTTTCAGCCGCGCCTTCACGGCGGGGGTCAGATGGGGGGATCGTTCTGCCTCGAACCGCAGTTCGACCGCGGTTTCCACCTTGTTGACGTTCTGCCCGCCCGGCCCCTGCGACCGGGTGAAGCTTTCTACAAGCTCCCATTCGGCGATGGACAGGGTGTCGGTGATGCGCAGCATGGGCGCAGGCTAGCCTTTTGCCGCGGGCGGCGGAAGGGGCCCGAACGTCAGGGGTTGCAACGAAGAAGGGCTGCACGTCGCGCAGCCCTTCCGAGATCTACGGAGATGGTCCGGTTAGGGCCAGAAAGCGGTCCTCCGGTTCCCAGTCAGGGCTCTGAACCCTTGGGGTTGCCCTCAGGCCTCGGCCCCCCTGACTGTCCCGACACCTCTCTCCAATATCACTCTAGACACTGGACCACCTCCTTTCATTGCGTTGCCGATGGGTGCAGGCTGACACAGATTTGGTGGTTGTCAAAGGAAATCACGCAAGCCCTGCCGTGATCTGCCTCACAATCAGGCGAAACGGCAGCAGCGCGACCAACGCCAGCGCCAGTTTCACCAGCCAGTCGGCCACGGCGAGCGACACCCACAGCGGCGCCATGGGGCCGATCCCCAGCATCGGCAGCACCTCTGCCGCCCAGGTCACGTCATTGGCGGGCTCGATGAAGGTCAGCGCGGCGGAAAAGGCGATGCCGAAGAACAGCACCGTATCCAGCGCCGATCCGATCAGGCTCGACACGAAGGGGGCCTGCCACCAGGTGCGGGCGCGCAGGCGGTCGAACACCGCCACGTCCAGCATCTGCGCCGTCAGAAAGGCGACGCCCGATCCGATGGCGATGCGCAATGTGACCAGCGGGCCGAAGTCGCCGGTGATCCGGGTGCCGATCAGCGAACAGGCGATGCCCACGGCAAAGCCCACCAGCACCACGCGCCGCGCGGCGGCGGCGCCGTGCAGGCGGTTGATCAGGTCGGTGACGAGAAAGGCGAAGGGATAGGTCAGCGCGCCCCAGGTCAGCCAGTCGCCCAGGCGGAACTGCACGAGGATGTTCGAGGCGACGACGACGGCGGCCATACCGGCCATGCCGGCGAAAAGAAGTCGGTTCATGTCAGGTTCCGTTTTGACAAGGTGGCGGAGACTTGGCCCCCGTATCCCGGGGACGCCGCGCTGTTACTCCTGCCCGCCGCACGGATCAAGGGGGCGCGTCAGCCGGGCAGCAGGCATTCCACCACTTCGGTGCGCTGGAAGGGCATCAGGTTGTCGTCCGACACCATGGCGGCGCGCAACCGCCCGGCCCCGTCGCGGGTGATCGCCAGCCCTTCGAGGTTGTCGAACCGCCCCGGCGGGCTTTGCCACAGGACCTCGCCTTCCGGGTCGGGCAGGGTGAACCGGCGCAGGCGGCTGGCGAACCGCAGCGGCAGGCTGAAGCGGCGTTCCAGCAGGTAGAACCGCCCGTCCGGCCCGAAATCCGTCGCCACCGCGCGAAAGCCGCCGCTTGGGGGAATGCGGGTGCGGACGGTCCAGCCGGTATCGGTATCGGTCTGGGCCCAGAGCCGAAAGCCCTCGGGCCCGTCCTTTTCGGGCAGGGCATGCAGGCGGCCGTGGGGGTCGATCGCCAGCGATTCCAGCCCCGCGTTGCCGGAAAGGCCGGCGAATTCCGGCGGCCCGGGCACGCGGCGGGCGGGGGCGCCGGGGTGGGCGTAGGACAGGATCCGCCCGCCGCCGCGCCCCTCGAACGACACGAAGATGCGGCCATCGGGGGCGACGGCCAGCCCTTCGGCATCGCGTTGCAATTCCGGCAGCACGGCGCCGGAGGGCCCGCGCAGGGGATGGGCGCCGGTGGTGCGCAGGGCGGCGATGCGGCCGGTCGCGTCGCGCGTCACCTCGGCTGTGAACAGCACGCCCCGGTCGCCAAGCGCCAGCGCCGCACCCCCCGGGCCCAGCCACAGGCCGGAAATCCCGCCGAAGCCTTCCGCGCCGTCGCGCCATCGCGTCACCCCCGCGATCCGCGCAGGGCCCGCCGCAGACGCCTCTGCCGCCGGCAGGACCGCCGCCGCCCCCGCTAGCGCGAGGAAAGTACGGCGGCGCATTGCTGCGGCAGGTCGGCCATGGTGAATTCGCGCGGGCCCCTTTCGCGCGGCTTCGGGGGCTCTTTCGGCTTGTCCTTGGTCTTGGGCGGGTTGAGGTAATCCGTCACCCACCACATCAGCGTCTCGTCACAGCCGTTGCCGTTCCTGGACAGTTCGGCGACCGTGGGGCTTTGCGTCTGGCACAGGCCCGCGCCCTCGGGGCATTTCAGGCGGACGTGGAAATGCGTGTCGTGGCCCTGAATGGGGCGGATCTTCTGCAACCACGGGGTATCGGCGCGCTTGGCCGTCCGGCACATCTCGATCTTCACCGCGGCGGCCACGAAGATGCGGTCCACCCGCGGGTCCAGCGCCGCCGCCCGCATGATGGCGTGATGCGCGGGCGACCAGTTCCGCGTCACCGATTTCTGGTTGGCCGACCGCACGGGGATGGAACCGACCTTTTCCCGTTCCGCCCGCGTCAGGTTCACCCGCGCGGGCGGCAGCATCCAGATGTCGGCATCCAGCCCGATCTGGTGGCTGGCATGGCCCGATGTCATCGGGCCCCCGCGCGGCTGGCTGATGTCGCCGATGTAAAGGCCCGCCCAACCGTAGCGCGTGGCCTCGCGGCTGAGGTCCTGAAGGAAGGCGATCATCGCGGGATGGCCCCAGTTGCGGTTGCGCGACAGCCGCATCGCCTGCCATGTCGGCCCGGTTTCGGGCAGTTGCACCAGCCCCGCCGCACAGCCCCGCGCATAGGACCCGACCGGATGCGGCGCCTGCGCCGAGGCGGTCCTGGCGGCGCCGAACAACTGGTTCGCCAGCGGCTGCGCGGCGGCGGGCAGGGCGGCGGCAAGCGCCAGGATCAGGGCGAGGAACTGGACCATGCGCGGGGATCTCCATCCGGTTTGACCCAGACTAGCAACACCAGCCCCACGAGAAACAGCCCGATCAGCGGCGAGACGCCCCATTGCTGGCTGCCTGTCGCAAACGTGACCACCCCGATCAGCGCGGGGGCAAGGAAGGCCGTGGCCTTGCCGGACAGGGCGTAAAGGCCGAATGCCTCTGTCGGGCGGGCGGGGTCGGTGTGGCGAACCATCATCGTGCGGCTGGCCGATTGCAGCGCACCGCCCGCGCCCCCGATCATCGCGCCGCAGATGTAGAAGATCACATCCGGCAGCGGCGACCCGGGCGGCAGGGCCACGCCGAACAGGCTGTGGCGGTTCATCCCCACCAGCAGGATGCCGACCCCGATCAGCAGCAGGCAGCAGGTGACGATCACCGGTTTCGGCCCCCACCGCCGGTCCGCGCGCCCCCCCAGCCACGAAGCCACCGCCGCCGTCACCGCGCCGACGACGCCGAAGGTGCCGATCTGCGTCACCGACCAGTCGAGGATCCCCGCGGCATAGATCCCGCCGAAGGCATACATCCCGTTCAGCGCATCGCGGTAGAACATCGACCCGCCCAGCCACGCCATCAGGCTGCGCCGCCCCAGGATCCCGCGCAGCGACTGCCACAGATCCAGAAGCGCCGCCCGCAGGCTGAGCCGCGCGGTCGCGGGGGCGATGGTGCGGGGTTCCTTCACCCACAGGAAGAAGGGCACCATGAACACCACATACCACAGCGCGGTGAAGGGGCCGACGAACCGCGTGCCCTCGCGCATCGCGGGGTCGAGCCCGAAGGCAGGCGCAAGGCCCGCCAGCGTCCGCCCGCTTTCGTTTTCCGCGAAGAACACCAGCATGACCGCCAGCGACAGCACCCCGCCCCAATAGCCGAAAGCAAAGCCCGACCCAGAAATCCGCCCGGTTTCGGTACTGGGCGCAAGGCCCGGCAGCAGGGCGTTGGTGAAGATGGTGGCGAATTCCATCCCGATCATGCCGATGCCGAAGGCGATCAGGATGAACAGCACCGAATCCGCCCCCGGCACCGCATACCACAGCGACGCCGACCCCAGGACGTAGAGCGCCGAGAAGAACACGATCCACGGCATCCGCCGCCCGGCGGTATCGGCCACCGCGCCCAGGATCGGCGCCAGCACCGCGATCGTTATCCCCGACACGGCAAGCCCCGCGCCCCACAATTCCTGCGCGTGGACGGCATCGCCGACCACGGTGGCGAAATAGGGCGCGAAGATGAAGCTCAGCATCAGTGTAAGGAAGGGCTGGCTGGCCCAGTCGAAGAAGTACCAGCCCCAGATGCGCCGCTTGTCGAATGCCGCCGCCATGCCGTTTCCTGCCCCTGTCCGTGCCGATGTGGCACGCCTCATGCCTATGCCGTTTCCACCTGCCCGGCCTGGTTGCCGTTACGGCACCCTCGCCGGCGACAAGATCACCCCGGCCGCCGCTGCGCAACCCCCGGCGCACCGGCCCCCGGGCCCGGTTCGGGCGGCCAGGGGCGTTCGGCATCCGCCGCGATCCAGGCGGCGACCCAGCCGGGCAGGGGCGGGCTGTCCTGCGGACCCGCCACCGCCTCGATCAGCCGCGCGGGATGTACGATCCCGCCCTTCCCGGTCAGCGCCCAGCGCAGCAACATCTGGTTGGCGCATTCGGCGCCCTTCCAGATGCTCTGGTCGATATAGATGAAGCGGTCGTCCCAGCCGTGCATGCGGGTGACGATGCTGAATTTCTCCATCGCCCGCACGCGGCGGCGATAGCGGACGGATACCCCCGCCACCGTCAGCCCCCAGCGGTTCGCCTGCATCGCCTCGTGGAACCCGACCCGCACCGCAAAGGGGATCCGCCCCAGATCATAGAGCGTCAGCGTGCGGCCGTTGTTCAGTTCCACCCAGGGGTCCAGATCCCAGGGCAGGCACCAGTGGTCGGACGCCGTGGCCTCGAACAGGCCGATGCGGGGGGCGCGGCGGGCGCGGGCGACGGCGGCGGCGAAACGGAAGAATGGGTACATCGCGGTCTCCTTGCCCCTGCGCCTGCCCGATCCGGCGGCTGCGGTCAAGCATCGCTGCCCATCCCGGGTTGCCCTTGGCGGCGGCTGCGGCTACCTCTGGCCACGACGCTTTGGCGAAGGGCCCGGACCATGACCTCGATCCTGCAAATCCTGCTGCTGATCCTCGACCTCGTATGGTTCCTGATCCTGGCCCATATCATCCTCAGCTGGCTGATCGCCTTTCAGGTGCTGAACCTGCGCCAGCCGCTGGTCGCGCAGGTGTGGGACGGCATCAACCGGCTGCTCGATCCGGTCTATTCCCGCATCCGCGCGGTGCTGCCCGCGGTGGCGGGGATCGACCTTGCGCCGCTGGCGGTGCTGCTGGCGGTCTATGCGCTGCGGATCGTCCTGCAAAACAACGCCGCCCTGTTCTACTGACCCGTGGGCGCGGCGCAGACAGCGATGGCCGAACCGCCCCGGGCCCGCAGCCTGCTGGCGCAGGTATTCGGCTTTTCCGAATTCCGCCCGGGGCAAGAGGACATCGTGTCGGCCGTCACCGCCGGGCGCAACACGCTGGCCATCATGCCGACGGGCGGGGGCAAGTCGCTGTGCTATCAGTTGCCCGCGCTGTGCCGTCCCGGGGTGACGGTGGTCATCTCGCCGCTCATCGCGCTGATGCGCGATCAGGTCCGCGCGCTGCGGGCCGTGGGGGTAGAGGCGGGGGCGCTGACCTCCGGCAATACCGAGGCCGAGACGGAAGAGGTGTTCCGCGCGCTGGATGAAGGGCGGCTGAAACTGCTCTACATGGCGCCCGAACGGCTGGCGGCGGGGGGCACGGCGGCGATGCTGCGCCGGATCGGCACCACCATGATCGCGGTGGACGAGGCGCATTGCGTCAGCCAGTGGGGCCACGACTTCCGCCCCGATTACCTGCGCATCGGCGATCTGCGGCGCGCGCTCGATGTGCCGCTGGCCGCCTTCACCGCCACGGCGGACGCCGAAACGCAGGCGGAAATCGTCACGCGGCTGTTCGACGGTCAGCCGCCCGAAACCTTCCTGCGCGGGTTCGACCGGCCGAACATCCACCTTGCCTTCGCGCCCAAGGACAAGCCGCGCGACCAGATCCTCGCCTTCGCCGCCCGCCGCCGGGGCCTTTCCGGCATCGTCTATTGCGCCACGCGGGCCAAGACCGAAACGCTGGCCCAGGCGCTGCGCGAGGCCGGCCACCCCGCCTGCGCCTATCACGGCGGGCTGGATGCGGACGAGCGGCGCCATGTGGAAATGCGGTTCCAGCAGGAAGACGGGTTGATCGTCGTCGCCACCGTGGCCTTCGGGATGGGCATCGACAAGCCCGACATCCGTTGGGTCGCGCACGCCGACCTGCCGAAGTCGATCGAGGGCTATTATCAGGAAATCGGCCGCGCGGGCCGCGACGGGGCGCCGGCGGAAACCCTCACGCTCTATGGCGCCGACGACATCCGCCTGCGCCGGGCGCAGATCGACGAAAGCCTCGCACCCCCCGAACGCAAGGCGGCCGACCACGGGCGGCTCAACGCGCTTCTGGGTCTGGCAGAGGCCGTGGGCTGCCGCCGCCAGTCGCTGTTGCGCTATTTCGGCGAGGATCCGGGGCCCTGCGGCAACTGCGACCTCTGCGACCGCCCGGCAGAGGTGTTCGACGCGACCGAAGCGGTGCGCAAGGCGCTGTCGGCCATCCTGCGGACCGGCGAGTGGTTCGGCGCGGGGCATCTGATCGATATCCTGACCGGCAACGCCACCGCCAGGGTGCGCGAACGGGGCCACGACCAGCTGCCCACCTTCGCCGTGGGGCGCGAGCTGACGAAACCCGTCTGGTCCGCCGTCTTCCGTCAGATGATGGGCCACGACCTGATCCGCCCCGACCCCGAACGCCACGGCGCCCTGCGCATGACCGACGCCGCCCGCCCCATCCTGCGCGGCGAACAGCCGATCCGGCTGCGCCGCGACGTGCTGGACGCGCGCGCGCGCCCGGCGGTGAAGGCGATGGTGGGCGAAGAGGACGCGCCACTTCTGTCCGCGCTCAAGGCCAAGCGGCGGGCGCTGGCGGAATCGCAGGGCGTGCCCGCCTATGTCGTCTTCACCGACCGCACGCTGATCGAAATGGCCGAACGCCGCCCGGCGACGCTGGACGCGATGGCGGGCATCACCGGCGTGGGGGCGAAGAAGCTGGAAAGCTATGGCGCGGCGTTTCTGGAGGTCATCACCGGCGCGGATGTGCCCGCGGTGCATCCGGCGCGGATGCGCCTGGCCGGCCGGCCCGCGGGGGCGCTGCTGGACCGGCTGGTGCAGATCCAGACCGATCTGGCGCGCGGCGCGGACGGGACGGGCAAATACCTCGGCTGCACCACCGCCACCCTGACCCGCATCGCCGAAACCCGCCCGGCAACGCTGGCGGATCTGGAACGGATCGGCGGCATGGGCCCGCAGAAGACCGAACGCTTCGGCGCGGCCTTTCTGGCGGCGCTGCGGGAAGAATAGCGCGCGGCGGCGGTCGGGACGATGCGGATCAAGGCGCTCTCCATCGTCCAGCCGGGCGGCAGCCGGATCGCCGCGGGGCTGAAAACGCTGGAGGTCAGGCGCTGGTCCCCCGGCCTGTCCCCGGCCGAAGATCTGCTGATCGTCGAGAACCGCCGCTTCCTTCGCCATGACGGCGAAGAAGACCCCGATGGCCGCGCGGTGGCGGTCGTGCGGGTCGCCCGCATCCGCCTCTTCACCCCCGCCGACATGGCCGCCGCCTGCGCCGGATCTTTCGAAGACGGCTGGCTTGCCTGGGAACTGACCCATATCCGACCGCTGACCTGCGGGCCGAGGGTCGCCGCAGCACGGGGGATCTACGAGGTCACGCTCGACAGCCCCCTTCGCTGACCCCGCCGCGCCTGCAGCAAGCGGTGCAGGGGGCATTCTGCCCCCTCTTGGCTGCGCCAATTCACCCCCTGAGGATATTTAGGGACAGAAAATGAGGAAAGGCGCATCCGATGAAGACGCGGCGGCTTCATTTTCTGTCCCCAAATATCCCCGCCGGAGGCCGCCGACCTTTCCACCCGCACCACCGCCGAAGGTCACTCCCCGGTTTCCTCCTGGATCAGGATGGGCCGCGCCTCGGGCGGGCAGAGGCTGGCGATGGCTTCGCCGATCGCGTTGCGGCGCAGGGGTTTGGTCATGTAGCGGTCGATGCCGGCGGCAAGGATGCCTTCGTCGTCGCCGTCCATCGCATGGGCGGTCAGCGCGACGATGGGCACGTGGCGGCCGGTGCCTTCCTCCAGCCGGCGGATGGCGCGGGCCGCCTCGCGCCCGTCCATCTCTGGCATCGAGATGTCCATGAAGATCATGTCGGGCTGCAATTCCTGCCACATCTCGACCGCCTCGCGGCCGTTGCCGGCAAAGCTCAGGTCGATGTCGAGATCGCGCACCATCTTGCGGAACACCAGCTGGTTGGTGCGGTTGTCCTCTGCCGCCAGCACCCGCATGGCGCGGCGCCCGGCGGTTTCGGCGGGCAGGGGCGGCGGCGGGGGTGCGGGCATGGACAGCGCCTGCAACCGCCGGAACAACTCGCTGCGCAGAAGCGGTTTCTGCAGGATCGCCGCCAGTTCCTCGGCCCCCGCGCCTTCGCGCGCCTGCGCGGGGTTCGACGACAGCAGCACGATGGGCATCGCATGCCCCGCCGCCCGGATCCGCGCGGCCAGCACCAGCCCGTCCATTTCCGGCATGTCGTGATCGGTCAGCACCACGTCGTGGCCGGGGTCGCGGGCCAGCACCTCCAGCGCCTCTGCCCCGGACCGGCAGAGCGTGACCGCCACCCCCGCCGTCGCCAGTTGCCGTTCCAGGATGGTGCGGTTGATGAACTGGTCGTCCACCACCAGCGCGCGGGCAAGCGTGATCGGCACCCGGGGGCCGGGGGCGGCGTCCTCTGCCACCGGCAGCATCAGGCGGAAACCGAAGCAGGACCCCTTGCCGGGTTCGGATTCGACCCAGACCGCGCCCTCCATCCGTTCGATCAGCCGCCGGGTGATGGCGAGGCCCAGCCCCGTGCCTTCGAACTTGCGGTTCGCCTCGTCCTCCACCTGGTTGAATTCGCCGAAGATGTGGTCGAGGTGTTCGGGCGCGATGCCGATGCCGGTGTCTTCCACGGTGATGTGCAATTGCTGGCATTTCTGTTCCGCCTCGATCCCCACGACGCGGATCAGCACATGGCCCTTTTCGGTGAACTTCACCGCATTGCCCACCAGATTGGTCAGCACCTGCCGCAGCCGCCCGGGATCGCCCACGAAACGGGTGGGCAGGAACATGTCGAAGTCGATCAAGAGGTCGATCCCCTTCGCCCGCGCGCGCGGTTGCAGCAGCATCGCCACCTCGTGGATGGTGCGTTCCAGATCGAAGGGTTCGGGGAAGAGCGTCAGCTTTTCGGCCTCGATCTTGGAATAGTCGAGGATGTCGTTGATGATGACCAGCAGCGCCTCGCCCGAGGATCTGATGGTTTCGGCGAAAAGCCGCTGTTCCTCGGTCAGCGCGGTGTCGCACAGCAGTTCGGCCATGCCGACGACCCCGTTCATGGGGGTGCGGATTTCGTGGCTCATGTTGGCGAGGAAGGCGGATTTGGCGCGGTTCGCGGCCTCGGCGGCCTTGCGGGCGGATTCGAGCGCCGCCTCGTGGGCCTTGAGTTCGGTGATGTCCATCCTGAGGCCCACCCGGCCGCCATCGGGCGTCGCGCGGTCGAGAAAGCGCAGCCAGCGGTCGTCGCTGGTGCGCACGACCAGTTCGCCTTCTGCCGCGTGGTAATGGGCCATGCGTTCGGCAAGCCATTCCTCTTCCCGCCCGCCCGCCTCGGCGAAGGCGCCGCCGGCGATGCCGGCGCGCAACAGATCCTCGACCGTCACGCCGGGCTGGACGTGGGGGGCGATGGCGGGGATCATTTCCTTGAAGTGCTGGTTGGCCATGATGAGCCTCCGTTCCCTGTCGAAAAGGACGAAACCGTCCGGTATGGCCTCGATCGCGGCGAGGATGCGCATCTGGTCGGTGATGTTGAGCGCGAGCGTCACCATGTCGCCGTCGCGCGCGCGCCGGTCCACCAGCCGCACCCAGATACCGGCGGTGAAGCGGACGACCACGGGTTCTATCGGGTCGCTGTCCCACCGCGCCAGCATGCGGGCGACCCAGGCGTCGACCTCCTGCCCTTCGGTGTCGATCACGCCGCGTTCGCCCGCAAGGCGCAGCAGATCGGCGTAGGCGATGCCGGGTGCGGCCTCTGCATGCCCGCCGAAGGGTTGCAGATAGGCGCGGTTCGCGGCCACCATCCGCTGGTTCGCGTCGAACACGGCGAAACCGTCGCGGATGGTGTTGATCGAATCCCACAGCCGCCGTTCGGCCATCACCGCCGCGGTATGCGCGCGTTCCAGATCCGACAGGAAGCGGGTGTTCTGGCCCTTCAGCGCCTCCGCCTCCGACCGGGCGGAGGCGACGACCTGACGCTGTTCCACGATCTGGTCGGACAGCGCGCGCGCATGCATCGCCAGCTTTTCATTGGCGGCGAACAGCTCGCGGCTTTTCTGTTCCAGCAGCCGTTCCGCCGCCAGACGCCCCCTGCGTTCCCTTGCCAACCGTTCCGTGATGTCCATTCCGATTCTGCCGGCTGTTCCGTCGCGGGTCTTTCACCCGGGGCCCACCATCCGCGCTCTGGGTGAACGTGCGGTTAACCGGAACGAACCGAAAACACCGCGGGCGCGCTTGCCAGACCCCGGGGCTGCGTGGCAGCATCGCGGCTGATTTCAGGCAGGAGGTTGTGATGCGTGCCATTCTTCGGGCCCTCGGTATTCTGGCCGTGCTGACCGCAACCCCCGCGCCGCTGGCCGCGCAGGACCTGATCCCCGATCGCCGCATCGTGCTGAGCGAGGATACAGACCTGCCCGGGGGCGATCTGCAAACGATCCTCGACACCACGCTGGAGGCCTGCGAACGCGCCTGTCTGTCCAATGCGCAATGCACGGCGCTGACCTTCAACAGCCGCAACGGATCGTGTTTTCCCAAGGCCGACCCGGGCGCGGCCGCCCCCTATCGCGGCGCCTATGCGGGCCGGGTGATCGCCGCCGATGCCGCCGCGAAGGCGCGTGCGGCGGAACGGGCGGGGGAACTGGCGTTCCTGTCGCCGTCCGACCTGCAGGCGGCGCTGCGGCAGGCGCGCGATCTGGGGCGGGCGCATCTGGTGAATGGCCTGTCGGGCGCCGATCTGGCGGCGGCCGCCGGGGCCGAAGGCGACCCGCGCCGCGCCGCGAACCTGATGGGCGCGGCGGCGAATGCGACCGATTCGGCGGAACACTGGGTCGAATATGCCCGCATTCTGATGGCAATCCCGGTGGACCAGAATAGCAGCGAATCGCGCGAATTCGCCCGCCGCGCCGCCACTGCGGCGGTGAACGCCTATCTGCGCGCCTCGGGCGCCGCGATCCGCCACAACGCGCTGCTGGTGATCGCCCGGGGGTTCGAGCGCGCGGGCCGCGGCCGCGACGGGATCCCGGCGCTGCGGCTGGCGCAGCAGTTGCAACCGCGCGACGACACCGCGGCGTCGCTGGACCGGCTGGTGGGCCTTTACGGGTTCCGCATCGAGGAACACATGGTCGAAAGCGATCTGGCCCGGCCCCGTGTCTGCGCCGTGTTCACCGAGCAACTGATCGAGAAGGGGTTCGACTACACCCCCTATGTGCAACTGCCCGAACCCGGCCTGACGGTGGAACCGGGCGAATGGCGGCAGTTGTGCGTCGCCGGGCTGACCCATGGCAAACGCTACACCCTGACCTTCCGCGAGGGGCTGCCGGCGGCGAATGGCGAGGCGATGGCGAAATCGGTGGCCGTCACCGCCTATGTCCGCGACCGCAACCCCGGGGTGCGGTTTCCGGGCCGCGGTTATGTGCTGCCGCGCACGGGGCAGGCCGCGCTGCCGGTGGAAACGGTGAACACCACGGCGCTGGATCTGGAACTTTACCGCGTCAGCGACCGCAACCTGCTGCGGTCGATCCAGAACCGCTATTTCGGCACCCCGATGGAGGCGTGGCGGGTCGAGGATTTCGGCACCGAGATCGCCGAAAAGCTGTGGTCCGGCAGCGCCGAGGTGCCGATGGAGGTCAACCGCGACGTGACCACCCGCCTGCCGCTGGATGCGGCGCTGGAAGGTCTGCCCGCCGGCATCTATGCGCTGAAGGCAGAGGTGCCGGGGACCGATCCCTATGACGTGCCGCGCGGCTGGCAGTGGTTCGTGATTTCCGATCTGGGTATGACCACCCTGTCGGGGGTGGACGGGCTGCATGTGTTCGTGCGCAGCCTCGCCACCGCAGGGGCCAAGGCGGGGGTGGAGGTCGCGCTGTTTTCCCGCGCCAACCGCGAACTGGGCCGGGTGACGACCGACGATCAGGGCCATGCCCGTTTCCCCGAGGGGCTGACCCGGGGCACGGGGTCGTCCGCGCCCGGGCTGGTGACGGTGACGGAGGGCGACACCGACACCGCCTTCCTGTCGCTGACGGACCCCGAATTCGACCTGTCCGACCGCGGGGTGGAGGGGCGCGAGGCAGCACCCCCCATCGACGTGTTCCTGACCACCGACCGCGGCGCCTATCGCGCCGGGGAAACCGTGCATGCCACGGCGCTGGCGCGCGATTCACAGGCGGCTGCGATCACCGGCCTGCCGCTGACGGCGGTGCTGAAACGCCCCGACGGGGTGGAATATTCCCGCGCGCTGGTGCCCGATGCGGGCGCGGGCGGGCATGTGTTTTCGATGCCCATCGCGGGGTCCGCCCCCCGCGGCGTCTGGCGGATGGAGGTTCTGGCCGACCCCGAGGCCCCGCCGCTGACCGCGCGCACCTTTCTGGTCGAGGATTTCCTGCCCGAGCGCATCGACTTCAACCTGACGCTCGCCGATACCCCGCTGACGGTGGGCGGCGTGGCGGAACTGGGCGTCGATGCCCGCTATCTGTTCGGCGCGCCCGGCGCCGGGCTGGCGATCGAGGGCGAGGCGATCCTGCGCGCCGCCGATGGGCTTGCCGCCTTTCCCGGCTATCGGTTCGGCCGCGCGGACGACCCGTTCAACGCGGTGATGGAGCCGGTGGAATACGGCCAGCAGACCGGCGACGACGGCACCGCGACCGTGACCGCCGTGCTGCCCGACCTGCCCGACCCCGGCCGCCCGCTGGAGGCGCGGATCCGTCTGCGGCTGTCGGAAGGGTCCGGCCGCCCGGTGGAACGCGAGGTCATCCGCCCCGTGCGGCCCGCCGCTGCGATGATCGGCATCCGGCCCGGCTTCGACGGCGTGGTGGCCGAAGGCGCCGAGGCGCGGTTTTCGCTGCTGGCGGTTTCGCCCGATTTGACGCCCACGGCGATGCCGGTGAAATGGCGGCTCGACCGGATCGAGACGCGCTATCAGTGGTACAGCCAGTACGGCGACTGGAACTGGGAACCCGTGACCACCCGCGCCCGCGTGGCCGAGGGCGAGGCGGCGCTGACCGCCGCCGGGCCCGCCGAAATCGCGGTGCCGGTGCAATGGGGCGAATACGAGCTGACGGTGGAACGCGCCGACGGTACGCGCGCGTCCTCCGCGCTGCGGTTCAGCGCGGGGTGGTATGCGGCGGCGGATACGACCAGCACGCCCGACACGCTGGAACTGTCGCTGGACAAGCCCGCCTATGCGCCGGGCGATACGGCGCGGCTGCGGCTGGTGCCGCGGGCGGCGGGGACGGCGCTGGTGACGGTGCTGTCGAACCGGCTGATCGCGATGAAGGCGGTCGAGGTGGCCGAGGGCGAAAACCTCATCGACCTGCCCGTCACCGACGACTGGGGCGCGGGGGTCTATGTCACCGCATCGGTCCTGCGGCCGATGGATGCGGCGGCGGGGCGGCTGCCGGCCCGTGCGATCGGGCTGGCGCATGCGGCGATCGACCCGGGCAAGCGGCGGCTGGACACGGTGGTGGAAGTCGCGGCCGAATCCGACCCGCGCGCGCCGCTGGACATCGCCGTGAAGGTGGAGGGCGTGCAACCCGGCGAGACGGCCTATGTCACCGTTGCGGCGGTGGATGTGGGCATCCTCAACCTCACCGCGTTCAAAAGCCCCGATCCGGCGGGCCATTACTTCGGCCAGCGCAAGCTGGGGGTCGGTATCCGCGACCTTTACGGCCGGCTGATCGACGGGATGAACGGGGCCACGGGCGCCGTGCGTTCGGGCGGCGACGCGGGCCTTGGCGCGCGGTTGCAGGCCCCGCCGCCCACCGAGGAACTGGTGGCCTATTTCACCGGCCCGGTGGAGGTCGGCGCGGATGGCCATGCGCGGGTCAGCTTCGACCTGCCCGCCTTCAACGGCACCGTGCGGGTGATGGCCGTCGCATGGTCGCCCACCGGCGTCGGGCAGGCAGAGGCAGACGTTTTGGTGCGCGACCCGGTGGTGGTGACGGCCAGCCTGCCGCGTTTCCTCGACCCGCGCGACGAAAGCCGGCTGCTGCTGGAAATCCACCATACCAAGGGACCGGCGGGGCGGATGAGCCTCGACGTGACGGCAGAGGGCCTGAGCCTCGGCCCCGTGCCCTCGGGCGTGGATCTGGCAGAGGGCGGCAAGGCCGTGGTGTCCGTCCCGGTCAGTACCGGGGTGGGCGGCGTGGCGCGGCTGGAAGTGGTGCTGACCACCCCCGACGGCCGCCGCCTGACGAAAACGCTGGCCCTGCCGGTACAGGTGAACGACCCCGAAACCGTGCGCGTCAGCCGGTTCGACCTTGGCCCCGGCCAGACGCTGACGGTGGATCGCGACATCTTCGCGGGCCTTCTGCCCGGGTCCGCCACGGCGACGCTGGCGGCGGGGCCGGTGGCGCGGTTCGACGCGCCCGGCCTGCTGGCGGCGCTGGACCGCTATCCCTATGGCTGCACCGAACAGGTGACGTCGCGCGCGCTGCCCCTGCTCTATTTCGATCAGGTGGCGCGGGCGATGGACCTGCCGGGCGCCGGCAACCTGCGCGAACGCATCGGGCAGGCGGTGGCCGAGGTGCTGCTGAACCAGACCACCGAGGGCGGTTTCGGCCTGTGGTCGGCGGATTATACCGGCGACCTGTGGCTCGATTCCTACGTCACCGACTTCCTGTCGCGCGCCCGGGTGCAGGGGTTCGAGGTGCCGCAGACCGCCTTCCGCGCCGCGCTCGACAACCTGCGGACGCGGGTGAACTATACCGAGGATTTCGAGGAAGGCGGCGGCGATCTGGCCTATGCGCTGATGGTTCTGGCGCGCGAAGGCGCGGCGGCGATCGGCGACCTGCGCTATTATGCGGATGTGAAGGGCGACGCCTTCACCACCCCCATCGGTGCGGCACAACTGGGCGCGGCGCTGGCGATGTATGGCGACCAGCCGCGGGCGGATGCGATGTTCGCCCGGGCGGCGCGCCTGCTGGCGGGCGGTGCCGATGACGGGCAGGTCTGGCGGGCCGACTATGGCACCGCGCTGCGGGATTCGGCGGCGGTGCTGGCGCTGGCGACGGAATCGGGCAGCAATGCGGTGGACCGCGCGGCGCTGACCGAACGCATCGCGGCGCGGGCGGGCCACCGGGCGCTGTCGACGCAGGAAGCCGCCTGGACCCTGCTGGCCACCCATGCGCTGATCGGCCAGCCGGGGGCCGAGGGGCTGGTGCTGGACGGTACGCCGGTTGCCGGGCCGCTGGTGCGGCTGCTGGACGATGCGGCGGCCCCGGTGACGGTGGCCAACACCGGCAGCGCGGCCACGCAGCTGACGGTTTCCACCTTCGGCGTGTCCGAGGTGCCGGAACCCGCCAGCGGCAACGGCTATGCCATCCGCCGCAGTCACTATACGCTGGAGGGAGAGGAGACCACGCCCGACCACGTGGCCCCCGGCACCCGCCTGGTGACGGTGATCGAGGTCGATCCCTTCGCCGATACCGAGGCGCGGCTGGTCATCACCGACCCCCTGCCCGCCGGGTGGGAAATCGACAACCCCAACCTGCTGCGCGACGGGCAGGTGTCCGCGCTCGACTGGCTGGAACTGACCGAGGATGTGCAGCATGCCGAATTCCGGCAGGACCGCTTCGTTTCCGCGGTCGATCAGCGCGGCGACGGCACGATCCGGCTGGCCTATATCGTGCGCGCGGTGACGCCCGGCAGCTTTCACCACCCGGCGGCCAGCGTCGAGGACATGTACCGCCCGGCGTACCGCGCCCATACCGACGCGGGCCGGGTGATCGTGGCGGAATGAGCCGCTGGCTTTTCGCGCTGGCGGCGGGCCTGTGGCTTGCCGCCGCGGCGCGGGACGGGGTGGACGGCTGGGTCGCGGCAACCGATCTGCCGGCGCTGACGGTGGACACGGGGGCCGAGGTTCTGGCCCGCGACGGGCGGCTGCTGCGCGCCTACATGGTGGCTGACGGCCGCTGGCGGCTGGCGGCGGAACCGGCGCAGGTGGACCCGTTCTTCGTGTCGCTGCTGCTGGCCTATGAGGACCGGCAGTTCTACAGCCACCCCGGGGTGGACCTGCGCGCGCTGCTGCGGGCGGGGGTGCAGGCGCTGGCCGCCGGCCGGGTGGTGTCGGGCGGATCGACCCTGACGATGCAGGTGGCGCGGCTGCTGGAGGACAGCGGGACGGGCCGTCTGCCCGGCAAGCTGCGCCAGATCCGCGTGGCGCTGGCGCTGGAACGGGTGTTGGGCAAGGATCGGATCCTGTCGCTCTACCTGCATCTTGCGCCCTATGGCGGGAATATCGAGGGGGTGCGGGCCGCGGCGCTGGCGTGGTTCGGCAAGGAACCCGGCCGCCTGACCCCGGCCGAGGCCGCGCTGCTGGTCGCCCTGCCGCAGGCGCCCGAATCCCGCCGCCCCGACCGCGCCCCCAAGGCGGCTGCGGCCGGGCGCGACCGGGTTCTGGCGCGGGCAGAGGCTGCGGGGCTGATCGACGCCGCGACCGCCGCCGCGGCACGGCGTGAAACGGTGCCCACGGCGCGCCGGGCCTTCCCCATGCTCGCCCCGCATCTGGCGGACCGGCTGGTCGCCGCCGACCCCGCGCTGCGCCGCCACCGCACCACGCTGGACGTGACCTTGCAGGCGCAACTGGAACGGCTGGCGGCAGAGGCCGTGGCGGGACAGGGCGACCGGCTGCAGATCGCGCTGCTGGTGGCTGATCATCGGTCGGGCGCGGTGCTGGCCTCTGTCGGTTCCGCCGCCTATCAGGCGGATGCGCGGCAGGGGTTCGTGGACATGACGCAGGCGTTGCGTTCGCCCGGATCGACGCTGAAGCCGCTGGTCTATGCGCTGGCCTTCGACGAGGGGCTGGCGCATCCCGAAACCATGATCGAGGACCGCCCGGTCGCCTTCGGCAGCTATGCGCCACAGAACTTCGACCGGGTGTTCCGGGGGACGGTGCGGGTGAAAGAGGCGCTGCAAGCCTCGCTCAACATCCCGGTGGTGCTGCTGACCGATGCGATGGGGCCGGAACGGCTGCTGGCCGGGCTGCGGCGGGCGGGGGTGCGGGCGGTGCTGCCCGAGGGGCGACCGGGGCTGGCGGTGGCGCTTGGCGGCGTGGGGGTGACGCTGGCGGACATGGTGCAGCTTTACGCGGCGCTGGCCCGGGGCGGGGCGGCCCTGCCCCTGCGGGTGACGGGCGAGGGTGCGGCGGGGGATCGCGTCGTATCGGCGGTGGCGGCATGGCAGGTGGGCAACATCCTGTCGGGCGTCGCCCCGCCGCCCGGCGCGCCGGCGGACCGGCTGGCCTACAAGACCGGCACCAGCTATGGCCACCGCGATGCCTGGGCGGTGGGGTTCGACGGGCGGCATGTGGCGGGCGTCTGGATGGGCCGGGCCGACGGCACGCCGGTGCCGGGGGCCTTCGGCGGCGATCTGGCGGCGCCGGTGCTGTTCCAGACCTTCACCCGCATCAAGCCCGGCTTCGACCCCCTGCCCCCGCCGCCGCCCGCCACGCTGCTGGTGCCGAACGCGGGCCTGCCGCCGCCCCTGCAACGGTTCCGCCCCCGCAACGCCGCCTTCGCCGCCGCCCCGGGCGCGCCCGAGGTCGCCTTTCCCCCCGACGGGGCAGAGGTCGCGCTGGACGGCGGGCCGCTGATGGCGCGGGTGCGCGGCGGCGACGCGCCCTTCACCTGGCTGGCCGATGGCCGCCCGCTGGCCGTGGGCGAAGGCGCGCGCGAGGTGTTGTTGCCGCTTTCCGGGCCGGGGTTCGTGACGCTGGCGGTGATCGACGCGCAGGGCCGGGCGGCGCGGGTGGGGGTGCGGTTGCTGCCGTAGGTCTTGGGGGCGGGGTCGGTGCCGGGGGCCAGCCCCCGGACCCCCGGAGTATTTCCGGCAAGATGAAGTCATGGGGTGGCGCGAATCGCGGCAGGCTGTCACACCTTCTTTCGTATACTGTGTACTAAATACATGATTCGGCTCGATTATTTTTTCTTGCATCGAATCCGGTTCTCGCGCAATCATATTACCCAGAGATCAACAGAGATCTCCATATAATCAGGCAATGCAGCCTTGCGAACCGCATCAATGATGATGCTGTCCGCAGGGTTTTTTGCGTTCGCGACAAAAATCACCAACATGGAGTACGATCCGATGAAACGTCGGACTTTTTTGACGCGCCTTGGCGCGATGGGAACGCTTGGCGCCGTTGGCGGGCTGTCCGCCCCGGCGCTGCTGACCACCACACGGCAGGTCTGGGCGCAGGGGGGCGAGATCCCGGTGGGGCTGCTGTTCTCGCTGACCGGCGAGGTCGCGGTGGTGGAACGCACGCTGCATGACGCGGCGCTGCTGGCGATCGAGGAAATCAACGCCGCCGGCGGGATCCACGGCATGCAGTTGAAAACCTTCATCGAGGACCCGGCCTCCGACCCCGCCACCTATGCCGACCGCGCGCGGCGCCTGTTCATCCGCGACAAATGCGTGAGCGTGTTCGGATCCTACACCTCTGCCAGCCGTCAGGCGGTGATGCCGGTGGTGGAACAGCGTCAGGGCCTTTACTGGTATCCGACGCTGTACGAGGGGCGCGAATGTTCGCGCAACATCATGTATGGCGGCGCCTGCCCGAACCAGCAGCAACAGGACCTGATCCCGTGGCTGATCGAGACCTTCGGCGGCAAGTTCTATCTTCTGGGCAACAACTATGTGTACCCGAAGGAAGAAAACAACGTCTGCCGGATGCTGCTGGAACGGCATGGCGGCGAGGTCGTGCACGAAGAATACGTCCCCATGGGGCATTCGGATTTCAGCTCGATCATCAACCGGATCCGGTCCACCGGGCCGAGCGTCATCTTCCTCACGCTCGTGGGCGACAGCGACGTGGCCTTTGCGCGCCAGTACCATGCCGCGGGCTTCGACCGGACCAAGACGCCCTGCGCCAGCCTCACCCGTTCGGAAATCGAGGTCGCCGCGATCGGGGGCGAGGCGGCGGTCGACAACTTCTCGTCCGCGCCCTATTTCATGGGCCACCAGTCGCCCGAGAACGAACGCTTCGTCGAGGCGTACAAATCCCGCTATGGCGGCGATTCCGTGACGCATTTCGTGTCCGAGGCGGCCTATTTCCAGATCTACCAGTTCAAGGCCGCGATGGAGAAGCTGGACCCCGCGGCGATCACGCCGACCGCGATCCGCGATGCGGCGGTGGGCCTGACGATCCAGGCGCCGCAGGGCGAGGTGCTGGTGGACGAGAACCTGCACACCCATCTGTGGCCCAAGGTCGCCCGCTGGAAAAGCGACGGGCAGGCCGAGATCCTGCGCCAGTCGGCCGAACGCGTCGCCCCGGACCCCTATTGGGCCTATGAGGGCGAGACCTGCACCGGCGAGGGGCTGAAACGCGCCTGACCGGCGCGACGCTTCCCATCCATCAACCGAACCAGCGGTGCCGGGCGGCCTGTCCGGCACCGGACGGCGGCCCCTTGCCGGGCGCCGTCCACCGCCGGGCTGCGAGTGACAGACATGGAAACCATCATCAATCAGCTGTTTGCCGGCGCCAGCATGGCCTCGATCCTGCTCATGGTCGCGCTGGGGCTGGCGATCATCTATGGCGCGATGGGCGTCATCAACCTTGCGCATGGCGAATTCGTCATGCTGGGCGCCTATGTGACCTGGGCGTTGCAGACCTTTCTGGGCATCGGCCTGCTGCCGGCGCTGCCGGTGGTGTTCCTGGTGATCGGGGCCGTGGGTTGGCTGATCGAGCGGGGGATCGTCCACCGCCTTTACCGCCGCCCGCTGGACACGATCCTGGCCACCTGGGGCATCGGCATCGTGTTGCAGCAACTGGTGCGGATGTTCATCGGGCCGGAATCGCGTTTCGTCGCGGGGCCGGAATTCCTGACCGGCAATGTCATCATCGGCAATGTGGTGATGTCGAACTACCGCATCTTCGTGCTGCTGTTCGCCATCGCGATCTTCGTCGCCACCTGGGCGCTGCTGGCGCGCACCGAATTCGGCCGCAAGCTGCGCGCCGTGATCCAGAACCGCGAGATTTCGGAATGCTACGGCATCCGGGCCGAACGGGTCTATTCCATGACCTTCGCCTATGGCGCCGCGCTGGCGGGCGTGGCCGGGGCGCTGATCGCGCCGCTGGTCAACACCACGCCGTCGATGGGCACCTATCTGGTGGTCGATGCCTTCCTGGTCGTCGTCGTGGGCGGCGTGGGCAGCATCGCGGGCACCGCCGTCGCATCCGGTGTGGTGGGGGAAACCACCGCGTTCTTTTCCATGCTGATGAACGACACGACGGGCCGTATCGCCGTTCTGGTCGCCATCATCCTGTTCATCCGCTTCCGGCCTGCGGGCCTGTTCCCGCAAACCGTCCGGCGCTGAGGTCCGACCGATGAACCGTACCAACAAACTCGACTATCTGGGGCATCTGGCGTTCGTGGCCGTGATCCTGCTCGGGGTGCCTGCCGCGCTCGGCTTCGACGGGTTCGAGCTGAACACCTTCGCCCGCTATCTGTCGCTGGCCATCGTCGCCGCCGCGCTGGCGCTGTCCTGGGGGACGGCGGGGATCCTGAACCTCGGGCAGGCGGCGACCTTCGGCATCGGCGCCTATATCATGGCGATGCACCTGAAACTGAAGGCAAGCGCGGGCAACCCCGGCGGCCTGCCGGATTTCATGGGCTGGAACAACGTCGACAGCCTGCCGTGGTTCTGGACCATCTTCCATTCGCTGCCCGTGACGCTGATCGCGGGGCTGGCGGTGCCGGCGCTGGTGGCTGGGGTGATGGGGATCTTCATGTTCCGCGCCCGGATCACCGGGGTGTTCGTCGCCATCATCACGCTGGCCTTCCTTGTCGCCGTGCAGCTGGTGTTCATCGAGGAACAACGCTTCACCGGCGGGCAGAACGGGCTGACGGGGCTTGCGCCGCTGACGCTGTTCGGCTGGACCGTCGATACCTACAGCCTGTCCTTCTACTACCTCGTCGCGGGCTGTCTGATCGCGGCGCTGGTGGTGGGCATGCTGGTGGTGCGGTCCAAGGTCGGGCTGATCCTGCGCGCCATCCGCGAGGACAACATGCGGGTTCGCTATTTCGGCTATGACGTCGCGCGCTATGAGACCTTCGTGTTCTGCCTGTCGGCCGCCATCGCGGGTTGGGCGGGGATGCTTTACGCACTCGTGCTCGAATTCGCCTCGCCCACCTATATCGGCGTCGCATTCAGCCTGGCCATCGTGATCTGGGTCGCCGTGGGCGGGCGGGAATCGCTGTTCGGCGCGGCATCGGGCGCGATCCTGGTGAATATGGCCGAGGGGCGGCTTTCCGACATGTTCGTGGAAAGCTGGCTGTTGATGCTGGGCATCCTGTTCATCCTCTTCGTGCTGTTCCTGCCGCGCGGCCTGTTCGGGCTGGTGGATGCGACGGCACGCCGGCTGATGCGCAGCCTGCGGGGGGCGAAACCCGCCCCCCGGCCCGCCGCCCGGACAGAGACCGCCGCCATGCCCGCGCAGGAGGCCACGCAATGAACCTGATGGAAATCAGCAACCTGACGGTGCAGTTCGGCGGGCTCAAGGCCGTCAACGACCTCAGCATCACGGTGCGCAAGGGAGAATTGCTGTGCCTTCTGGGCCCGAACGGGGCCGGGAAATCGACCACGCTCGACCTGATCTGCGGCAAGACGCAATCGACCGGCGGGCGGATCGTGTTCGAGGGGCACGACATCACCCACCTGAAGGAATACCGCCGGGCCCGCCACGGGATCGGGCGCAAGTTCCAAGTGCCTTCGGTGTTCAAGGGCCTGACGGTGCTGGAAAACATCGAGGTCGCGCGGTCGCGGCGCCCCGGTATCCTGAACGCGCTGCGGGTGTTCCGCACGCCGCTGACCGGCCGGGTGCGCGAGATCCTGAACCTTGTCGGGCTGATCGACCTGATCGACACCCGCGCCGGCAACCTGTCGCACGGGCAGACCCAGTGGCTGGAAATCGCCATGCTGCTGGCGCAGGACAGCAAGCTGATCCTGATGGATGAACCCACCGCGGGCATGACCATTCAGGAAACGCTCAAGACCGCCGACATCTTCAACCGGCTCAAGGGCACGCACACGATCATCGTGGTGGAACACGACATGCAGTTCGTCCGCCAGGTGGCCGAACGGGTGATCGTGATGAACCAGGGCGGCCTTCTGGCCGAGGGCTCCATCGCGCAGATCGAGGCCGACCCGCGCGTCAAGGCCGTCTACCTGGGACATTGAGGGCAGAACCATGATCGAGGCGACCAACCTCTATTCCTATTACGGCAAGAGCCCGGTCCTGCAAGACGTCAGCTTTTCCCTGCGTCAAGGCGAACTGCTGAGCGTTCTGGGCCGCAACGGGGTGGGCAAGACCACCCTGATGCGCAGCTTCATGGGCCTGACCGACAAGCTGGAAGGCCGGCTGACCTTCAACGGGCAGGACATCACCCGCATGCGCACCGACGAACGCGCGCGCCTTGGCATCGGCTATATCCCGCAGGGGCGCGAGATCATCCCCCGCTTCACCGTGCGCGAGAACATCGTGATGGGCACCTATGCCCGCACCGACGGCAAGCGGGTTCTTCCCGAACTGGTGTTCGAACTGTTCCCCATCCTCAAGGATTTCATCGACCGGCGCGGGGGCGACCTGTCGGGCGGGCAGCAACAGCAGCTGGCCTTCGCCCGGGTGCTGGCGATGGACCCGAAACTGCTGATCCTCGACGAACCGACAGAGGGGATCCAGCCCAATATCGTCAAGCAGATCCATGACGTGATCGTCCGCCTGAACCGCGAATTCGGGCTGACCGTGGTGCTTGTCGAACAGAATGTGCCCTTTGCGCGCGCGGTTTCCGACCGTTTCGTCGTGATGGACAAGGGGCGCGTCGCCATCAGCGGGACAGGGGCCGACCTTTCCGACGAGGTTGCGGAACGGCACCTGACCTTCTGATCCGCCAGCCGAAGGAACGGCAGGCAAGTCATCGTCCAACCAGAGAGAGGAGAACCCCATGAGACACGGGGACATTTCCAGCAGCCCGAATACGGTCGGTGTCGCTGTCGTGAACTACAAGATGCCTCGGCTGCACACCCGCGCCGAAGTGGCCGAAAACGCCAACAAGATCGGCGAGATGATCGTCGGGATGAAACAGGGCCTGCCGGGCATGGATCTGGTGATCTTCCCGGAATATTCGCTGCAAGGCATCATGTACGACGAAAAGGAGATGTATGACACCGCCGTCACCATCCCCGGCGAGGAAACCGAGATCCTTGCCCGCGCCTGCCGCAAGGCCAATGTCTGGGGCGTCTTTTCGCTGACCGGCGAACGGCACGAGGATCACCCGCGCAAGCCGCCCTACAACACGCTCATCCTGATGAACAACAAGGGCGAGATCGTAAACACCTATCGCAAGATCCTGCCCTGGTGCCCGATCGAGGGCTGGTATCCCGGCGGTGCGACCTCGGTGGCCGAGGGGCCGAAGGGCCTCAAGGTGTCGATGATCATCTGCGACGACGGCAACTATCCCGAAATCTGGCGCGACTGCGCGATGAAGGGGGCGGAACTGATCGTGCGCTGCCAGGGCTACATGTACCCGGCCAAGGACCAGCAGATCACCATGGCCAAATGCATGGCCTGGGCGAACAACTGCTATGTCGCGGTGGCGAATGCGGCGGGCTTCGATGGCGTCTACTGCTATTTCGGCCATTCGGCGATCATCGGCTTCGACGGCCGGACGCTCGGCGAATGCGGCGAAGAGGAATACGGCATCCAGTACGCGCAGCTGTCGATCCCGGAAATCCGCGACGCCCGAGCCAACGACCAGTCGCAGAACCACCTCTTCAAGCTGCTGCACCGCGGCTATACCGGGGTGCATGCGGCGGGCGACGGCGACCACGGCATTGCCGACTGCCCGTTCGAGTTCTACAGGACCTGGGTCACGGACGCACAGAAGGCGCGCGAACAGGTGGAGGCCTTCACCCGCACCACCATCGGCGTCGCATCCTGCCCGGTGGGCAGCCTGCCGAACAACGCCAAGGAACAGGAAGCCTGACGGCCGGCGGCAGGCGGCCCCCCTTCGGCCGCCTGCCGCACCACCAAGGAGACAGTCGAATGCCGTTCCTGAACGACATGCTGGCGGATACACAGCGGCGCAAGCTGGATACCGAGGCCCTGCGGACCGAAACCCTTGCCGCCGAAGATGTGGTGGGCGCCCATCGCACCTCTGGCAGCGGCGGGTTCGTCAGCCGGTTCAGGTTCGACGTGGACCTGATCGCCCATCTTCTGCAACGCGAGATCATCGGCCAGCCCGATGCCGTGACCGCGGTGATCGACATGCTGCGCATCGTGCGCGCCGACATCGCCGACCCGCGCCGGCCGCTTTACACCTCGCTCCTGCTCGGCCCCACGGGGGTGGGCAAGACCGAACTGGTGCGCGTGCTGGCCCGGGCGATCCACGGCGATGCCGATGCGCTCTGCCGGGTGGACATGAATACCCTGTCGCAGGAACATTACGCCGCCGCGATTTCCGGCGCCCCGCCCGGCTATGTCGGGTCGAAAGAGGGACGCACGATCCTCGACCAGGAAAAGATCGAGGGCACCAGCGACAAGCCCGGGATCGTGCTGTTCGACGAACTGGAAAAGGCCAGCCCCGAGGTGGTTCTGTCGCTGCTGAACATCTTCGACAACGGGATCCTGACCACGGCGTCGGGCGAACGCACCTATTCCTTCCGCAACGCGATCATCTTCATGACCTCGAACCTCGGGGCCGAGGAATTGCGGCGCGAGGCGGAGGCCGCCGAGAACCCCTTCCACCGCCTGTTCCAGCGCGGCACCCACCGCGAACGGGCCGAGGCCATCGCGCAGAAGGCGCTGCTGAAGAAGTTTCCACCCGAATTCGTCAACCGCATCGACCATGTGGATGTGTTCGACTGGATCGACCGCGCCGATGTCGACACCCTGATCTCGCTGGAACTGGAAAAGCTCAACCGGCGGCTCGCCAAGCACCTGTGCCATATTGAACTCGCCCCGTCGTTGCGCGACCATATCGCGCAGGAGGGGTTCGACCGCCAGTTCGGCGCGCGTTCGCTGCGCCGCGCGGTACGGCGGTTCGTCGAAATTCCCTTCGCAAGGTATTTTTTGGGCAGTGGATCGGTGCAGGAGGAGCTTCACCCATTCGTGGCGGAATACAGACATGGCGAGGTGACGTTCCGCAGCGGGACCATTCAGGACAGATCAGAGCATGTGCGCAATTGACTCACGCAGTCCCTGGAAACTCGGCGTCCTCTTTTCGGATACCGGGCCGACGGCGATCATCGAACGGTCGCAGAAATGCGGGGTGCTGCTGGCCATCCATGAAATCAACGCCGCCGGGGGCGTTGCGGGCCGGATGGTGGAACCCGTTCTGTGCGATCCGGGATCGGTGCCTTCGGAATACGGCCGGATGGCCGAAAAGCTGATCGTCGAGGATCACGTCCGCGTGCTGATCGGCTGCTACAAATCGTCGGCGCGCAAGGAAGTGCTGCCCGTGGTCGAACGCCGCAATGCGCTGTTCTTCTATCCCACGCTCTACGAGGGGTTCGAATATTCCCCGAACGTCATCTACGGCGGCGCCTGCCCCAACCAGAACAGCGTGCCGCTGGCAAGCTATCTGCTGGAAAACTACGGCAATCGTTTCTACTTCGTGGGCTCCGACTATATCTATCCGCGCGAATCCAACCGGGTGATGCGCAACATCCTGCGTCAGGGCGGGGGCGAGGTTCTGGGCGAGGTCTATCTGCCCTTCGACGGCGGCCCGGAAATGTTCGGCCCCGTTCTGGCCGACATCGCCGAAAAGAAGCCCGACGTGATCTTTTCCACCGTGGTGGGCGAGATGACCGTCGCCTTCTATCGCGCCTATCACGCCGCGGGGCATGACGCGCTCAAGGTTCCCATCGCCAGCCTGACCACGAACGAGGCAGAGATCGGCCGCATCGGGGCAGAGGCCGCGGCCGGCAACATCACCGCCGCCCCCTATTTCCGCAGCATCGGCGGCGAGGCGAACCGGCGGTTCCTGGAAAATTACGAACGACAGTTCGGGAAAGAGATCATGGCCACAAGCTGCGCCGAGGCGGCGTATTTCCAGACCCGGATGTTCGCCGCGGCACTTTCCAAGGTCGGCCGCCTCGATACCGACCTGCTGCGCGAATGCCTGCTCGGTTCCACCTGGGATGCGCCGCAGGGACAGGTCAAGATCGACCCCGACAACAACCACACCTATCTGCATTCGCGGATCGCGCGGGTCGACAGCCACGGCGAATTCATCGTGCAGCGAGAGGTCGTGCGGGCCGTCAAGCCCGATCCCTACCTGGTCACACCCGACCTCAACGACCGGCGGCTGCGCCTGAGAAAGACCGCGAAGTCCTAGGGAATACGGGTAGGATCGGACGGGCATGGGGGAGAGCCTGGGTCAGGATGCCAGACATCATCAGCAATCTACGGAGCCTGAACGTTCTCGTACTGCATCCGCGGGATTCGGACGCGGACGACCTCATCCAGCAACTCAACCGCATCGGCTGCAATGTCGAGGCGCTCTGGCTATTGCCGGAAAACCTGCCGCCGATGGTCGACATCGTTTTCGTCGAGGTGAAGGAATCCATTCCCCCGGCGCTGGCCAAGCTTTTCTCGCACCGCCCCGACCAGCGCCCGACGCTGATCGGGCTGATCGGCTATGAAAACCCCTCGGTCCTGGGCTGCATCCTGGAACTGGGCGTGCAGGCGGTGATTTCCAAACCCCTGCGCGCCTTCGGGGTGCTGAGTTCGATGATGATGGCCCGCCATGCCTGGCAGGAACGCATCGAGGCGGCGCAGAACGAAGAAAAGCTGCGCCAGAAGCTGGAACATGTCCATATCATCACCGAGGCGAAATTCATCCTGATGCGGCATCACGGCATCAATGAAAAGGACGCCTATCGCGTGATCCGCAGCCATGCGATGTCCCGGCGCAGTTCCACGATAGAGATCGCGAATGCGATCATCAACGCCGACGGGCTTCTCAGCAAGCTGGTGGTCGAAAAGAAGGATGGCCGGGAATGACCCCCGGACGGAAACGAGGAGAAGAAAGCATGCCTGCCCATAGCCAACACGAAACCATCCATCACGCTTCTCCCGAATTCACGTCCACGGCGCACCTTGACGCTGATGGCTACGCGCGTCTGTATGCGTCGTCGGTGTCGGATCCTGCGGGG
>NZ_JAVKPH010000079.1:0-5676 GCF_031432425.1 Ruixingdingia sedimenti | reverse complement strand
ACCGCCGAAAGCTTCCTGGGCTTCATCGACATCACGTCGATCCGCCTCTGGCTCCGCCATTTGTCAACATGACCTAGATTTTGTCCTTTCGAGATCAACATTCTGCGCCTCTTATATGCAGATGCATCCTGTTCTGGCAGACACAGGCAGCAGGATAGTTTTCAGATCCGTTGATCGGTTATCGACTCAACGAAAGACTACGTTCGCCTAGCGAGACGATGTTGGTTGCCGCGAAGCTGTTGGCAGGACCACCGCCGCTTCAAAGCCGGATGAGCTTCCCGGCCTCGGCGATTGCAAGGTGAGCTTTGACGAAATCCGGTCCGCAATGCCGGCGACGATGGCAAGGCCAAGCCCGCTGCCTTCCGTTTTGGCTGCCCCCCTCTCGAAACGACGGGTCAGCCGGCCAAGCGCCTCGGCGGGCACGACGGGGCCGTCATTGGCGACGCGGAACGTGCCGTCCTCACTGAGGCTGACCTCGATCGGTTTGTCGGATGCGCCGTGCCGCAGGGCGTTCTCAATGAGGTTGCGGCCGATGATGCCAAACGCATCGGGGTCGAGGTCGGACATTACCGGGTGCTCCGGCAGGGCGAGCACGATCCGGTTCGGTGCTGTCCTCTCGATATCGTCCACGACCAGACGGGCAGTGATGCGAAGATCGGATAGGTGATCGAGCCGTAACCGCCCGCCTTCTGCTCGGGCCAGTTGCAGAAGCCGTTCCGCGATCCGGGCCAGCCGCTTCAGAGAAGCCTCGATCTCGGCGGCCCTGTGGCCGGCACCGGTATCTTTCGTTTCTACCTGTATCCGCTGGGCCTGCGCGATTGCGCCTGCCAGCGGTGTTCGCAATTCATGCGCTGCGTTGGCGGCGAAGGTGCGTTCGGCCTCGAATGTGGATTTGAGTTGCGCCAGAAGCACATTGATCGCCGCCCCCACCGGGGCGGCCTCGACGGGAAGATCGTCGCAGGCGACGGGGGCGAGGTCGCGCGGCGAACGCGCGGCCAGCCGGTCGCGGTAGCGGCGCAACGGGGCCAGACCCGAGCGGACAGTCAATACGATCGCCAACAGTGCGGCAGGGATGAATACCAGCAACGGCAACCCCAGGCCCGCCCAGACATCGCGTGCCGCCGCCGCGCGATGGGCAAGCGGCTCGGCGACCGTGAGGCGGATCGTGCCTTGGAGGGCGTCCTCGCCATACAGGCGATGGGTTGCGGTCGTGCGAAAGCCCGGCCCGTCCCATTCAGGGAAGATGGCGGGATCGGCCTCATGCGATTGCAGAAGAATTCGCCCTTCGTCATCGCGCACGATATAGGTGAGGAATTCGTCGTGGTCGCGCAGGTCGGCAAGGTGTTGTGTCACACCTTCCTCCTCACGTCCGACGATCTCGACAGCGGCCAGCGGCAGCAGGCGCTGCGCCGCCTCCTGTAGCGACGAGTCGAAGATCCTGTCCATCTCGTGCCGCAGCATGACCGCCGTGACGGCGGCGGCCGCGATCCACAGAAGCGTCAGAAGGATACCCAGCGACACCCCCAACCGCATCTGAAGGCTGCGTGGCATCGTCATGGCGAACCTAGCCGGTAGCCCAACCCGCGCTCGGTCTCGATCACCTCGGCGCCCAGCTTCTTGCGCAGCCGGCTGACATGGACCTCGATAGTGTTGCTTTCCACCTCCGTATCGAAGGCATAAAGCTTTTCCTCAAGCTGTGCCTTGGACAGAAGATGCCCCGGGCGGGTGAGGAACGCCTCGAACAGTGCCCATTCACGTGCGGTGAGCTGCACCGGCCGGCCGTCGCGGCGGATGCTGCGCGAGGCAAGGTCGACGGCAAGCGCGCCGTGGACGATGATCGGGTTGGGATTGCCGCTATAGCGCCGCGCGACCGAGCCGATCCGCGCGGAAAGCTCGGCCAGATCGAAGGGCTTCACCAGATAGTCGTCGGCACCGGCGTTCAAACCTTCGATCCGGTCCGAAATCTGGTCCAGCGCGGTCAGGATGATCACCGGCGTCACGTCGCCGCTGGTGCGCAGCGACCGAAGGAAGGTGATGCCGCGTCCGTCGGGCAGCATGAGGTCCAGCAATACCAGATCATAGCCGGTGCCGGCCATCGCATCGCCGGCCGCGTCCAGACGCGTGACCCAATCCACCGACTGGCCACCCGCGGCGATCTGGTCCCGCACGGCGGCACCCAGAACGGTATCATCCTCGATCAGCAGGATCCGCATGATCTTCCTACTCGTTTGCCTCTGGCCATTATGGCGATCCAGGCTGACGCAAAGCTGATGGCGGGACGCCCCGGGCTTCAGCATCCCGTCAGGTTCGTGGCGCAGAATGTCATCCAATGGCCGTTATACGGAGTGTGGTCCATGAAGAGATCGCTGACAATTCTGACCTTTCTCGCGGCCCTTCCGTCCGGGGCTGCACTTGCCGGCGACGACTGTGCCGTGCCGCTGGCAGATTGGCAGCCAAGAAGCGCGGTAGTGCGGCTCGCGGAAGAAAACGGATGGGTGGTGCGGCGCATCAAAATCGACGACGGCTGCTACGAGATAAAAGGCACAGACCGGGAAGGACGCCGCATCGAGGTGACGGTCGATCCCGGCACGCTTCAGGTGATCGAGATCGAATACAAGGACGGAGATGATCGGCGCTCCCGTGAGGGCAGAGAGCACAAACATGACTGAGATGATGAAGGGTGACGGCATTCAGGACGTCGCCGATACTACGCGCACGGTGCTGGTCTGGGATCCGTTGGTGCGCAGCTCTCACTGGGGTCTGGTTGCCGCCTTTGCAGTGGCATGGCTCGCGGCGGACGAGGTGCAGCCGCTTCACGAGGCGGCCGGTTACGCGGTGGCGGCGTTGCTTGCCATTCGCCTGATCTGGGGTTTCGTTGGCAGCCGCCATGCCCGTTTCACGCAATTCGTGCGTGGCCCCGCCGCGACGCTGGCCTATCTCGGGGACATGCTGCACGGGCGCGAGCGACGCCATCTCGGGCACAACCCGGCCGGCGCCGCGATGATCGTGGCACTCATGGTCACGCTTTCCGGCACCGCGCTGAGCGGCTGGCTGCTCGAACAATCGATCGAGGAAGCCCGGGCCGTGACGGTTGCGGGCGAGCACGGAAACCGGGAAGTCAGAGGGGACAGGACCTTGAAGGAGGTGCATGAAATGCTGGCCAACATGGCTCTGGTTCTCGTGGCCTTGCATGTTGGGGGTGTGGCCGTCACCTCATGGCGCCATCGGGAGAACCTGCCCCGTGCCATGGTCACGGGCCGAAAGCGCCCTCCCGGCACAAATGACGTGACCTGATCGTTACGTATTCCCGCTGTTCTGGCCCCGCCTGTTTGGCGGGGCCTGTTTGTTTTGTGCAACCGCTGCGGTTCGTCGCGGCAGGCTGACGAGAAGCTGACGCAGGTTTTCCGCGGCGATCAGGATCACGTCAGCCGCCCCCTCCAGATTGGTTTCATCAGGCAACCAAGGCTGAGGAGCATAGCCATGAAAACCATCCTGACCGCCACCGCATTGGCCCTCGCGATCCCCGCCGGGGCCGCGTTCGCTGGTGAGAAATGCAACGTTCCGACCGAGAACATGCAATCGTGGGAAGCTCTCATTCAAGTGACCGACGAGTTCGGTTGGACCATCTCGAAAATGGAACTCGACGACGGCTGCTACGAACTGAACGTCATCGACCAGGGCGGCAACAGCCTGAAGATGACCGTCGATCCCGGAACGCTCGAGGTGATCGACGGCAAGGTCAAACGCTGGAGCGACGGCACCAAGCCCGAGAAGCGCAACTGATGGCTGCAAGGGTCCACCTCATCATCGAGGTGGACCTCTTTCCACACGGGCGTTCGCCTCGGCCATAGCCAGGAAAGTGCCCCCGAGATGATCGTAAAGGACATTCGAACCATGAAAACTCTATTGATCGCCGTAGCCGCTCTCGCGGTATTGCCTGCGGCGGGGGCGATGGCAGGTGACGACTGCCATGTGGGGCACGGGGCCTGGCAACCACGCGAAGCGGTAATGCAGGCGGTAACCGGCCTCGGTTGGCATGTTGAGAAGATCGAGGCGGATGACGGCTGCTGGGAGGTCAAGGGACGCGATGCCCAGGGCCGTCGCATCAAGGCCAAACTGGATCCCGCGACGTTGCAGGTCGTCAAATTGCGCCACAGGGATGGCCAGCAGATCCGCGAGCGGGATCGCGGCAATGCACCCACCGTCGCTCCGTCGGCACCCCCCTCCAATCCGCTGTTCCAGAACGGCACCCCGCCCGTTGTGCGGGTGAACTGATATATCAGGCAGAAGAGAGCAGAGTCATGAAATCCATCCTTGCAGCACTCGCGCTGACTTCGGCCTTGGTGGCGCCCAGCCTTGCCATGGCCCGGCCGGTTACCCTCACCACCACCCTGAACACGTACGGTGGCGATGGTGCCTATCTCGTCCTCTACGTCACCGATGCGCAGGGGGCGTATGCCGGAACCCTGTGGATGGCCGGCGGCAAGTCGAAATATTACGAACATCTCAGCGACTGGTATCGCGCCACCGGCGGCGACCTGGCGCAGGTCGACGGCATCACCGGCGCCAGTGTCGGCGCGGGCCGGTCACTCGAAATCACCCTCGACCTTGCCGATGCGCTGTTCGATGCGGGCTATACGCTGCATGTCGACGCCGCCGTGGAGGACATGCGCGACAGCCCGAACGACATCGCCGTGCCGCTGACGACGGCAGGAGCGGGAAAGCCTGCGCCCGGCCGCAGGTATGTCGCCAGCCTCCGCTACGACATGTGAGGCAACGCCATGATCCGCACGCTGCATCGCTGGCCGGGTCTGCTGGCCCTCATTCTCGTCATGACCCTTGCGTTGAGCGGCGCGGCGCTCTCGGTCTTTCCCGCGGCCGAGCGGCTTTCCACGCCGCAGGTCGAGGCCGGGCTGACCGTCGCCGATCTCGCAGGACGTATCCTGGCTGCCTATCCGGGGGTGGAGCAGATCCGGCGCGCGCCGTCGGGCCGGATCACCGCGTTCTGGTTCGACGACGGCACGCCCGGCGCGGCGGTCATCGACCCGGCGACCGGCAAGGGCATCGCCAGCGCCGATCCCGATCCGGTCAAACGCTGGTTGACCAACCTTCACCGTTCGCTGTTCCTGGGCGATGCCGGTCGTATCACCATGGCCATTGGCGCCGTGGCGATGCTGATCCTGTCGGTCTCCGGCGCGATGCTGGTCGCGCGGCGCATGGGCGGCTGGCGGCGCTGGTTCGCCCCTTTACGCGGGCCGGCGTCGAGCCGCATCCATACCGGGATCGCCCGCGTGGCGGTCGCCGGGCTGGTTTTGTCCTCGGCGACTGCACTGTGGATGGCCGCCTCGACCTTCGATCTTCTGCCGGATGGAGCTGCACCGCCGACCTTTCCGACAGAGGTCAGCGGCAGCACCGGGGTCTCGCTTGCTGCGATGGAGCCGCTCTCCGTGATTGCTGTCACGGAGTTGCGCGAGCTGAGCTTTCCCTATCCTGGCGACGCCACGGACGCCTTCACTCTGAAGACGGATCGCGGCACCGGCTATCTCGATCAGGGGACGGGTGAGCTTCTGGCCTGGGCCGAGCTGACGATGTGGGAACAGATATCTGAAACCATCTACATGCTGCATACCGGGCAGGGGGCCGCATCTCTCGGCCTCGTGCTGGGTGTGCTGGCGC
>NZ_JAVKPH010000078.1:0-5811 GCF_031432425.1 Ruixingdingia sedimenti | reverse complement strand
TCTACGCCGCTCTGGAAACTGACGCCATGGCCGCGTAACTAACCGAAATCAGCCTCCGGCAAACCCGGCGCGGTTCACCGCCTTTCACAAAAGGCGAGATACCGACCCAAGGTACGCGGATTGCATTTGGGGAGTCGACAATTCTGAAAACGCTGTACAGGTGGCCGTTTTGAACATGCTTCTCAACGGTGACGGCAAGTCCAACATTAAAGAAGGCGACTCCCTGCAAAGCGTGAATGATGAACTAGATCGCTATGATATTATGGTATGCAATCCACCGTTTGGCCTTCGCATTGTCGAAAAGCGGACCTCGGTGCTCCGAAATTTCGATCTCGGACATGAGTGGACCCTTGATCCATCAACCGGCTCTTGGAAAAAAGACGCAAAGCTTGTTGCACAGCAAGAGACTGGAATTTTGTTTGCGGAAGTTTGCGTCAAGCAGGCCAAACCAGGAAGTGGTCGTATCGGAATCATCTTTCCAAACGGCTACCTAGGAAATCGCTCAGCTCGCTATCAAGTTTTACGAGAATGGCTCTTAAGACATACTCGCGTTGTCGCTATTTGCTCCTTTCCGCGCTTCACCTTCAAAACTTCTGGTGCAGATGTTAGCGCCAGCGTCGTCTATCTTGAAAAGCGGGAGGAACCCCTCACCGATGCAAGAGAAGACGATACATACCACTTTTCCGTTCAAATGATTGAGAATGTCGGTTGGAACTTGGGGGATAAAAAGGCAGCGCCTCGCTATGTCCGAAACCAAGAAGATGGGAGCTATATTATAGATGAAGACGGTGAACGCATCTTAGACGCGGATTTCACAAGTTCGCTTGATGATCTTCGATCAAGCGCTGTGACTTCAGAGTTTCCATGGCTAGTAGATGGGGCGCCCGGATCTTCACCTGGCTCCGGTTGGGCCGTTCCGATTTCTCGCGTAACTAGAGACAACGACCTGACACTGGATCCCAAGCGTCTCTGCAGAAAGTTCTCATCAGTTCGCGATGAGATCGCAGCGAAACCATATTTTCGACTTGGTGATGTGGTGGATTTCGTTCCTGAAATCCACAACAGCAAAGGGGCCAAAATCAAAAAGGTTGCCCGACAAATATACACGTACGTAGAGCTCCAGAACATCGGTCAAGGCGACTACAGAGGGGAAGAACTTCGTGGCTGGGAGTTGCCTCAGCGCGCCAAACACTTTGCGGAGGGAAAGGATATCTTTGTTGGCTCAATCTGGGGAAGCGTGCAAAAATGGTGCCTAATTCCTCGAGACGCGAAAAATGTAGTTGTGACAAATGGCTGCCATCGCCTGCGAATGAAGGCCGGGGAAGAGGAACGGCTAGTCGATGTTATCTCATTTCTCTGCGCCGAGGCCTATTCAATCCAGATGCGTGGCTTCGCACGGGGTTCTGATGGCCTAGCGGAGATAACGTCTGACGACGCCTCAGAAGTCATGGTACCGATCCTCTCGCAGGCAGAGCGGGACGAAATCAAGCCTTTCGTCGACAGCTTGTTAGTAGGTCAGCCGGACATTCGAGCTAAGGTCGCCAGAATGGTGTTAAGCGAGCAAGTCTCGTTTCCGAACCCGCCAAAGAGAAGCTCGCACGTTGCACTGGTATAGTAGACTCAGCCAGTTCTGGATGACGAAATTTCCCAAACATTCCCAATAGCTTGAGGGTCCGTTTCGGGCGATTCTGCCGCCCATGCGGACCATCCTTCATCGCCTTCTCGGCCTCGCGCGCGCTCGCGGCTTCGACGCTGCGGGTGGCGGGCGGCGTTGGGAGGGGGCGAGGACGGTCGACGGGCTGAACGCGGCGATCCTCGCGGGCGCGACCACGGCGGCGCGGCGGGCCGGGTGGTATGCGCGGAACAACCCGTGGGTCGCGGCGGCGGTGGACAGCCTGGTCGGCAATGTCGTCGGCGCCGGGATCAAGCCGCAATCCACCCACCCCGACCGGGCGGTGCGCGAGCGGCTGCAGGCGCTCTGGCTGCGCTGGACCGATCACGCCGCCCCGGACGGGCTGGCCGACTTCTACGGGCTGCAGGCCATGGCCGTGCGCGCGATGGTCGAGAGCGGCGAGAGCTTCGCCCGGCTACGCGTCGCCGGTGAGGCCAGCGTCCTTCCTCTCCATCTCGAGCTTCTGGATCGCGAGCAGGTTCCCATGGACCTGCACCGCGAGATCGGCGGCGGGGCGCGGATCCGGGCGGGCATCGAGTTCGATGCCGCAGGTCGCCGGGTCGCCTATCGGGTCTTGTCCTCCCGCCCGGGCGATCCTCTCGGGTCTCTCCGCATGGACCCGATCCGCGTCCCCGCCGCCGATTGCCTGCACCTGTTCAAGCCGCTCGCGGCGGGCCAGTTGCGTGGCATCACCTGGCTCGCGCCGGTGCTGCTGCGGCTGCACGAGCTCGACCAGTTCGAGGACGCTGCGCTGGTAAAGGCCAAGGTCGCGGCGCTCTTCACCGGCTTCATCACCGATCCCGATGGCACGGCAGGTGGCCTGAGCGGCACGAACACCAATGGCGCGCTGACGGTCGGCATGGAGCCAGGCAGCCTGATCCCTCTGCCGCCCGGCACCGACATCCGCTTTTCCAACCCGACCGAGCACGACGCCTATGCGCCCTTCGTGAAGAACCATCTGCGCGCCGTCGCGGCCGGGCTGGGCTTGCCCTACGAGCTGGTCTCGGGCGACCTGGAGGGGGTCACCTATTCCTCGATCCGCGCGGGGCTGATCGAGTTCCGCCGCCGCGTCGAGCAATTGCAGCACAACGTGGTGGTGCACCTGTTCTGCCGCCCGGTCTGGGAGCGGTTCGTTCGCCTTACGGTTCTGACCGGCGAGCTGCCCGCGCGGGACTTCGACCGGAACCCGGACGCCTATCTCGGCTGCGAGTGGCTGCCGCCGAAGTTCGACTACGTCGATCCGATGAAGGACGTGCAGGCCGAGATCATGGCGATCGGCGCGGGGCTCAAGAGCCGGTCCCAGGCGATTTCCGAGCGCGGCTACGACGCCGAACAGGTGGATGCCGAGATCGCCGCGGACCGCGAACGCGCGGAGGGGCTGGGGCTCGCCTTCGGCCAGACGGCGGCTCCCCAGCAGAAGGAGAACGCCGATGGCTGAGACCGCGACAGATGCCCTGCAATACGAGGCGTCGCAAACCCTTCCAGGCGGGAAGGGTATCCTCACCCGCCGTGCGACGCTGGCGCCCGCCTCCGCCGATCCGGAAGCCCGCACCGTCGAGGTGGTCTGGTCTACCGGCGCGCCGGTGCGCCGCCGCGACATGGCGGGGCAGTACATCGAGCGTCTTAGCCTCGCGCCCGAGGCGGTGGATCTCACGCGCCTCGAAGGGGCGAGCGTGCTGGACGCACACCGCCAGACCGCCGTCCGCGACGTGCTGGGCTCCGTGCGCAGCGCCGCCGTCGACGGCAAGCGCGGCACCGCCCTTATCCAGTTTTCGTCGCGGCCCGAGGTGGAGCCGGTCTGGCAGGACGTGCTGGCGGGCATCCTGCGGCACGTCTCGGTCGGCTACGCCGTCGAGGACTGGGCCGAGACCACCGAGAACGGCGCGCGCGTGCTGACCGCGGTGCGCTGGACACCTCACGAGATTTCCCTGGTGCCGACGCCCGCCGATCCCGGCGCCCATATTCGCATGGAGACAGAGATGACCGATACGACCACCCGAGAGGCAGCCGATACGGCGCCCACCGCCGAGACCCGCGCCGCAGCGAATGCCGAGATCCGCTCCATTGCCCGCATCGCCGGGCTGGACCAGTCCTGGATCGACGGGCAGATCGACGCGAACGCGGATGCCGACACCGCCCGCCGCGCTGCCTTCGATGCGCTGGCCAAGCGCAGTGCATCCGCGATCCGCACCGAGCAGGTCCGCGTGGAGATGGGCGACAGCCAGGACGACCCCGCGCTCCGGGCCCGTCAGATGGGCGAGGCCCTCTATGCGCGGATCAACCCGCGGCACGAACTGAGCGACCCGGCCCGCCGCTATGCCTATTCGACCCCGGTCGACATGGCGAAGGAGCTGCTGACCCTGCGCGGCGAGTCCACCATGGCATTGTCGCCCGCGAGCCTCGTCACCCGCGCGCTACACACGACCTCCGACTTCCCCATCATCCTCGGGGACACGGTGGGCCGCGTGCTGCGCGACGCCTATCAGGCCGCGCCCTCGGGCATTCGCCGCCTCGGCCGCCAGACCACGGCACGGGACTTCCGCGCGGTGAACAAGATCATGCTGGGCGAGGCGCCGCTGCTGGAGAAGCTGAACGAGCACGGCGAGATCAAGGCCGGGACGATGGCCGAGGCGCGCGAGGCCTACAAGGTCGAGACCTGGGCGCGGAAGATCGGCGTCACCCGGCAGTTGCTGGTCAACGACGACCTCGGCGCCTTTGCGGACCTCGCCCGCCGCATGGGGCAGGCCGCCGCCGAGACCGAGGCGCGCATCCTCGTCACACTGCTCGAGGCGGGTAGCGGCAACGGGCCCACGATGTCCGACGGCAAGCCCCTGTTCCATGCCGATCACGGCAACAAGGCGGGCACGGGTGCTGTGATCTCCGACGCGACGCTCTCTGCAGCCCGGCTGGCGCTCAGGACACAGAAGGGCATCGAGGATCGCACGATCCGCGTGACGCCCCGCACCCTGCTGGTTCCGCCCGCGCTGGAGACCACCGCCGAGAAGTGGCTGGCCAGCATCGCGCCCGCGACCGCTGCCGACGTGAACCCGTTCTCGGGCTCGCTCTCGCTGGTCGTCGAGCCGCGGCTGTCGAGCGCCACGCGCTGGTATGTCACCGCCGATCCCGGTGAGATCGACGGGCTGGAGTTCGCCTATCTCTCGGGCGCGGAGGGCCCGCAGGTCGAGAGCCGCTCAGGCTGGGACGTGGACGGCGTCGAGATCCGGGTGATCCTGGATTTCGGGGCCGGGTTCATCGACCACCGCGGCTGGTTCATGAATGCGGGCGCGTGAGAATGGCCGACGTCGCCCAGCTCACCGCCTGGCGGGACGCCCTGATGGCCGCGCGCTACCGGGGCGTCCGCACCGTCGAATACGACGGCAAGCGCGTCACCTACGCGAGCGACGGCGAGATGGCCGCCGCGCTCGCGGACCTCAACCGACAGATCGCGGGAGCGACCGACCGCATCTCGGTCGTCCGCATCCAATCCTCGAAAGGGCTCTGAGATGAAGAACTACCTCCAGAACGGCCACATCGTGCGCGTCACCACGCCCGCGGGCGGCATCGCCTCTGGCGACGCGCTGATCGTCGGCAACATCTTCGGCATCGCGGCCTATTCCTCGGCCGAGGGCGACCCGGTCGAGCTCTCCACCACCGGCGTGTTCCGGCTGCCGAAGGCCAGCGCCGCGGTGCTGACGGTCGGCGCGCGCGTGGCGTGGGATAACACTGCGGGGGAAGTGACCACCCCGGCCGCGGGGCGCTTCCCCATTGGCGTCGCGGTCGAGGCGGCGGGAAACGGCGTCACCAGCGTCGCGGTGCGGCTGGACGGAATTGCAACGGCGGCGGCGTGAGGATCAGTCGGCGTGCTCGCCCTCGCGGAACGCCATGTCGGTGATTTCGCGGAGGCGGGCGCGGTAGTGCTCCAGCGTCCCGACATCGCCCCAGTTCACATGCTCGGGGCTGCATTCGAAGTGTTCGGCGCTGAGCGCGGCGAGGCGTTCGAGCATCGCGTCGATCTCGGCCTTGGCCGAGATGAAGGCGGCGAGCGCGGTGTCATTGGTCTTGGGGACTATCCTAAATTTTGTGCGCTGACGTGGTAACTGCTCTCAGAGGAGACCCACGTATGAGCATCGACAAAGACC
>NZ_JAVKPH010000077.1:0-5896 GCF_031432425.1 Ruixingdingia sedimenti | reverse complement strand
CCTGCGCCGGACGCTGCGGCTGTCGGGGATCTTCCGGCCATCCGACTGATCGGCGAACCAGTCCTGCATCTCGGCGATGAGTTCGGCCTGCGTCGCGGGAAGGCCCTGCTCGTGGATGCGATGGATCAGGGCGACCATCATGCCGTCCCAATCGTAGGGCGTGGTTGCGCCTGGTCCGCTTGTCACACGGCGGACCATCTCATTCTCCTCCTCGAAGGCATGAACCTCCTCGGCCAGGATCAGCATGTCGGAGATCGTCACAGCAAGCCCGCCAACCGGATCAGTGATCAGCAGCCACTCCTGCCGCCCCAAGGGCTGAATACGGCGCATGACACCTTCAGTCGGGCCGGTGCCGCAGCGGCGAAACAGGGGCAGCAGTTCCATCGGGGAGAGCACTACCTTGCCCGCGATGACCTCTTCGCCGCAGCGGACGGCAGGGATGCCGGTCAGGATCCGGAAGCGGCCCGCATCGGCCCAGCCTGCGACATCGGCAATGTTGCAGCCCCAGCGGGCAGTGACTTCATGGAGGGTGAAATAGACGCGTGGTGGCAAGCCCATGATTGGTACATCCTCGTTTCGACGGAGGATTGGCTTGGCTCATACCACTGGCAGCCCACGCCCTGGAGGTGTGGGGAAAGAATGATCGGAGACAATGACGCTGGGGGCGCCAAGGCGCCTGGACCTTCCGCGAATGCCGTCCCGACAGACTGTTGTGCTCTTGGTTGAGGGCTGCTCTTCCTCAGAAGAGAAGGGTGCAACGCGGGACGATTCGGAACAAGGGGGGCGATGGCACGAAGATGTGGACAAGCCTTGAGGGAGGGGTCCCGGAGAACGGACCGATCTGAATGGCCCCAGATCAATCTGCTGGTGGAATGATCGGCACTGGCGGGTGACAAGGCTTCACGCGCAGATTGCTTGCATTTAATGATAGCGAAACCTATCTTCTGTGCATGAACAGCAGGCACCGCAAGACCCTTGCCGCCGTCTTCACCGATCCGGTGTCGGGCACCATCGAATGGGCGGCGGTCGAAAGTCTGCTGCTGGCCTCGGGGGCGCGGCTGATCGAGGGGCGCGGATCACGGGTGCGGTTCGAGAAGGACGGTGAGGTCGCGACGTTCCACCGGCCGCACCCTGCCAAGGAGGCGAAGCGATACCAGGTGCGCGATGCCCGCGACTTCCTGGAACGGATCGGGGTTAGACCATGACCAACACCATGACCTACAAGGGCTATGCCGCCCGGATCGAGTATGACGATGAAGACGGGATCTTCACGGGCCGGATAGCCGGTATCCGTGATGGGGTGGGCTTTCATGCCGATACTGTGGAAGGGCTGCGCGAAGCCTTCCATGAGGCTGTCGAAGACTACATCGAGACCTGCGCCAGGATCGGCAAGGACCCACAGAAGGCCTATTCCGGACAGGTCATGTTCCGGGTCAGCCCTGAGGTTCATCGCAAGGCTGCATTGGCCGCCGAATTGTCGGGCAAGAGCCTGAACCAGTGGGCCGAAGAAGTGCTCGAGCGAGCCGCAAGGTAGGCTGCCCGAACTTCACATCGACCGAGTGGGGCGGCCGTTGCCGAGATCGCGTGGAACGATGGTCAAGCCGGCAGCATGGGTCGCTTCGATACAATGCACCACCCGGTTACCCTGCAGCAGATCCAATGTACCACCGCGAACTCTTGCTTGCCGGGCCTCATCACGGGCAATTATGTCTGGGCCCGCCTATTGAGGATATCTGCCTCCAGCCTTCGCACCATCGGGAAAGTGATGAGCATTCGAAACGACATTTCCGGCCTTCTCGCCTTCATTCGCCGGGAGGGCGACTGGCTGGAACGGCTGCAGGACGTGGCCGCCGAACATGTGATGCCGGCGCTCGAGGAATTCGAGGTCGACTATGAAGACCTGGGCGACCTGCTGGGGGAACAGTGGCCGGGCGTGCTCTGGGGCTGCGGGTTCGAGGATTTCCTCGGCCAGGAGTATGATGACGGGAATATCGTCGATCTCTATCTGAAGCGGCGTGGCTGGAAGGAAACGGCCTTGAACCGGGCCTATTTCGCCGCGCTGCGGGATGCTTCGGTCAGTCTGTACGAGGTCAGCGATGTTCAGCCTGGCGCTTCGATGGTGCTGCGCGATCTGCTGTCGGATTCCGCGCCGGTCACGGTGCGCGAGAAATCCGCGACACGCACGCTGAAGCAATGGGACCGGATCGCCGTGCGTGTGGTGCCCGAACGCGATCATCATGTCATCTCCGGGGCGCTGCTGCCCTTCCGGGCGGAAGCGGTGGAACTTCTGTTCGACGGCTTACGCGATGCGCTGAAGCTGAAGAAGCGCGATGCCCTGCGCCTGGACCACGAGCAGTTGCAGCATTGCGCGCCGCTCTTCACTTCGGCTTGGCTGTTGACCGAGATCGCCCATGCGCTTTCTTCGACACAGCTACAGTTCAGCAATTCCGACGGCGACGATGTGCTGTTCCACGATCTACGCTTTGCGTTTGCGAGTGGCGTGGCGCAGAAGGATGTTGCCCTGTGCCTCGACAAGGTGACGGGGTTCCACCCTGAGGGGCCGAAGTTCTGGAACTGGCTGAAGCCTCGGAAAGGGCGGGGCGGCAAGGCGAGCGGTGGCATCATACTGGATACGCAGATGGAGGGGGCCACGGTTCTGGGCACGCTGGAGGTCAAGGGCAAGACGCTGCTGGTTCAGGTCAATTCGGCTGAGCGCGCGGTATCGGTAGAAGCGCTGGTGACCGCGGCCTGTGGCGAGTTGCTGAAGCGCCCGCTGACAACCATCCGCACGGTGGAGCAGATGAAAAACGAGCATCGCAGCGACCGGCCGCAGGAAGGCGCCGACGAAATCCCGCCCGAAATCGCCCGGCAGCTGATACGGGATCATCTGGACAAGCATTATCGCGAGACACTGGACGCACCGGTTCCCGCTCTTGGCGGCAAATCACCACGCCAGGCGGTGCGCACTGCAGCCGGACGGGACAAGGTCATTGACTGGCTGAAGATGCTGGAAAACAGAAGCGCGCGCCATGAGGAGGGCCCGATTGCTGATTATGACTTTGGCTGGATGTGGGCGGAACTCGGGCTGCAGGAGCATCGGAGATGACATGCAGCTTGCCCGTTCGCGATGATGATCTGTGGGGGAAGCGTGCGCAGGCTACATCAACGCCACATCAACCTGCGACTGCTGGCTTCGCACCGGTTTTGCGTCTGAACGCCTGCGCGTTCTGATGTATGTCGGAACGAAAATCGAGCCGGATCAAAGGCTTGTCGCCTAAGTGGTTGGTCTTGTTAAGTTATTGGAATCGCTACACTTTCGGCTCATAACCTGAAGGCCGCAGGTTCAAATCCTGCCCCCGCAACCAACGATAATTGCGAAACCTCCGCTGACACCGTCGCGGAGGTTTTTGCATTTTTACCCTCATTCCGCAGCGATCGGCTGTTGCGCCCTCCCGCAACCAACGATCCCGGCGATAGCAGGTTGTCCAAAGCCTCGGCCTCCGCAAGGAAGTCGGGGTTTTTCTTGCCCGCCGCAAACCGCAGGATCGCACCGAGGTCGCCGCGCAGGACGATGGCTAGCTCGCCATTGTCGGGAACCAGCGTCACCTGATCGACCAGCGACCGAAAGGTCTCGGCAGCGCGAGTACGACCGTCTTCATCTTGCAGATGTTCGTAGAGTTGGCCGATCCGCTGGGCATAGAGACCGGCCATGTTCGGATGCATCAGGGGAGGCGGCTCGTCGGCATTGGCGAGTTTGTCCGCCAGTTCCGCCTTGCGGGCTTCCAGCCCAGTCATCTTCTCCTTCATGGAAGGGTGATACATGCCATCGGTGATCGCATTGATGATCTGGGAAATCTGCCTGCTGATCTTGTCCAGTTCCCGTTTCCAACCCTCCAGATCGGCGCCGCGCTCGATGCGCAGCCGATTCACCTCCCTGGTGAACTCGGTACAGAACTCCTTGAACAGCGCGGGATCCATCAGATGCTTGCGTAGCCCGTTGAGGATCGAGGCTTCCAGCGCGTCGCGCCGGATGTTGAGCCGGTTGTCGCAGGTGCCCTTGTTGCGCGCCGTCGCACAGCCGAGCAGATCCTTCGAGATCATCGTATAGCCGCCACCGCAGCAGCCGCATTTGACGAGGCCGGCGAAGAGATGCTTCGGGCGACGCCGGTCGTTCAGGGGATTCGGGCTGGTCTCGACCACATCGTAGGCGAGGCGGCTCTGCCGTGCCTTGACCGCATCCCAGACATCCTGGTCGATGAGCCGCAGGTCGGGAACCTCATGGACGACCCAATTGCTTTCCGGGTTCAGGCGGGATACGCGCCGACCGGTGTCGGGGTCCTTGATATAGCGCAGCCGGTTCCAGACCAGCTTGCCGATATAGAGTTCGTTGTTCAGGATGCCGGTGCCGCGCTTCGGGTTGCCGTGGATCGTTGATGGTCCCCATTCGCTGCCCTGCGGCCCCGGTACGCCTTCGCGGTTCAGCGCCATGGCGATAGTGCGCGATGATTTCCCCTCGAGATAATCGGCAAAGATGCGGCGCACGATCCCGGCCTCAGTCTCGTTGATGGTCCGGTCGCCGCGGACGGCTTCCCCACGATCATCGAACTTCTTAACCACGTCATAGCCGTAGCAGAGACCGCCGCCGGATTTGCCATCCTCGACCCGACCGCGCAGCCCACGGCGGGTCTTGTCGGCCAGATCCTTCAGGAACAGCGCGTTCATCGTGCCCTTCAACCCGACATGCAGATGGGTGATCTCGCCCTCGGACAGGGTGAACATCTTAACATCGGCATAGGTCATGCGCTTGAAGATACCGGCGATATCCTCCTGGTCGCGTGAGAGGCGGTCCATCGCTTCGGCCATGATCATGTCGAAGCGGCCGCGCAGGGAATCGGAGATCAAGGCTTGAACACCCGGCCGCAGGATCATGCTGGCGCCGGAGATGGCGTGATCGGTGTATTCCTCGACGACGGTCCAGCCTTCCTTTTCGGCACGCAGGCGACACATGCGCAGCTGATCGGTGATCGAGGCGTCACGCTGGTTGTCGGACGAGTAGCGGGCGTAGAGCGCGACCTTCATGCGGACACCTCAGTCTGGGAGGCGGCCGCCCGCCAATCGGGCCGTCTCCTGTTGGACGAAATCGCCCGCAGCCTGCCGGGCGAGTTGCCGGACGAGATCGGCGAGGCGGGGGTCGGGGTTGCGGGTGCCAGCAACGCGCGCAACGGCTTCATCGGTGGTCTCGGTGACCAGCCGAAGCTTCGATGCGGTGGTTTGTCGTTGCCGTGCCATTCCCGTGCCGATCCCTGAAGAGCCTGCACAGAGACTACGCAGCATTTCCAATGCGTTACAGAGAAGCGCCCGGCGGCGTTCGGCGGGGAATGGAGGGCTGGGTCGGGCATTGGCGTAGTCCTGAGCAGCATGGCGTCGCAAAAATACTGGCGCGACGATGTGCGAATTTGCGGCTCGCCAGGAGATTTGAACATCTGCTCGCACAGCGCGACGTTCCAGCCATGTCCTGAGGTCAGTCTAATGCGGGCAGGGGGCAGCTGCAATACTTGGCTGGGTCGACAGTTGGACCAGGTGGCCTGACCCCGAGCAAGAAGGGCAATTCTAGAACGGAATCTCGTTGTCCGAAGTGGTGTTTGCTGAGTCCCGGTCGGCCTCGATCCGTTCGATGAAGGAAAGCGATGCCAATACGCAATCGACGATGAACCGCGCCTCCGAAACAGCAAGGAGGTCGTTGTCATGCGCGAAAGAGCGCTTGTTGCGCGCGTCATTGAGACCTTCAAAGAGCTTATGCTGAACGCGCAGGGTCGGTAGGGACTATCCTAAATTTTGTGCGCTGACGTGGTAACTGCTCTCAGAGGAGACCCACGTATGAGCATCGACAAAGACC
>NZ_JAVKPH010000076.1:0-6563 GCF_031432425.1 Ruixingdingia sedimenti | reverse complement strand
AAACTTGTTCGTCGTCTTGCTCATGATGCTCCATCCTACTCAAGAGTTGGAGCCTCCGGCAAACCCGGCGCGGTTCAAGGGGATAAAACCCTGCATCCCTGGCAGGAAGTCGCGCGGCAAGCCCATCAAGCACGACAAGCGCCGCTACAAACGCCGCAACAGGATCGAGATCATGTTCGGGCGTCTGAAGGACTGGCGCAGGGTCGCAACCCGCTACGACAGGTGCCCAAAGGTCTTCCTCTCCGCCGTCGCCCTCGCTGCAACCGTCATGTTCTGGCTATGACGCGAGAACGAGTCCTGACCGCAGGTTGGCGAGTATATCCGGACCCTGAGAGGGCGATTCACCCGTGGAATCGACCTGGCCGAAACCGAGCGCATGATGCGCGAGGACTATGAACAGCGGTTCCTGCCCGGGATGGTGCGCATCCGCGAGGCACTGATCCCCGACGAAAATCTTGCTGATTTCGCATGGGAACAGGTGAGGGAGGTGCTGCCCGAGGTCATCAGCGACATCAAGGTGCGCGAGATCAACGGTTCTGCCAAGGACGCCTTGGACTATGCCGACAACGAGGCGACTGGGCTCAAGGTGATCGCGGTCGGCGGCGACAAGCTGGCGCGGGGACTGACGCTAGAGGGGCTATGTGCCAGCTACTTCCTGCGCACGGCGCGGATGTATGATACACTGATGCAGATGGGGCGCTGGTTCGGGTATCGGGACGGCTATCTGGACTGCTGCCGCCTCTATACCACGCACGAGATGATCGAATGGTTCGGCCATATTGCCGACGCGGCGGAAGAGCTGCGGCAGGAATTCGACAATATGGTTGCAGCGGGTGCCACGCCAAAACAGTTCGGCCTGCGGGTGCGGTCGCACTCTGTCCTGACAGTGACGTCGCGCACGAAGATGCGCAATGCCCGCCCGATGCATCTGACCTTCTCGGGTGACCTGCTGCAGACCATCGTGTTCCTGCCGCGAAAGCAGGACATGGAGGCGAACTACGATGCGGGCCACCGGCTCCTTGCTGCGATCGGACCATCGTTGCGGCCGGAGCAACAGCACTATCTGCCGAAGGCAAGCCCCAACTGGAAAGGTCATTTCTGGCGCGACGTTTCGGCGGCCCAGGTCACGGCCTTCCTCCGCAGCTACCGCACGCACGGCGCGAGCTTCAGAGTCGTCAGCCCGTTGATCGCGGATTTCATCGACGAAATGAACAAGGATGGCGAGTTGACGAACTGGACCGTGGCCCTGATCGGGGCCTCGGATCCCGTGGTCGAAATTGGTGGCGTCAGCGTCAACATGATGCAGCGCCGCGCCGTCCAGTCCGAGCCCGTTGATCGGTATTCCATCAAGACCCTGATTTCCTCGCGGGATCAGGCGATCGACCTGACAGAGGCGGAATGGACCGCCGCCCTTAACCTGACCCGCAAGACCTGGCGGGGTGACAAGGACCGCGATCAAGGGGCCGAACCGCCGGACGATCCCCGTGGCACCGCCATCCGCAAGATCCTGGGTTTTGGCGATCCGGAAACGGGTGTGGCGCCGCGCAGGGATCGCGGTCTGCTGATGCTCTATCTTCTCAATCCACAGGCGAGCGATATCGAAGAGCTGGAGGATGGCCCGCCCATCCTCGCCTGGGCGATCAGTTTTCCCGGCAGCCCATCCGAGCGCAGGGTCAGCAATGCCGACTACATGGCGAACAGCGTGTTGTGGGGGGCGATGAATGACTGGGTGGACTGAAGAGGGCATCCTTCGCTCGTGGCGCGTGCTGACGCGGCAGGAGGGCGGGGAGGATTGGCAATTCGTGCATCTGGCCGACATCGGTCCGGTCTCGATCGAGGTCGGCTGCCGCTTTCCGGGCGGGCGTGAAGCCCTGATCGTCAGCTTCCCGCGCACCATGTCGGCCGGGCCGGGCGGACTTCCCGACGGCAGGGGGTTCGATGTGGTGCTTCTCCGCGAGGAGGCGATGTTCCGTGATCGCATGGCAATTTCCCTTGTCCGGCGCCTCGAGGGTTCGCTCGACATCTTCACCGTGATGGCGGCGGACGTGCTCCGGTGCCTCGAAGCCACCGACACCAGGAATCCGCGGGATCTGGCGGACGCATTCATCGGCAGGGTTGCGGACTGGCAGACGTTCATGTCCCGCAAACGGAGGCCGCTCTCGTCCGAAAGGCAGCTCGGCCTCATGGGAGAGCTCTGGCTTCTCGACCGCCTGATGCAGACAAGGCTGGGCGCCGCGGCGGTAGACTGCTGGCAGGGTCCGCTGCACGCTGCGCAGGACTTCCTGATCGGTGCAGGCGCGGTGGAGGTGAAAAGCTCACTTGCCGGTCGAACGTTCCTTGCGCGGATCAACAGCCTCGAACAGCTTGACGCGGACCGCACCCCCCTTTTCCTGGCTGCTCTCCGGTTCGATGTCGCGGATGATGGCACCGATCTTGTCGGCATGGTTGCGCACCTGCGCGAGCGTATGGCCGAAGCCGGTTTGTCGCGGGTGTTCGAGGCGCTGCTGCTGCTGTCGGGCTATGATGACGACCATGCCGAACACTACCGCCGCAAGCTGAGCCTTCTGGACGCGCGGGCCTTCCTCGTCGATGCGCACTTCCCCTGTCTTCGTCGTCAGGCCGTTCCGCAACAGGTTCGCAAGGTGGTCTATACCCTGGACGTCGACGCGCTGGAGCAACCCGCGCTTCCGCTTGACGATGCCCTCTCCGAACTCGGGATCGATCCATGAGCCTTGAAGATTTCCACCACGGTTTCCGCGCCCTGGTCCAGACCACCATCGCCGAGCGCGTGCAGGCCAACGAAGGGCCTTTCCCCTCGGAGGAGCTGGTCTTCGCCGAACTGGTGATGGAGCATGTCGCCAATGCCGGCATTTGCGAACCCGCCACGATCTGCCACTGGGCCGGAAAGGTCGGCAACAGCCGCCTGCGCATCACGGGCCATGCCCTTTCGTCGGATGAGACGAGACTCGACCTCTTCGTCACCCATTATTTCGGCAGCGAGGAAATCACCGCCTTGCCGGACTCCGCCGCCGCCGACACCGCAAAGCAGGGCGTGGCTTTCCTGTTCCATGCCGCTGGCGGAAAGCTGATCGACAAGGTTGACCCCACGCATGACATCCACGGTCTGATTTCCTTGATCACCGCCAACTGGTCCGATCTGGACCAGCTCCGGGTGTTCGTCATCACCGACGGTCGGACGAAGATGAAGCACTTTTCCACCAAGGAGGTGCATGGCCGCATCGTGGCCATCGAAGCGATGGACATCGAGCGCCTTTACCGTCACACCGCTGGCAAACCCCGGGAAGAGGTCGCGATCAGCTTCGAGCAGACGCTCGGTCGCCCGCTCCCCTGCGTTCACGTCCCCGATCCCGATGCCGACTACGAATATGCTCTGACGGCGGTGCCGGGTCAGGTGATCCGCCGGCTCTACGAACGTTTCGGCAGCCGTCTGCTCGAGGCGAACGTGAGAACCTTCCTTGGGGCTAGGGGCAAGGTGAACAAGGGCATCGCCGAGACCCTGGCGAAGGAACCCGAACATTTCATGGCGTTCAACAACGGCCTCGTTCTGGTCTGTGACGAAGCCGCCTTCGGGCGTAGCGAGGATGGCAGCATCGGGCTTTCGTTTCTCAAGGGCGTCCAGATCGTGAACGGTGGCCAGACCACATCGTCGATCTATTTCGCGGCGCGCGAAAACAAGGCACTGGATCTCGGCAATGTCATGGTGCCCGCAAAGATCATCATCCTGAAGGGGAATGACGACGACGGCCGGGAAGAACTGATCAGGAAGATCTCCCGATTTGCCAACAAGCAGAACGCGGTGAAGGAATCCGATCTTTCGGCCAACCGCCCCTTCCACCGGCAGTTCGAAAAGCTCGCGAACGAGACCTGGTGCCCGGATGGCGTCGGTTGCTGGTTCTACGAGCGGGCGGCCGGGGCCTATCAGGTCATGCTGCTGCGCGACGGCACGACGCCGGCGCAAAGGAAGAAGCTGGTGGATGCCGTTCCATCCAGACGCAAGCTCTCCAAGAACGACATCGCCAAATATCATGAATCCTGGCGGTCGAGGCCTGCACAGGTCGCGCTCGGGGGCGAGAAGAACTTCATGAAATTCATGGAGGCGCTGGACGAGGATTCTGCCATCGTGCCCGATCCGCTGGACGCGAAATGGTATCGGACGATGATCGCCAAGGTCATCGCCTTCAAGGCCATCGAGAGCATGATCAAGGGCAAGGATGCGAAGATCACGTTCCGGCAGGGCTATGCCAATATCGCCGCCTATACCATCTCGGTGGTGGCGGAACGGTTGGGCGACCGCATCGACTTCGAACAGATCTGGCAACGCCAGCGCCTGTCCCCCGCGTTCCAGGCGCTGCTTTACGACTGGGCGGTCGAAGTGAACCGGATATTTGATCAGGTCGCTCCGGGCCGGCAGATCTCCGAGGTGGCGAAGCGCCCCGAAGTCTGGCCCAGGGTCAGGGCGGGCAACTATCGGACTCCGGAGAACGATGTTCCGGAACTTGGTGGCTGATATGTTTCGGCGCGGTATGTTCATACGCCTCGGGCTGGCCCCTGATCCGTGCCCGAGAGCCGCGCCAAACCATGGTATCGGTGGGGGAGTAGCGGTGGAGCGTGGCCCCGCGATCAGGCATTCGAGACGGTGACCGGCAGGCCATCAAGCTCTTTGCGGAGCACCCTTGACGCTGCTCGTTGATTGCGCGACAAAAAGAACGACATATTGTGCGACAATTCCGCGTCAGGGGTGCGGCAGCAGAGGAGTGCCCGATGGCCGTTTCGGACCATAACATCCGCACAGCTCTCCTCGCCGCGCTGCCCGGCGATCTGACACCCATGCCGATCGGCCGGATCGAGGAGCTTGTCGCCGGGCAGGGTCTGACGGTCAGCCGCCGGACCTTGCAGCGTCATCTTGGCCTTCTGGAAGCCGAGGGGCGCATCATCAGGGCGGGCCGGAGTGTCGCGGTGACCTATCGGCTGGCCGAGTTCGCTACCAGGCCCGACACCATGGGGATCGTCTTGTCGCCCGCCGGCCGTGAGGTGCTGGGCCTGGTGGCGCAGCCGGTGATCGCCAGGCGGCCGGTCACTTACAACCAGGACTTCCTCGACATCTACAGCCCCAACCAGACCTTCTATCTGCCCGAGGCCTTGCGCAGCCAGTTGCACGACATGGGCCGCACCGGCGCCGACAATCGCCCCGCCGGCACCCATCTGCGCGACGTGATCGGCAGGCTGATGATCGACCTGTCCTGGGCCTCGTCGAAGTTGGAGGGCAACACCTACAGCCGTCTCGACACCGAGAACCTGATCCGCTTCGGCAAGACGGCCGAGGGCAAGGATCTGCTCGACGCCCAGATGATCCTGAACCACAAGGCCGCCATCGAGCTGATCGCCGAGGCGCCCGAGGAGATCGGCTACGACAGTTATACCTTCCTGAACCTGCACGCGCTGCTGTCGGAGAACCTGATGGCGGATCCCTCGGCCTCCGGCCGCCTGCGCCGCCGCCCGGTGGACATCGGCGGCAGCGTCTACACCCCTCTCGCCATCCCGCAGCGGATCGAGGACAACTTCAGGACGATCCTCGACAAGGCAGGCCGGATCACGGACCCGTTCGAGACCTCGTTCTTCCTGATGGTCCACATCCCCTATCTCCAGCCCTTCGAGGACGTGAACAAGCGCGTCTCGCGGCTGGGCGCCAACATCCCGCTGATCAAGCACAACCTCTCGCCGCTGTCGTTCATCGACATGCCGGAGGAAACCTATTTCCGGGGTACGCAAGGCATCTACGAGTTCAACCGGACCGAACTGCTGGCGGATGTCTACCTTGCCGCCTACGAACGCTCCTGCCAGCGCTACGCGGCGCTGGTGAAATCGCTCCCCGAACCGGACCCGCTGCGGCTGCGCTACCGGGAAGAAATCCGGGCCATGGTGCGCGACATCGTGGTGGAGGGCGCGGCCAGCATCGCTGATTATCTCGCCGCCGGGACCGATCCGAAAACTCTGGTGCAGCTCCAGGCAATCGTCGATGCCGAGGTTGCGAACCTGCACGAGGGTAATGCGCTCCGCTTCGGGATCAGGCGTAGTCAGTTCGAAGCGTGGAGGCGGAATAGGTCCGGATGAGGGTTGTTGAAGAGGGAGGTGCGCGGGACAGGCCTGCTGGGTGCGGACCGGCCCTTTGCGGACGGTCATCGCAGGGAGGAAACTCCAAAAGAGCGGCCACTCGAACACGACGCAGCGGTTGCTTCCAGTTGCCAACGGCGCACAATATTTGGTATCGATAAAGAAAGCTTCCCCAGCATATGGCGGCCACGTTGCTTATTCGTCCTCGTCTTACAGATTATCATGGGATTCACGCCGCACAGGTCGATCTCGACTTCGCGATTCCTTTTCTTGACGAGGACATTCCCCTTTACCTTGACCCCTTCATGCTGTGGCGGTCGCCCTCTCAACAGGATCATGGGCTACACACAGGCCTAGGGCGTGTTGACAAAAGGGATTCACCGGGCGCGGTGATCGTGATTCAAGCTGGTATCTGCAATGGAGACCAGCGT
>NZ_JAVKPH010000075.1:0-6885 GCF_031432425.1 Ruixingdingia sedimenti | reverse complement strand
CGCAGGGCGCTTCGACGCCTGACTGTATCTGAAAACCGCATGGGTCGGCTCAGATACACAGAGTTTCAGACACTCCCCTTGGCTGGGTGCCGATCCTCCACCCTCTGCAGTTCGCTCCGGATCTATACACTGCAGCGCCGCAGGCATTCGCGGCTCTGGCGGCGTCCGTTGATCCTGGTGTCGCCGAGATGGCTGCGCTCGCCACACTCAATACAGCGCGCCTGCGCGAGCTGTCTCATCTCCATCCCACAGTCTACCTGGCCTTCCGAAACCTGCAGGCGGCGCGCGACAAGGGCTCGAGACTGGAGGGATTCGATCCAGCACGCTTCTTCAGAAATCTGCCATTGGTCGACGGTGACCCATCGGCGGGATGGTTCTGGCGTGGGACGCCTTTGCTCGGGCCAGACCATTGGCGCGCTGCGCATCTCCGGCTAGTCGAGCGGCTCGACGCAGCTGGCCTCTTCCTCGATGACACGGCCGAAGAGGGACCGAACAGCCGGCGCCAAGGATCCCTGCAACGGTTGATGCATGCAGCCTGGACCCTGGCACCCGAAAAGCTTCGTCCACCTGCTCCGCGCCGCAGTCAGGACTCTGAGGAGCCGGCTCAGGTGGATCTATGGGGCTCGGCATTGCTTTCTGGCTTTGCACGTGCAAGCCGCCTCAATGAGGTGGCAGAGTATGTTGATACCGTCTCCACTCGGGCGGGCATGCCGCCAGCACAAGCTCTCACCAGCATTGCATTCATGTTGCGCCTCGCCCCCGAGCTTTTCGCCTTCCACCTATTGCTCTGGCAAATCGCCAAGGAACGTCCATGACCGAACTCGACCCAATCCGTTTCAAGGACAACCTCGGTGCGACGCTGGCGCGGTACATTACAACTGCCGCCGCAGTGTCATCAGCGCGAGCGCCCCGACTGTCACGCGCCGTGGCCGACGCATGCGCACGCGCGGCATTGGTGCGCGGCCCATTCGTCGAGAGCCTGCCAGACTTCGAGAAGGGCGGCAGTATTGAAGAACTGGTGGGCAATGGGGCACTGCACGGTGCGTGGTCGGCACTCTCCGAAAGTGCAGAGGGACGATCCCTCTGGCGTAGGCGGCTTCACCTACACCAGTCAGCAGCCATTGGTCGCGACGAAAACTATCTGGTCGCCACGGGTACCGGCTCGGGCAAGACGGAGTCTTTTCTCTTCCCATTGATCGACGATCTCCTGCGTCAGGGAGAACTGGAGCGGCCAGGCGTTCGCGCAATTTTGGTCTATCCTCTCAACGCCCTCGCAAACGACCAGATGCACCGTATCGCCCGACTGTTGTTTCGGGACCTTGGCGACCCCGGCATCACGCTCGGGCGCTTCACCGGGCAAGTGCGCTCTGATGCCACGAGATCGGACGAAGAAGGACGGCTGACCGCCACGCCCACCTTTCAGGCTGACTTCCCCGACGCTCGACATGCTCCGCGAAACTGGCTTCTTGCCAGGGGCGAGATGCTTCAGACCCCGCCGCACATCCTCGTCACCAACTACGCCATGCTCGAGCACATCCTGCTCTTGCCGCGAAACCGAGCATTGCTTGCCGGCGCGGACGTCCGTTGGCTCGTCCTCGACGAGGTCCATACCTATACGGGTGCTCAAGCCATCGAAGTCGCCTTCCTCCTGCGAAAGCTGAAGGCGCGGCTCGGCATACCCCAAGGACAGATCCGTTGTGTCGGGACATCCGCAAGCCTCGATCCAGCGAAGCGCGAAGAACTCGCACGCTTCGCAGAAGACCTGTTCGGGGAACCGTTCCCAAGCGGAGACGGGGCGGTCATCACCGCGGAACGACGACTGCATCCAGCCCTCACCGACGGCCTGGAACCACAAGGACTCTCCGCAGCCGATTGGGTTAGAGCAGGACGAACACTCTCGGAGCTACGAGAGCAAGGGTGCCTCGCAGCTGAAAACGTCGACTATTTGACCGAGGACTGGAACGAGGCGATGCGGGAAGCTGGCCTCGATGCGCTACTCCTCGACCCTGCGCAACCGTTCGGCGAAGCGCTTATTGCGCGGCTAGCTGGCATCAAACAGGTTCGCGACGTAGCCAGTGCGCTCAAGGAGCGAGCTTTGCCATTCGCCGATCTCGCGGCGCGGGTTTTTGCGTCAGAGTCTGGAGAGACGGCGCGGACAGCACTAACGGCTCTGATCTCACTGGGCGTTCTGGCTCGACCTTCCGTCCCAGGCGCGTTTCCACTTCTCCCGGCACGCTTTCATCTCGCCGCCTCGGGCGTGGAGGGTGTCGCGCTAAAGCTTTCTGCAAGCGACGTCGAGAATTGGGCGGACTTCAGGCTTTCTCGCAATGGTACGCACATCGACGGTGCCCCGGCCTATCCCCTTCTCGTCTGCCGCAACTGCGGCGAGCCCTACGTCGAGGGCTGGGACGATGGAACAATGCTTCACCCCCGTCCCGAGATCAGTCCCGGAGCGAGGCGCCGGGTCTTGAGGTTGATCAGGGCGGGAGAGGCCGCGACAGAGATAGACCCTGACGAACTGGACGAGGAACCCGAGGAGGAACCTCCCTTCGAATTCTTCGCCAACACTGGCGAGTTGGCCGACGGCCCTGAGGAGGGCGTGCTCTCCCTTGCCGAAGCCCCGATGCGCGACGATGCCGAGGAACGGCGCAGCTACGTCCGGAAATGCCTATCTTGCGGAGCGACCGGCGGACGCTTCGCTGAGCCTGTTACTCCGATCCACCCTGGTGACGATGCGCTCGCGTCGGTAACTGCGCAGGCACTGCTCGAGGCCCTGCCTCCGCCGCAGGGGCGGTCGTCGGAAGCCCCGATGCAAGGGCGAAACCTCCTCGTCTTTGCGGACAACCGGCAGGACGCGGCGTTCTTCGCCCCATTCTTCGAGCGTACGGCTCGAGATCAAGCGCTCCGTGCAGCTATGGTCCAGGCGCTGCGTCGAGAGACCAACGAAGCTTTGGACCTCATGGGGCTGCGCGATGGTGTCTGGACGCAGCTCAGGCGATCCGGCTTCAAGCTATATGATCGCCGCAATCCAGAACCTCTGAGCAGCAGCGCCGCCAAAGACCGCCTGATGGCCCTGATCGCAGCTGAACTCTGCGGTGGCCCACTGCGACTATCACTTGAATCCCTCGGCCTCATCACCGTGCAATATGAGGGGGATGCGAGGATTGCTCAGCGACTCAGCGAAAGGGTTCCGCCTGAGTATCGAGGCCTGGTGCCGGCTCTGGTCCGCTTTTTGCTCGACCTCATTCGGCAATCGAGAGCGATCAACACGCTGGAGAACATCGACCTAACAGACGAGTCCGTGTGGGGTGAGGGGTTGGCGAGCGCGGATATCTCGTGGTCGTTGTCGCGGACTCACCAGAGCCGGCGACTGCGGACGTTGCTCTCAGAGCCGGGACGCTCCAATCGGCCACTGTGGGTGCTGATCGACAGGCTCGGAATCCCAGACGACCAAGCGCGAGACATGCTCTCGGCTTTCTGGGAGGAGGCGACGCGGCCCCGTCACCGTCTCCTGCTGCCCGGCGGACACGGTCATGTTCTGAACTTGGCGGCCATGCGCTTCGCAGCGACCCCGGAAGGAGAATTGCGCCGCTGTGAAAGTTGCGGTGCGTCCAGCCAGATCGATCTCGGGGGCGTGTGTACCGCCTGGCGCTGTACGGGGCGCACAGTTCCTGTTTCAGCCGAAGAACGGGACGAGATGCGAAGACGCAACCATTACCTCGTTCGTTATGAAGGGCAGCCGCTGAGCGGGATCGCTCGGGAGCACACCGCCGCCATATCGACGACGGAACGATCCGAGATCGAGGAGCGGTTCCGGCAGGGCGAAATCAACTTGCTCAGCTGCACCACAACAATGGAAATGGGTGTCGATCTGGGCGAGCTGGAAGCGGTTTTCTGCCGGAACGTCCCGCCGGGCATTGCGAACTATCAGCAGCGCGCCGGTCGCGCTGGCCGCCGCGCGCAGGCCGCGCCTGTTGCGTTGATGATGGCGAGGTCCGGCCGATATGACCAAGCACAATTCAACGATCTGCGTGGCTATCTCGAGGCGCTCCCCCCCGCCCCATATCTGACATTGGATAACCCAAGCTTCTTCCGACGGCACCAGGTCTCATGCCTGTTGGCAGGTTGGCTGGATCGTCGCTTGGCAGGCCACGAGCGCACGGGAGCTCCGCGTCTGCGTGATGTGCTGGGCGAGCGCTTGGACGAGGCGGCTGAGACAACTCTTCTGGCGGACCTTTCAGCATGGCTCGCTTCGGAGGCCGGTGTTGCCGCACGCACGGTTGCTGAGCGGATGGCGTCCACTCTCCCGGCAAGAGTTGATCATGTAGGCCTTGTCGCGGGCGAACTGACTGAGCACTCGCGCGCAGAGATAACGCGCTGGATCCGGGCTACTTGCGCTCGCTGGCGCGAGCTCAATGACGCCTACGAAACGGCACGTGCCGCGCTCGATGATCCGGATGCGAACGAGCAGGCCCGCTCCCGCGCTGCCGGTCGCATGAATGGCCGTTTGGGCGACATGCGTCGGTATCTTGATCGATTCCTAGTTGAGGCCCTGTCGCGTGCTGCCGTCATACCGACTTACAGCTTCCCGGTTCACTCGATTCACCTAGAGATTGTCACGGAACGAGGCGCTCGCACCGCTTCGGATGATCGAGCTTTGCAGCTCGATCGAGACGCAGCAATGGCGATCGCTGAGTATGCGCCGGGGGCCGAAGTCGTGGCCGGTGGCCGAATTTGGACGTCCGCGGGCATCGCACGGAGAGCCACGGTAGGCACCGGTGATGCTTGGATGGAACGTGGTTTCCATCGCGTTTGTCCGACGTGCCAGCATGCAGAAACACATCACGAGCGGGATGATTTTGCGGAGAACTGCCCTCAGTGCGGTTCACGGGCCAGTGGCCCGCGCCGTGCCTTCGTTGAACCGGTGGGGTTCCTGACATCATATGCCGACCGGCAAGGTAGAGACCCCGGCGCGACACGCTTAAGAGTTCGACCCGTCGACGAAGCGCGCCTTCTAACGCGAGCCCGCCCTGAGGACTTCCAAGTTTCAGACCTAGCACGCGTCACGCATTTCTTCGCGCCGGCTATCGCACCAGAGGGGAGTCAGCCTGGACGAATGCTCGTCTTGAACCGCGGGCCGCTGGGGGCGGGCTATCTTTGGTGCCCGTCGTGCGAGCACGCGAGACCAGCGCCTCAAGAGGCGCTTGGCGGGGCAGAGATCCGGGCAGTGCATGAGAACCCGCGGACCGGAGATCGGTGCCAGGTTGAATCCCTTCGCTGGCCCGTGGACCTCGCACATGTTTTCGAGACAGATCTTCGGGGGATCCGCATCGATCAGCCGGTCCCAGACTTTTCTGATCGCCCCACGGAGACTGAACGGCGGGCGGCGCGGGATGGCTTCCTTAGAACGCTGGCAGAGGCATTGAGACTTGCGGCAGCGGACATTCTTGAAACTGACCCACAAGACCTCCGCGCGACCGTTGAGCTTCTCGGTGCGGCCCCGCTGGTCATCCTATCGGACTCAGTCCCAGGCGGTGCCGGCTACTGCCGTCGATTGCTCGACGATTCTCGCTTCTCGGCCCGCGTGCTGCTGGGTCGAGCGATCGCGGTTCTTGATTGCCCTCGTGGCGCAGCCTGCGAGACGAGCTGCTCGCGGTGCCTGAATGACTACTCCAACCAGGTCTATTGGGATCAGTTCGATCGTCATCCTGTGTTTGGCTGGTTGCGCGGCCTGCTTGCGGAGTCGACACCGCGGCCCGCTCATGCCCCCGACGCTGCGGTCCCGGTAGCGCAGACTGCCGCGGCGACGCTGCGGGTGCGTCTCGAGGGAGCGGGGCTTGTGGCTGTTTCCTCGCCAGATCTCTGGGGGGCCGAAGATCGGTCCGAGGCCCTCACAAGCGCGCGGGCATTGCGAAACTGGCTCGATGAAGCCTCGAACAGGCATGCCCTCTATCTACTTCCACCGGGTGCGGTTGATGCAGGTACCCCGACAGGCCTCGATCGTGAGATTGCCTATGCTTTGGCGCCATACGAACGATCCGGCCAGCTTCGCTTTGGCACGCTCGACGGGTCGGCCGTTGCGAATGCGCCTCGCCTGTCTGTCTTGAAGGGTGTCGGGGCAGAGGCCTCTGTGGATGCGTTCTACGCATCGCAGGACGCGGCGGCGGCTCTTGCCGGGCCACTGGAGGGGGTCAGCCACCTTTTTTCATGCTCAGCAGGCGACAGCTGGCTTGCGTCGGTGCAGGACAGCGTCCGAACGCTGCCGGGTCCGTTGGCTGGGCTCACAGAACGTTTGCGCGTCTTCCGCTTCCGTCCGGGCACCGCCCGAGCGCTCACACCGCTCTTTCAAGGCGTAGCAGGGCGCCGCGTCGCGCTCGAAATCGAGGATCCCTGGTGCGGCGTTCGCCCACATAACCGACGTCGCCTAGCGAGCTTTGTCGCTGCCGCTGGGTCAGCGGGCGTCGACATCGAGCGACTTGCAGTCGTGTGGAATCCCGATCACGGCGAGCCGGATACGCCGCAATCGCAGTCGAGCGCGTTACGCGCTGAGCTGCGATCTGCCGGCATCACGGTTACACCCGAACTCCATCACCGCTCTGCACGCAATCGCCATTTCCATGATCGCGTTGTGACGATTCAGACCGTCGATGACGGGCCGAGGGTCAACCTGAGATGGGACGTGACCGCGGGAATCGACAATCTGATGTCTCACTCGAAGGAGTGCAGCGTCTTCATCGAGGAGCGCTGAGCCCAACTGCTCATGTGGAAGCACGAAGGACTTCGGCCCCTCTTGCTTCCACAGTGCTTCGTAAGCGCGACGTCGAGGCCCTATGCGGCGAGGCTTGACGGCTGGGCGTGGCGCCAGGGCATGAGGTCCTCGATGCG
>NZ_JAVKPH010000074.1:0-7200 GCF_031432425.1 Ruixingdingia sedimenti | reverse complement strand
GGCTCGGCCTGCGCGCCTCCGAACAGCCGCCCGACGATCCCGCCGAGGCCGCCCACATCGTCCAGCGTGGCGTAGTTGGTCCCCAGCAGCCGGTTTTTCAGCGGGTTCTTCAGGGCCAGTTCAGACCAAAGCCCCGCCACCTCTTCCACGACGGAGGATAGCGCACCCTTCAGATCGCCCTTGAGCAGCGCATCGATCGGTCCGTCGATCATGCCTTCCGCCGCCCGATGGACCTTGTCCCAAGCGTCGCGCTGCCGCTCCAGTTCGGTGGTGATATCCGCCAGGGCGGCCGCGCGGGCCTTCTCGATCTCGATTTCCTGGCTGCCGAGGTCGTAGCCCTCGCGCCGCATCCGCACCTCGGCCTCGTGGATGGCCAGCGCCCGGGCGCGCATCGTCGAGGTCTGGCCGACCAGCCGCAGTTCCAGCTCCAGCCGGGCGAGGCTGTCGGCATGGCTCCGGTCTCGGTCGCGCGCCGCGGCCAGGCGGCCGAAGGGATCGTCCGAGGCCAGACCGTTGGTCAGTTCCCACTGCCGGCGCAACTCCTCCTTGCGGGCCTCGGAAACCTTCAGGGTCTTGAGGCTTTCCTCGTGCAGGCGCCGCTCGGCCGCGATCTGCAGTTCCTTCACCTGGATGCTGTTTTCGCCATGTTGCAGGATCGCCGCGTTGATCGCGGCCTGGCCGATCAGATCGACCATCATCCGGTCGGCAGATCGGGTTCCTTCCATCTCCTTGATCGTGCGTAGACGGTCCTGTTCGGCAGCCAGCAGGGCCTGCGCCTGTCCGGCGAGCACCCATCCGAGCCCTGCTTCCAGCGTCCGGGCGCCGAGCAGTTCGCGCGCATGCCGCTCGCGCACCAACTCGACCTCGACCGCCTCCTCGCCATGGCGCAGGATCGCTTGCGACACTTCGGCTTGGCGGGTTAGGTCACCGACGATATCGCGCGCCGCCTTCCTGCGCTTCGCGGTCGCAGCGTCGGCATCTGTCGCAAGGCGCGCCTCCAGCGCTTCTCGGGCGCGGCCCGCATCACCGCTGTCCTTTTCCACCTTCAGATCTTCCAGTCGGATGCGCAGCGCCTCACGGGCGTGATCGGCACGGATCGCCTCGACTTGGGCACTGTTTTCGCCATAGGCCAGTACCGCGGCAGCGAGTTCGGCCTCGCGCTCGAAGTCGGCGATCATTCGAGATAGCGCGGTTGCACCCTTGGAGTTCTCGTCGGCGCCACGAAGCCGCAGCAGACCCTGCAATGTCTGCTGGATCTTCGCCAGATGAGCATCTTCCTGCTTGCTGATCCCGCCCGCGGCCTCGGCCGCCTGGAGATAGAGGCCATGCAGTTCCTGAACGGCGGCGATCTGTTCATCGAGCGTTGTCGCCTTTTCGACCTCCCGGAACGCAGCAACGATGGATCGTGCCGTCTGCCAGCTCTCCTCGCGCCATCCACTCAGGCCGAAGGATCGCAATAGATCGTGCTCCTGACCGCGAAGCTGGCCCAGTTCCAGATGCGGCCGGAGATCGATCCCCATTTCCTTCGGGATCTCCTTGCGGAGAGCCGTCAGATCGCGCTCGATGCCGCGGCGTTCCCGTTCCGCGATCCGCTGCATGAGTTCGCCGGCTGCATCGGCAGCCGAGCCGAACTCTTCCTTCAGTTCGATGGTGGAGCGTCTTGCTTGGTCGTTGGCGGATCGGTAGCGGTCGATGGCAGCTGAGAGGCTCTCGAGAACTTCGCCGAACGACCGCGTGTCCTTCCCGGCGCTGATCGCGGACATCGCCCACTGCACCAATGCAGCACCGCCGGCTATGGCCCCGATGGTAACCAGAGCCATGGGATTGATGAGGCTGGAGATTGATGCTGCCACAGCTGGCCCGATCGCCATCCCGGCAGATTTCATCTGGTTGAAAATCTGGACGACCTGCGGGCCCTGCTGCATCGCCATGACCCCAGGGGACTGACCGATCATGGTCATCATCGCGATGTCATTGGCCTGGAACCCGAGGTTCATCGTATAGGCTGACGCCGCACCCCCACCGGCCACTCCCCCGCGGTTAACCGGAGCCATCGCCTGTGCCGCCCGCTCGCGGGCCGCCGCGGCTTCTCCTGCCGTGATCGCATTTTGCCGTTCGGCATCGGCAATATCGCGAAGCTCCTGCTCATAGGCGCGGGACACGGCGAAGAGCGGGTTGAACCGGGCGCGCAGATCATCCAGCGCCTGCCCATGCCGCAGGGTCGCGGCGGTGCTGGCCGTGCTGGCAGCGGTGAACCCTGTCTGCCGCTCGATCAGCGCCTGCATCGCGGTGGTGGCCTGCCGCGTGGCAGGCCCGATCTCGGTCAGCGACACCCCCGCTGTTTGGGCCCGGGCCTGCAGGTCGATCATCGCCCGGGACAGCTGGTCGATCGCGACCGATGCCTCACGGGCGGTGATCGCGCCGACCGCCTCGGCGGTCTCGACGCTGTTGATTGCCTCCTGCAGCTCGCGATGCGCGGCGACGGCCGGGTTGAGCCGCTCGCGGATCATGGTCAGTTCGGCTCGCCAGGCCGCACCCGCCGCGGCAGCTTTCAGAAAGCCCCCGACCGCCGCCGCCGTGCGCGGCTGGAGCGATTGCAGCGCGGTGCCCGCCTCATGAACCACGGCGGTGGTCTGCCGCAGCTCGCCCGCGAGCGACGACGCCCAGGCCGTCGTGTCGCGTGTCAGCGCGGAGGTGTCGAAGGCCGCCGCCGGCAGCGCCGTGGCCGCCCCGCTGGTTGCGGCGGTGATTGCCGCCTCGCGCGCCTGGCGCTCAGCGACCACCTGGGCGCGGGTCGCCTCGGTCTGACGCTTGCGGGTCGAGGTCACCTGTTCGATCGTCGTGGCTGCGCGGGCATCGGCCTGGGCCTGCGCGCGGGTCGCGTCGGTGACGCTGGCGACCGCGGCCTTGACTTCGGTGGTCGCGGCTTTGGCCTGAGACGCATCGGCCTTGAACAGGATATAGACGCCGATATTGCGATTGGTCACGACATATCCTCCGAGAACACATCCAGCGCGGCCTGTTCGATCAGCTGGATGTCCGTGAACACCTCATCCGCCAGCCCGCACCGGCGCATCACGACATCGACCGCGCCGTAGTCGAGGCCGAGCCAGATCAGCCCTGCGAGGCCCGCCGCGCACCGCCACTGGGTCTCGCAGCCAAGGAACGCGGTGACGGCGGGCCAGTTGACGGGCATGACCTCAAAGCCTTCTGAGGCCGCCGGAGCGGCGGGGAGCGCCCCGGGCGCGATCGGTGCGCCCAGGATCTCGAACTGGTGGATCAGATCGGCGTCGAGCCTGACGGGCTCGCGGCTGTCGGCGCGGCCGAGACGCGAGAGCGCCCAGGCCCGGCCGGCCGCCTTCAGTTTCCCAGGCGGGCCTCTTCGCCGAGGGTGACCTCGCCGATCGCCCGCCACAGTCCTGCCCGGAATGCACCGTCCTGGAGCGCAGCGGCCTTGTGATCCGCCGTGCAGGGCACGCTGTTGCCGTCGCCGTCCTCGACGTCCGCCCAGTCCTGGAACGTGTTGGCCAGATAGTCCCGCTCCGCCGCAGCCCGCGCGCGCAGCCCCGGAATGGCGGCGATCCGTTCCTGTTCGGCGAGGAATGCATCCTGCTCGATGGGCAGGAACTGGCATTTCAGGGTTTGGGTGATGGTCTTGCCCTGGGCGTCGGGGTCGGGACGGCTGACATTGACGGGCCACCAGACAGCAGCGGAACCGAGAACGAACTTCATGGCGGGGTCTCCTGAAGGTGATGAAGGGGGTGTTCAACGGGGCGATGACGCCCCGTTCGGGGGGGGGGTCAGCGGAAGGTGATGGTCATCTCATCGCGGCCGGCGTTGGGACGCAGCATCAGCGGGATCGAGTAGTTGATGATCCCGTTGGTCTCGCCCTGCGTCGGTTTCCCGATCTGGACGTTGGGTGCGGCGATCTCGACGATGTTGCCGGCGGCGGTGCCGTGGATCAGCGACAGCGCGCCGGTGGTGCTCGCGCGGGCGCGGTCGAACCAGTCGATGGTCGCGATCGAGCGTGCCTCGACCACTGCCGTGCCGGTGGACTGGCGGTCGGAGATCAGGATCCGTTCGTCCCCGATCAGGTGCCGCGCTACCAGCTCGTTGCCCAGGTCCAGCGACAGGCTTTCCGCGACTGCGGTCCAGCCGTGCAGGGTCATCACCGTGTTGGCCTTGCTGACCACCACCGGGGCGATCCACCCGATCTGCGAGGCCGCGGGCATGGAACCGATGTCGGTCACAGCGCCCAGCAGCCCCATGTAGGTCACGCGGATCTTCGGGATCTGACGGGCGGAAATATTGATCGCCAGGCTGGCTTGCCCGCCGAGGAACACATGCCGGACCTTATCCGCGACGAAGTAGAGCGAGCCGCTTTTCGTGGCGTCCTCGACGATCGAGTATTCGGCATCGACGCTGGCGGTCAGCGTGACCGCCAGCCCCGCTGCCTGCAGGATGCTGTCGAATTTCGGGGCGGTACCGGCGGTGCCGGACCCCGCGAGCTCGACATCGAATTCGATCCGACCGTATTCGGCCGTCAGGATCGTGCCCTGGTGGCCGAGGTATGGCAGCAGCAGGTCGCGGCGGACCTCCTCGCCCTCCACCGGGGTGAAGGTCACGTTGGAGCCGATCAGCGCATCGGCTGCGGCGGGCGTGGCGTCGGTGCCATAGGTGGTTTCGAGCTTGTGGAGGATGGCCAGGCGGCGGGCGCGGCGGAAAGCCATGTCAGCGTCCCTTCTTCATGCGGGCGGGCTCGGGCTCGGCCGCCGGGGTTTCGGGTTCGGGCTCGGCCACGGGGGTCTCGGCCGGGATGACGGGGGCGTTCTCCACCGCCGGCGTCAGGGCGCCGGTGGCGGGGTCGCGGGTGAAGGTTCCGCCGGTGGCGGGGCGGTCTCGCATGGTCAGGCTCCTGTCAGGATGCGGGTGCAGGCCCAGGTCTGGACGTAGATGCTGACACCCGTGGTCACGGGGCTGCTCTCGCCGCCCACCAGCTCGAAGGGGTCGAGGGTGCCGTTGGGCTCCCATCCGGCCATCGCGGCTTCCAGATCGGCCTTGTAGGTGTCGAACTGGAGCGCACGGTCGGCACCCATCAGATGGTCGTAGTGCCGGATGACGACGCCGATGGCGAAAACCGTCCGCACCAGCTGGCGGAATGCCCCCGTGGCATCCTGCTGCGGCTGCGCTTGCTCACCCCAGGGCATGATGATGGCCGTGCCACTCTCGACCTGCCCGGCGCGATCCGAGAAGGCGTCGATATCTTCTGCGATTTCGACGCCGACCCAGCGAGCCGCTGGAAGCTGCGCCTTGAGGCGGGTCTGGATCGTGGCCAACATCACCACCCCCTCAGTTTCTGGGGGGTGAATACCTGGGCCGGATGCCGCCCCATCGTCTGGCCCGTGACGGCCACCGGCGGCGTATCGCCGGCAGCGACCGGCAGCGCGATCAGGCCGTGCGCCACGTCCTTCAGGGCGGCGAGGGCATCCTTGTAGTCCTGCTCGACCCACGTCGGCGCACCATTGCGATGCAGCGTGTAGCGCGCGATCGACACCGCCCAGGGCCGCAGTTGCGGCGGGATCGAGGCCAGTGGTATGTCGTACCGGGCACCGACATATCCGTCGATCAGGTCGGACGCATCCTGAAGGGCCGCTCCGATCACGTCAGGATCGGGCACCCCGTCCCGGTCGCGGTCGGCAATCTGACGGACCTCCGCCTCGCCCGCGCGCTCGACCAGGTCTGCAAGGGTGGCGTAGGCCATGGATCAGTCCTCGGCCGCGTCGTCTTCGGGCAGCGAGATACGCGCGGGCTGGAACACCGCCCGGTTCATCGCCTGGAAACCCTCCTGGATGTGGGTTTTGGCGATGGCCAGCCAGCGTCGATCCACCGCGGGATCCCGTTCCAGCGCGTCGATCTGGCGCAGGATCCGCTCCTCGAGGATCTTGTTGCTGTTGACGGTGGCAACGGCCCGGTCGGACTGCGGGCGGTAGCCGGCAACGGGGAGGCCCATGTTGGTGCTCATCGCGGGATCCTGACGATTGGGGTTGGGGTGTGCGGGCCAGCCTGCTGACCGGCCCGCACAAGGGGCATCAGCCCTTGGCCGCGCCACCACTCTTGCGGGTGGATTTCGCGGCGGGTGCGGCGGCCGGGGAGGAGGTTTTGGCCGCCGCCGCGGCGGGGGTGGTGTCGGTTTGCTCGGCGAGAATGTGTTGCAGCTCCTCGACCCGTGCCTGGAGCAGGTCGCGTTGCGCCTCGGCCTCGACCGCCCGTGCCAACGCGGCGTTCTTCTCGGCCTCGACCGTGGCGACAACCTCTTCCAGGGCGGCATCCAGCATCGTCTCGGCAAGCACCTTCGCTGTGGCCGCCACCGCGGCCTCGAACTCGGCCTGCGTCATGGCGCTGACCGGCGTGTCCGTCGCCGCAGCCGAGGCCAGTTCGGGCGCGATCACCCCGGCCGCCTCAAGATGGCGTAGCGTGAGCAGATCGACATCGACCACGTCGCCGGGGCGTTTGCGCTGCCCGCCGATCCTGGCCGGGCCCGACAGGGTGACCTTCATCATGGCCCCCTTACGCCGCTGCGGCGCCGGCGTTCTGGAACAGGAAACCCGCGTCGGGCCCCACCAGATACGGCTTGCGCTCGGTCGTGGTCGGATAGATCCACGACTTGGTCTCGCGCGAATAGTAGGGCGCCTCGACCTGCGGATAGCCCGTCAGTTCATAGGTGTAGCCATAGGACGGCACCATGAAGTTGCCGCCGGTCAGGGGTACCCATGCGAGGATAGCGTCATCGCCCCATACATCCGTGGCCTTGGCCGTGTCGGGAGCGGTTTCCGGCAGAAAGACCGCATCGCCGACCACCACCTTCTCGAGCTCGAAGTACGCCGCCAGCATATCGAGCGTGATCGAGTCCTTGGAGACGTATTTGAACTGCTCCTTGATCTTCGGGTGGTTCTTCAGCGCCTTGGCTGCCGAGGGGCCAAGGACGAGGACGTTCGGGCGGCGCCCGGTGTACCCGCGGATGTCTTCCTTGGCGTCGCCGATATCCTTGCCCGGATCCGAGTTGGCGCCGGTCCAGCGGTCAGCGCCGGTCAGGGCGAGCTTGTGGTCGGCATCGTAGTTCGCCGCGTTGCGCGCCAGCTGCGCGGCGTCGTATTCGAGCCCGAGGTCGACCGAATCCAGCACCATGTTGATGGCATTGGC
>NZ_JAVKPH010000073.1:2908-7234 GCF_031432425.1 Ruixingdingia sedimenti | reverse complement strand
TCGCCGAGATGCAGGACTGGTTCGCCGATCAGTCGGATGGCCGGAAGATCCCCGACAGCCGCAGCGTCCGGCGCAGGGTGACGCCGGTCTGGAAGAAGCTGCGGGGAGAAGGATCGTGAAGATGCGGCGATGCGCCTTGCGGCGTCACGCGGTCTTCCGGCCGCCCTGATCGTCGGTGCCATGGACCAGTCGAGGCTTCGGCCGGAAGGCGCTGGCCACCGCGTCCACCCCGGCGCGCAGGGGCGAATCCATCAGGTGGGCATAGCGCAGGGTCGTCTGCATCTGGCTGTGACCCAGAAGCTTTCCGATCATTTCCAATGAGGCGCCGCCGCTGACCAGAAGCGAGGCGAAGGTGTGGCGCAGGTCGTGGATGCGGACGTCCTGCAGCCCACATTGCTTTTGGACCTGCGCCCAGAACCGGCGCACTTCCTGCACTGGTTGGCCGGGCGTGTCGCCGGGAAACAGCCATGGAGAGCCATTTGGCACCAACAGCAGGCGCTGGCGCACGATGGCGGCGGTCTCGTCCGAGATCGGGACGCGATGGGCGCGGCGCTGTTTCGTCATGGTGGGCGGCTTTGACCAGCTCATGTGCTCGAGGTTGAACTGCTCGAACCGGGACTGGCGCACCTCGCCCAGACGGGCGCCGGTCAGCATGCACATGCGGATGATGTCGGCCGCGCGCCGGTCCTCGGCCGCATCCAGCGCCGCAGCCAGCTTGGAGATCTCTTCCTTCGAGAGGAAGCGTTCGCGCGGCGTCTCGGTGCGGCGGTGAAAGCGCTGGGCGGGGTTGTCCTCGCACCAGCCCCACTGGACCGCCAGCGTGAACATCTTGCGCAGCACCTCCCCGATCCGGTTGGCGCGCACCGGCGTGGGCTTCGCGCCCTGCAGCTTGCGCGCCCGGTTGTTGGGCTTTTCCTTGTGGGGCCGCGCCCGGCCCTCGGCGATCTTGGTCAGCAGCTTGTCGACGTCGGTCGGGGTGATTTCCGTCACCAGCTTTCGGCCCCAGACCGGCTCCACCATCTTGGCCAGCGCCGACCGCTGATCGGCCGCGCTCCGTTCCGACAGTTTCGGCAGATGCTCGGCGCAGTAGCGTTCGATCAGGTCAGTCACGCGCGGGGCTTCGCGCTTTGCCTCGCGCTGGCCCAAGGGATCGGCCCCGGCGTCGATCTCGCGCCGCAGTTCCTTGGCCCGCTCCCGAGCGGCCGACACTGACCATTCCGGCCAGCGCCCGAAGGTCATCCGGCGCTGCCGCCCGGCATGACGGTAATCCAGCGTGAAGGCCCGGCCGCCGCCGCGGTAGATGCAGACGGCAAATCCCCGGACGTCGGTGTCGAAGATCTGGTAGTCCCGCCCCGGCACCGGCTCGGCGTCGCGCAGCACTTTCTCGGTCAGCTTGATGCGTTCGGGCATGGCTTTGGTCCTTCTTGCATCCGACATGAGGCGTGGTTTCGCCTGACTATCAAGGCAAGCATAGCGCCACGGGTGGCGGGGAGGCGGAGGGTGGCAGGAAGGTCGCCAGAACCGTGCCACCCCTTGTTTTCATGGGATTTCGGCGCTGGGCGGATCGATGCGCGACTGGTGGCGACGTGCGCAATGGGACGCCTGAGGTCGTCGGCGCGGTCATTACGCTGCAAATCCAGCTTTTGAAGAGCTGCGAAGCGACAAATCCTCAAGGAATTCAAGGGGTGGCAGGGGTGCCGTGTCGGGTGCCACCCCGTCTTTGCACGTCAATGCCGGTCAAACACGGTCAATGCGACTGTTCGCTGGTGTTTGCGGTCTTGGCGTCCGTTTCGCCCATTTGGCAGGACCGGCCGTAATCTTCCACCGCCACCCGATCACCATCGCAATCCCCAATAAAACAAGGGGTGGCACAATGGCGGCATCCTTTCCGCCACCCTCCGCCTCGCCGCCACCCCTCGGGCTCTGCGCTCACTGGTCCCCGCAAGACGTCCCCGATCTTCGGGGCCAGGACGAGGAGACCCCGATGCCGCATCTCGGATCGATGCCAGACCCCAAGGAGAAACCCCGGACGCTGCTGGTCGGCTGGATCAGCCGTCTCGACCTCGCGCTGGAACTCGGCCTTTCGGTCGACACCCTGCGCCGCTGGGAGGCGATGAGGACGGGTCCGCCCTGCGTTCGGGCCGGGCGCAAGGTCTATTACCGCCGTGCCGCCGTCGAGGACTGGCTGGAAGAGCAGGAACAGGCCGCCCCGCGCCGCCGTCGTGCCGGAGGACGCCGGTGATGACCAGCCCGTCGCACAGTTCCGCCTGGCCCGCCGACCGCGTCGCTGAGGCCCGCGCCGTCATCGCCGATGTTGCGCATCACAGCGATCTCCTCATCCGGCTCGCCTGCAATGTGCTCGTCCAGCATGGCGAGACGTCGGCCGAGCGAACCGAGGCACAGCGCCTGCTGGTGGTCGTCGATGCACGACGGCCGGTACGGCGCGCCCAGCGCGAAGACCAGGGGAGGGCCGCGCGATGATGCGCCGTGGCACCCCCGAAGCCGATCTGCAGCGCACCGTTGTGCAGGCGCTGCGCATCGCCCTGCCCCGCTCAGCCATCATCCATCACTGCGCCAACGAGGTGACCGAGGCCGGGCCCCGCGGAGCCAAGCGCCAGGCCATCCTGGTCGGCATGGGCGTCCATGCCGGGTTCACCGATCTGATGGTCCTGTGCGAGGGTCGTGTCCTGTTCCTCGAACTGAAGGCACCGAAGGGGCGGCTGCGGCCGGAGCAGGAGGCGTTCCGCGATGCGGTGAAGGCGCAGGGATTCGGCTGGGCGCTGGTGCGCAGCCTCGACGATGCGCTGGGCGCGCTGGCCGATCACGGCTTCACCACGCGCATCGCCCTTGCCCCGCGGAGGCCCGCGCCATGAGCCACGAGGCCACCAACTGGGCCATCAAGCAGCGCGGGTTGAAGCCCACAACCAAGATCGTGCTTTGGCATCTTTGCGACCGGTTCAACCCCGACTACGGCTGCTTTCCCTCGCAGGACCGGCTGGCGCATGACTGCGAGATCAGCCGGTCCACACTGAACGATCACCTTGGCCAGCTCGAGACCGTGGGCCTGCTGCGGCGGGTGCCGCGGCTCGATCCGGTGACCAAGCGCCAGCTGCCCACCCGCTATATCCTGGGGTTCGAGCCGGGCTTCACACCTGTGGCTGTGGTGCCGCGTCCGGAAATCGGACACGGGGACGACGGCGCCGCGGAAAGCCTCGACGATGCCGATGGTTGTGATGTCGACGGCATGGCCGACGTCCTGCCGTGTCCGGATTTCGGACACGGGTTTGGCGGTGAAGCCGTGTCCGATTTTTCGGCCGAGCCGTGTCCGGAAAATCCCGAAAGCCGTGTCCGGATTTCGGACACTAACCCTGTAAGGGAACCTCTAAGTAAACCAGTAAAGGAGGAGGAGGGCGCGCAGGCGCGCAAAGCGATTTCCGATGAGTTTTTCGGGGAGCTGCTCGACGCGCTGGGCCTCGATCCCGCGGCCCTGCCCGGCTGGTGGCAAGGCTGGCCGCCCCGGCTTCACGTCCAGCGCTGGCGCGACGAACTGGGCCTGACCGAGGCGGAGATCATCGCTGCGGCCGAGGCCAGCCGCCAGGAGCATCCGGAACCGCCTGATGGGCCGAAGGCGCTGGACCGGGCGATGCAACGGGCAGCCCAGCGCAAAGCCGAAGATGCAACGCGGAAGCGCCGGAAGCCGAAGGCGGCCCCTGCCCCGACTGCGAAGCCGATCACCGACCTGCCAGCCTTCTACGCCGATCTGGTCAATTCCGACCGGTATCTGCCGGTCAGCGCGATCAGTAACACCATGCGCGACGCCATGCTGGCCCGGGGGCTGGTCACGGCCGAACGCCTGCGCGAGCGCGGGGTGCGGTGAATGGCATGGTGTCACGTCCCCGGCACGGACTCTCCCTCTGCGCAGGCGGCGGAGGCCTTGATCTGGGCCTCATGCTCGCCGAGCCCGGCTATCACACCCGCGCCTTCGTCGAGTGGGAGGACTGGCCCAGCATCGTACTCATCGCCGCCCAGCGCGCGGGATACTTCGCCCCGGCCCCGATCTGGACCGATTTGCGCAGCTTCGATGCCCGGCCGTTCTGCGGGGCCTTCGATGCCATCCTCGCAGGCTACCCATGCCAGCCCTTCAGCGCGGCCGGAAAGCGCGGCGGGGCCGACGATCCCCGTCACCTCTGGCCCGACGTCGCCCGCGTCATCGGCGAATGCCGCCCGGAATGGGTCTTCCTCGAAAACGTCGCCGGGCACGTCACCCTCGGCCTTGAAACCGTCCTACGAGAGCTTTGGGGATTGGGCTACACGCCTGCGGCGGGC
>NZ_JAVKPH010000073.1:0-2574 GCF_031432425.1 Ruixingdingia sedimenti | reverse complement strand
CACGCCCCGATCTCGCGCCCGCTCTGGGCTTCGATGATTGCCTCGCATGGGCGCGTCACCTCGCGGCGGATCCTGAAGGGCCGGTCGCGGCGGCGGCTGAACCCGCTCTTCGTCGGATGGCTGATGGGCTGGCCCATCGGGCACGCGCTCTGCGCCTGCTCGGCAACGGAGTTCACCCTCTGGCAGCGGCACATGCGTGGCGCGCTCTCGCAGCTGCCCATGGCCTCGGGCCCGTGGATCTGGCGGCCGACCGATGCGCCCCAGCGCCCGGCGCAGATGGATTTCCTTGAAGGATTGCAGCCATGAGTTTCCACGGCCGTGTCAGCGGCACCAGAATCAAGCGCGCGCTGGGCGTGCAAGCCGCGCTGGAATGGGCGTTCCGGATCGAACAGGCGCAGCTGGACCTGCCCTTGCCCCCGGGCATCACCGAGGAAGGCTTCGGCTTCGGCCTGGAATACGTCCTCCTCCAGCGCGCCGTGCTGGGCTGCAAGATCGACGGTGGCCAGCACAAGATCGGCGGCTACACGCACGAGGACGCCGAGGTGATCGCCGCCACCGTCGCCGGGATCCCCGACAGCCTCGGCGGCAAGCGCATGGCGATCCGCGTCGCCGAACTGGCCCGCGCCGGGCTGACCCCGGACTGGATGCCAGGTGCGGTGCCGCGCTGCGTGCCGACCATCGTCAAGCAGAACCAGCATGGCACACATGCGGGCGCCATCGTTGTGGGCACCGAACGCATCCGCGTGCGTGGCGCGGGCGCGCGGGCCATATGGAAAACCATCGACATCCTTGCATGTCCGGTCACGTTCTCTCCCCACCCCCAGCAGATCGATGCCGCCCGGCGCGGCTATGACGACTGGTGGCAGGCGCTGGGCTGGGTCCGCGAGGGACTGATCGCGGGCGGGATGCTGCGCGAGATCGAAGTGACGGCGGCGATGCCGAAGGCGCGGCCGTGGCAAAGACCGCCCCGACAGCCTACCGCTGAAACAAGGCTGCGCGCTCAGCAAGAACCGCCGTCCGCACAGCTTTGGGATGCAAAACGATTGAAACCGCTTTAGGTTAGCAGCAATCGCTGCCAACCTGAAGGTTCCCGTTTGTCCATGTCCGATTCCCTGCGTGATCTTGTCCTTGCCCATATTCCGGAAGACGGCTCTGCCATTGGCAATGGTGCCCTGATCGCGCGGCTGCGGGAGATTGTTCCGAACCTGTCGGACGAAGACTATGCCGCAGCAAAGGACGCGCTGGTTGATGAAGGCGTCCTCGGCAAGGGCAAGGGGCGCGGCGGGTCGGTTTACCTGATCACCGAAGAGGACGAGGATCAGGACGACGATTTCGAACTGACCCCGACCGAGGAACCCGTCCCCAAAGCCAAACGCGCGGCGGCGAAGGCCAAGGCCGCGCCGCGCAAATCCGGCGAACCGGCGCAGGTCATCAGCTATCGCCACACAGACACGCGGGTGAACAACCCCGAGGTCGGCATGGTCCACCCCGACAATGACCCCGACCAGCCGAAAACCGTCTGGGCCTATGACCCGCACCTTGACCCAAGCCTGATGTTCGACAGCCAGCGCGCCCGGGTGGAAAAGCTGATCGACGATGCACTCGCCTCGGACGATCCCGCCACCATGAAGGATGCGCTGGCGGAACTGCGCGCGTTGCAGGCGCCTTACCTCAACTGGGCGGGCAAGGCGGAGCGGACGAGCTTTCTGGTCGATACCGTGTCGCTGCATGTCCACGAACGGGTGGACCCGGCGACGATCCTGGCCAATGCGCGCAAGCGGCTGAAGGGCGAGGCGAAGGCGGCCGAGGTCTGGCGTCAGGCCGATCTGTTCGCCGCACCGTTCGAAAACCTGCCGCTGCGGCAGGCGCTGGATTTCTACCACCATGAAAAGGGCTGGTCGAACCGGCTGATCGCGGGCGACAGCCTGCTGGTGATGAACTCGCTCTTGCAGAAAGAGGCGATGGCGGGCCGGGTGCAGATGATCTACATCGACCCGCCCTATGGCATCAAATACGGGTCGAACTTTCAACCGTTCACGAACAAGAAGGATGTGAAGGACGGCGCGGATGACGACCTGACCCAGGAACCCGAGATGATCAAGGCGTTCCGGGACACCTGGGAACTGGGCATCCATTCCTATCTGACCTATCTGCGCGACCGGCTGTGGCTGGCCAAGGAATTGCTGCACGAGAGCGGGTCGGTTTTTGTGCAGATTTCGGATGAGAACCTGCACCACGTCCGGGAAATACTCGACGAGGTCTTCGGAGTTGTTAATTTCGGATCGCTAATTACTGTTCAGAAAACAACAGGATCAACTACCAAAACGATTCCAAGAACATCCGACTATCTGCTTTGGTATGCAAAGGATTTGGAGAAGCTTAAGTTTAGGAAGCTGTATTTACCAACCGATTCGGGCGGGCCGGGAGCGCAGGAGTATAAGCGAGTCCAGACGTCTGGCGGCGAACTACTGCCGATTTCCCATTTTGTAGAGGATGGGAAAGCTCGTTTGCCAGAGGGCGCAAAGGTGTTTGCAACCGATAGCATCGTTTCAAAGGGTGGTGATGATCCTGATG
>NZ_JAVKPH010000072.1:0-7247 GCF_031432425.1 Ruixingdingia sedimenti | reverse complement strand
GGCTCGGCCTGCGCGCCTCCGAACAGCCGCCCGACGATCCCGCCGAGGCCGCCCACATCGTCCAGCGTGGCGTAGTTCGTCCCCAGGAGCTTGTTCTTGACCGGGTTCTTCCACGCCAGTTCGGTGTAGAGCCCCATGAACTCCTGCGCGAACGACGCCAGCGCACCCTTCAGATCGCCCTTGAGCAGCGCATCGATCGGCCCGTCGATCATGCCCTCCGCCGCCCGGTGCACCTTGTCCCAGGCGTCGCGCTGCCGCTCCAGTTCGGTCGTCAAGTCGGCGGCGGCGCGGGCGCCATCCCGCATCATCTCAGCTTCTAGGCTGCCGACCTCGTAGCCCATCCGGCGGGCCTGCATTTCGGCATCGTAGACGGCCAGCGCCCGGGCGCTGGCGGCCTCGCTGCTGCCCGCCAGCGCAATTTCCAACTGCAGCCGCGCGATCTGGTCATCCTGGGCCCGCAGCGCGTCCTGCAAGGCCCCTTGTTGTTCGGACAGGGCACGACTGCGAACAAGAGCGGCCTGAGCCGCCGCCTCGGTGGCGTCCGCACCCTCGGCGATCGCGCGGGCATATTCACGCTCTGCCTCGATCGCCGCGCGGCTGATCGGGTCCGGCGCGAGCCGGGCGGTGGCGTCGTAGCGCGCCAGCATCCGCTGCGTGTCGAGGTCGTATTCCCGCTGGCGCCGATCGCGCAGGATCCGCGCCTCGGCCTCGGCCATCGCTTCGGCGCGCCGGGCCGCAGCAGCCTCGGATTTCGGGTCGAGATCCATGTCGAGGATGCGTTTCTCGACATCGTGAGCGGCCTGGGCCCGGATCCGGTCGGCCGCAGACCGGCCGATCAACTCGGTTTCCAGTCGCAGATCCGCCAACCGCTGGCGGGACGCCTCGGCCTCGTCCTGGCTGGCGGCATCCTCGCGGGCCTTGGTCAACCGCTCGTAGGCCGCCTGGAGCCCGGCGATCACCTCTTCCAACTGTGTTTTCTCATCGCCCTCGGCCCGGGTAGCAGCGGTGATCAGTGGCCGCAGCGCCAGTTCGCGATCCAGCCATTCGTCGGCGCTGGCGGCGGTCACGGCCCCACTGGCGCGCAACGCCAGCAGCCGTTCGCGAGCTGCGGCCTCCTCCTGCATCGACGCAGCCTGGTTCGAGGAAGCGGCCAGCGTCTCGCTGAGTGCCTGCCGACGCGCGCGCTGCGCATCGGCGAGCCAGTCCTCGAATGGCGTTCCCTTGCCATAGCCGTCCATCAGCGCCTTCAGGCCGGCGAGTTCGGCGCGGCGCAGCGGGTCGCGCTCCGTTGCGATCTGCAAATCGAGCCGATCCAGCGTCAGCGCCCGCTCGCGCCGGTTGATCAGCGCGTCGAGGGCGCGGCTCTGGCTCTCGATCGCGCGGGTGATCTCGGCACGGGCCTCGGCCGAGAGATCGTCTGCCGCCAGACCGGCGCGCATGGCGGTAATATCGTCAGCAAGCGTCCGTTCCTGACGGATGTTGGTGTTCGCAGGGGCGCGGGCAGCGGCGACGCCGGCGAGGATACCGAGCCTGCGCCCCTCCTCCTCAGGGCGGCCGGCCAGAGCTGCCTCGGTTTCAGCGGCTTGCCGCGCTGCGCGTTTCGATGCCACCTCCCGAGCCGTCGTCGGCGCCGCGAGGATTGAGACCCAAGGGTTAGCCGAGATCGCCGGCATCCCCTCCCAAGCATCGTCTACCATCCGGCCGAAGCTGTCCCAGATATTTCCGAAGCGCCGACTGGTGCCGGATACCGATCGCCCGATCGCGCTCTGCGCTTCGGCTGCATCTGCGAGCCTGGGCTTGATGGCGTCCAGCAGCACGGCCTGTGCTTCGTAGAGCCGGTTTTGGGCTTCGAGGCGCTGGATGCGCTCGACGTCCTGGGCGAGGATATAGCCACCCTCCTTGCGAAGCCTCTCGGCTGTCTCACCCGGCGCCGAGAACGCCTTGACCAGCGCCACGCCGACGGCATCGGCCTCGATGCCCATGGTGGCGCCGAAATCCTTCGATATCCCAGCGATACCACCGAAAAGGTCGGGGCTGATCATCCCAGATCCCGCCAATTGCGAGATCAGGTCGCGGGCAGCGGATCGAGACAGCGTTCCATCTTGTGCCAGGTCATCGGCGGTGGCACCGATCATGCCGGCGCTGACGCCCAGCCGCCGGCCGCCAGTCGCCGCAGCCAACTCGGCGGCCTTGAGCGAGCGGACATACCGCTCCCAGGCCATTGCCCCGCCGATCACCGCTGCGGCGGTGCCGCCCATCAGCACGCGCGTTGCGGTCAGCTGCTGGCCGACATAGCGCAGGGTATTGCCGACGCCACCGAAAATGTCGACGATCTGCGGACCCTGCTGCATCAGGATCATCATCGGCGGCATGCCGAGGACAACGCCCTGGAACAGGTCGCTCATCTGATAGCTGAGGTTGCGGGCCTCATGCGCCTGGAGCCGGATCGCCCGGGTTGCTCCTGCGAAGGCCGCATCGCCGCGGCGGATGCCCTCCGTCGTCCGGTCGTAGGCCACGCGCAGACGCTGCTGCGCGGCCGCCGCCTCGGTCTTGGTAATCGCCCCCTCGGTCTCTGCCTTGGCCACCAACGCCAGTTCTTGCCGGTATTGCTGGAGCGCCGCGAAGGCGGGCTCGACCTGGGCGCGCAGGGCAGCCTGTTCCGCCGTCATGGCCCAAGGGCTGACCGCGGGGGAGGTCGGGATGCCGCCGCCCGGCATCGGGTTCGGGATCCCGCCCCCCGAGGGTGCCCCCGGCACGGTGCCTCCGACCGCCCGCTGCGCGGCCTCACGGGCCTTGCGTTCGGCTTCGGCCTGCTCCCGCGCCGCCTTGGCTGCATCGCGCCGGGCATCGGCATTCTTCCGGGTCGCGGAGGTCTCGCGATCCACCACCGGGATCGCGGTCTTGGTCTCGTCCGTTACACGCGCAACAGCGCGTTGCACCTCGGCCGCGCCAGCCTTCGCCTCGGACACCCCGCCGAGCTTGATCAGAAGCGAGAAAACAAACTGCCGGACGCTCACGGCTGATCCTCCGCGAAAACTTCAAGCGCCGCGGCCTCCATGATCTGGAGATCGGCAAAAACCGCATCCGGCGCGCCCTGCCGACGCAGCACCACATCGACGGCTGGATAGTCGAGGCCGAGCCAGATCACGCCCGCCAGCGTGGCCACCGCCCGCCACTGCGTCTCGCAGGCCAGGAATGCACAGACGGAGGACCAGTTGACGGGCATGACCTCGAAACCTTCGGGGGCCGCCGGCGCGGCGGGGATCGCTCCGGGCGCGACCGGCGCGCCCAGGATCTCGAACTGGCGAAGCAGATCGGCGTCGAGCCTGACCGGCTCGCGGCTGTCGGCGCGGCCGAGGCGCGCCAGCGCCCAGGTCCGCGCCGCGGCCTTCAGTTTCCCGTTCGGGCCTCTTCACCCAGGGCCGACTGGTTCATGGCGGTCCAAACCCCGATCCGGAACCAGCTCATGCGCAGGGCCTCATCGAGCGTCTCGGGCGTGAACGGGACGGGTTTGCCGTCAGCCCCGTCCACGTCCCGCCAGCCGAGGATCCTGCTGGCAAGCGCCGCTCGCTCGGCCTTGGTCCGGGTGCGGGCACTGTGGATGGCATTGATCCGCTCGTGCTCTTCGATCGCCTCGTCCTGATCCTGCGGCAGCAGCAGCAGCTGGAGCGTCTGCTCCATGAGCTTGCCAGGGGCGTCGGGATCGGGGCGACGGACGGTGACGGGCCACCAGTAGGCGTCGGATTGGCCGAGGACGAAATTCATGGGAAGGGCTCCTGCACCGGGATTGAAGGGGGTGTTCAAAGGGGGGCGGGCTGTCCCCCTCGGGGTCAGCGGACGGTGATCACCAGCTCGTCCCGGCCGGCATCGGGACGCAGCATCAGCGGCAGCGAGTAGTTGATGATGCCGTTGGTCTCGCCCTGCGTCGGCTTGCCGATCTGGACCTTTGGCGCGGCGATCTCGACGATGTTGCCGGCCGTGGTGCCGTGGACCAGCGACAGCCCGCCGGTTGCGCCGGACCGCGCCTTGGCGAACCAGTCGATGGTGGCGATGTCGCGGGCCTCGACCACCGCCGTGCCGGTGGATTGGCGGTCGGAGATCAGGATCCGCTCGTCGCCGATCAGGTGCCGCGCCACCAGCTCGTTGCCGAGATCCAGTGCGAGGCTTTCGGCCACGGCGGTCCAGCCGTGCAGGGTCAGCACCGTATTGGCCTTGCTGACCACCACCGGAGCGGTCCATCCCGTCTGGGAGACCGCCGGCATCGATCCGACATCGGTCACCGCGCCCAGCAACCCCATATAGGTGACGCGGATTTTCGGGATCTGGCGGGCGGAGAAGTTGAGCGCGATGTTGGCTTGGCCGCCCAGGAACACGTGCCGGACCTTGTCGGCGACAAAGTAGAGCGATCCGCTCTCGGTTGCGTCCTCGACGATCGTGTATTCGACATCGACGCCGGCGGTCACGGTCGCGGCCATGCCGGCGGCCTTCAGGATGCTCCCGTATTTCGGGGCGGTCCCGGCCGTGCCCGACCCGGCGATCTCGATGTCGAATTCGATCCGGCCATATTCGGCCGTCAGGATCGTGCCCTGATGCCCGAGGTAGGGCAGCAGCAGGTCGCGGCGGACCTCCTCACCCTCGATCGGGGTAAAGGTGACGTTCGACCCGATCAGCGCATCGGCCGCGGCCGGGGTCGCATCGGTGCCATAGCTGCTCTCGGCCTTATGGAGGATGGCCAGCCGTTTGGCGCGACGGAATGCCATGTCAGCGTCCTTTCTTGCGAGGGGCGGGCTCGGGCTCGGCCGCCGGGGTTTCGGGTTCGGTCGCGGCCGAGGTGGCGGCGGCCGGGGCGATGGGGGCGCCCTCCACCGCAGGCGTCAGGTCGCCGGTGGCGGGGTCGCGGATGAAGGTGCCGCCGGTGGCGGGGCGGTCTCGCATGGTCAGGCTCCTGTCAGGATGCGGGTGCAGGCCCAGGTCTGGACGTAGATGCTGACACCCGTGGTCACGGGGCTGCTCTCGCCGCCCACCAACTCGAAGGGGTTGAGCGCGCCGGACGGCTCCCATCCGGCGAGCGCGGCTTCAAGGTCGGCCTTGTAGGTGTCGAACTGGAGCGCGCGGGCAGCGCCCATCAGATGGTCGTAGTGCCGGATGACGATGCCAATGGCGTAGACCGTCTTCACCACCTGACGGAAAGTCCCGGTGGCGTCCTGTTGCGGCTGCGCCTGCTCGCCCCAAGGCATGACGATGGCGGTACCGCTATCGACCAGCCCGGCGCGGTCCGTGAAGGTGTCGATGTCCTCGGCGATTTCGACGCCGCACCAACGGGCCGTCGGCAGTTGAGTTTCAAGGCGGGTCTTGAGCGCGGCCAGCATCACCACCCCTTGAGTTTCTGCGGGGTGAATACCTGGGCCGGATGGAGCCCCATCGTCTGGCCCGTGACGGCCACCGGCGGCGCATCGCCGGCGGCGACCGGCAGCGCGATCAGGCGTTTCACCACGTCCTCCAGCGCAGCGATGGCATCATCGTAGTCCCGTCTGACATGATCGGGCGCGCCATTGCGATGCAGGGCGTAGCGCGCGATCGACACCGCCCAGGGCCGCAGTTGCGGCGGGACCGAGGCCAGCGGCAGGTCATACCTGGCACCGACATATCCGTCGATCAGGTCGGACGCATCCCGGAGGGCCGGCCCGATCACGTCAGGATCGGGCACCCCGTCCCTGTCGCGGTCGGCGATCTGGAGGATCTCCGCATCGCCTGCGCGCTCGATCAGATCCGCAAGGGTGGCGTAGGCCATGGATCAGTCCTCGGCCGCATCTTCGGGCAGCGCGGCGCGGCCGGGCTGGAACACGGCGCGGTTGGCCGCCATGAAGCCCTGCTCGATGTTGGTGCGGGCGATCGCCAGCCAGCGGCGATCGATGGCGGGATCCTGGGCAAGCTGGTCGAGCTGGCGCAGGATGCGCTCTTCCAGCACCTTGTTCCCGTTGACGATCGCCACCGCCTTGTCCGACTGCGGCCGATAGCCGGAGACGGGCAGGCCGTGGTTCTTGGCGGGCGTGATCATAGTGGAAATCCTGACAGTGGGGAGGGTGTGCGGGGCGGTCGGCTGACCGCCCCGCACGAGGGGCCGGGATCAGCCCTTGGCCGCGCCACCACTCTTGCGGGTGGGTTTTGCGGCGGGTGCGGCGGCCGGGGATGAGGTTTCGGCCGCCGCCGCGGCGGGGGTGGTATCGGTCTGTTCGGCGAGGATGTGTTGCAGTTCCTCGACCCGCGCCTGGAGCATGTCGCGCTGCATCTCGGCCTCGATCGCCCGCGCCAACGCGGCGTTCTTCTCGGCTTCGACCGTGGCGACCACCTCTTCCAGGGCGGCATCCAGCATCGTCTCGGCCAGCACCTTGGCCGTGGCCGCCACCGCCGCCTCGAAATCGGCCTGCGTCATGGCGCCGACCGGGGTGCTAGCCGCGACGGCCCGGGTCGCATCCGGATCGGCCGCGATCACGCCTGCCGCCTCAAGATGGCGCAGCGTGACGGGATCGACATCGACCACATCGCCGGGGCGTTTGCGCGCGCCGCCGATCCTGGCCGGGCCGGAGAGGGTGACCTTCATCATGGCCGCCCCCTTACGCCGCCGGCGCGCCGGCGTTCTGGAACAGGAAGCCCGCGTCGGGCCCCACCAGATACGGCTTGCGCTCGGTCGTGGTCGGATAGATCCACGACTTGGTTTCGCGCGAGTAGTAGGGCGCCTCGACCTGCGGATAGCCCATCAGTTCGTAGGTGTAGCCATAGGACGGCACCATGAAGTTGCCGCCCGTCAGCGGCACCCAGGCGAGGATCGCATCATCGCCCCAGACATCGGTGGCCTTCGCCGTGTCGGGCGCGGTTTCCGGCAGGAAGACCGCATCACCGGCCACCACCTTTTCCAGCTCGAAATACGCCGCCAGCATATCGAGCGTGATCGAGTCCTTGGAGACGTACTTGAACTGCTCCTTGATCTTCGGGTGGTTCTTCAGCGCCTTGGCTGCCGAGGGGCCAAGAACGAGGACGTTCGGGCGCCGCCCGGTGTAGCCGCGGATGTCCTCCTTGGCATCGCCGATATCCTTGCCCGGATCCGAGTTGGCGCCGGTCCAGCGGTCAGCGCCGGTCAGCGCCAGCTTGTGGTCGGCATCGTAGTTCGCTGCGTTGCGCGCCAGCTGCGCGGCGTCGTATTCGAGCCCGAGGTCGACCGAATCCAGCACCATGTTGATGGCATTGGC
>NZ_JAVKPH010000071.1:0-7274 GCF_031432425.1 Ruixingdingia sedimenti | reverse complement strand
TCGTGCTGGCCAACGCGCTCATCCGCGACAATCGAAAATGGAGCCCAAATGCCACTTGATCGACACGGATACTACGGCCCACCGCCCGACGCCCTGCCCCTCGAGCAAGCGATTCGGAAGTTCCTGCCAGCCGAGATGTGGGAGGAGCATGCGCGCGCGACCGAGGCCCGCAAGAACGCGCCGAAGCGGCCGACCTATCTCTCAAGCTACGTCTCGGACTGGGAGGAGGCGAAGGCCGCGAACTACATTGCCAGCCGGTCGCGCTCGGCGCGGGCAGATCTGCACCGCGTGTGGTACGGCATGCTCGCCGCGATGAAGGCGAAGCTGGAGGCGGGCGAACTGACGGCCTTCGGGCAGGAGAACCCGCCTTTCGGCCCGTGGCATGCGATCCCCGCGCCCGCGTGGCGGCAACTGCGCATCACCAATGTCCGGAAGGGCGAGGCCAGCGTCGGCGCCAACATCGTGCACGACATCCACATCCTGCCGCCCGATGCCGACGACCACATGCCGACCGGAACGCCCGGGCGTCCGAAGAAGGGAATTGACATCATCCGGATCGAGTTTCAGCGCCGCGCAGAGGCGGGCGAGATCGCTGACAGTCTCGCCGCCGAAGCCCGCGCGCTGCAGGCGTGGTATCGCGAGACCTATCCGCGGCGGGACTGCCCCACCACCAAGACGATCGAGAACAACCTTCGCGAGGCTTGGCGCGCAGTGCGCCTAAGGACTGCGTAATCCCCTGAAATTATTGCTCCGGGGGTATTTTCGGGGCAGTTTTTCGGGGGGCTGAACGTCGGCATCTCTCGGGCATCGGCGGCGCGTTGCGTCGCCTGGCACGAAGGAGACGCCGATGACCCAACCCTTTGCATCCGGAGGCGCCGAGAGGGCCGCCTCCGTCGCCCCACCCACCGATTTCCTCGACGGTTTCATCTCGGAGGAGGAATACGCGGCCCGCCGCGGGGTGTCGCTGCGCACCTGTCAGCGCGACCGCCAACTGCGCCAGTCCCCGCCCTTCGTGGTGATCGGCCGGCGCGTCTACTACCGCATCGAGGCGGTGCGCGACTGGCTGCTCGCCCGCGAGCAGGAAGCCTCCCGCAAGCCGAGCGCCCCGCGCGCCGGGAGGGGCCGATGACCGCCCCCGCCACGCTCGCGCCCGACATGATGGTGGGCGCCGCCGAGATCGCCCGCTTCCTCTACGCCTCCGACGAGTTCCGCTTCCAGCGCCGCGTCTACTACCTCTGCACGCGCTCGAAGCGCCCGCTGCCGCATTTCCGGCTGGGCAGCCGCATCGCCACCCGACGCTCCACGCTCCTGGACTGGATCGCCATGCAGGAGGGCTTCGCCAATGTTGCATGATTTTCCCAAGATGACTGGCCCCATGCTCGACCGGATGGAGGCCTCCGCGGCCGAGAAGGCCCCGCACCTGCTGCCCATCGTCCACGCGATCCGCGATCACGGTGTCGGCTTCCTGGTGATTCCGCAGCGCGCCACCGGACTCCATCGCGGCATCAAGCTGCTGCAGCGGCCCTTCATCGTCATGGTCGGCGACGACACCGACTGCGCGCTTGGCCCCGATCAGTATGACGGAAAGGCGCTCGACCGGCTGATCGGCATGGCCGACGGCGTCGCGATCATCTCCTGCGCCCCGCCACCCGAGGCCTATTCGAGCATCGCCCTGATGGCCATGGCGCAGCGCAACGGGCTGATCATCGAGACCCGACCCGAGCAGGAAATCGCCTGGACCAACCGCGTGCAGGCGGTCTGTCCCAAAATGCCGATCCTGCTCTGCACCGTAAAGGGGCCGCGCCAATGACCGTGCAGGGCGACCCTCTCGACTTCAACGACACGCCACCCGGCAGCCGCGCCCATGCCGCCACCCACATGTCCGTCGCCCAGCTGGCCGACATGATGAACGACCGCATCGCGGACCTGGCCCGCGAGTTGCTGGGCGAGCCCAACCGGGAGCTTTCCAGCGCACAGCAGCTGCGTTTCGGCACCAAGGGCAGCGTCGCCGTGGAGATCGACGGCGCGGACAAGGGCCGCTGGTATGACCATGAGCACGGCGCCGGGGGCGCGGCGCTGGAACTGATCGGCCATTGCCTCGGGCTGGACGACAAGGCCGCGTGGAGCTGGGCGCGGTCGTGGCTGGGCGAACCCGATGCCGGTCCGTCCTGGACGGCAACGCCGCCCGCTTCGCCCGCGCGTTCCGCCTCGGGCGCCGCCGGGCCCAAGGAACCGACGCCCGAGGAACGCGCCGAAAAGGTGGCCGAGATCGTGCGCCGCAGCGAGAGCCTCGTCTCGACGCCCGTGCTCGCCTACCTGCGCCATCGCGGCATCACGACCACGCCGCCCGACTGCATCCGCTATCGCCAATACGCCTACCGTCAGTTCGGAGCCATGGTCGCGCTCGCCACCGACGCGGCGGGCGAGGTGCTGGCGCTGCAGCAGGTCTATCTGACGGCCGAGGGGCGGAAGGCCCCGGTCAAGGTGGTCAAGCGCACCAACAAGGCCGTCGATGGCTGGGCCGGACGCGCCGCCGTGCGCCTGCCCGGCCGCGAGCCGCTGGTCCTCTGCGAGGGGGTCGAGACCGCGCTCTCGGTCTGGCAGGCGACGGGACAGGAGGTCTGGGCTTGCCTCGGCATCTCGAACATCGGCCGCGCACCGGTGCCCGCGAACGCCACGGTGATCGTCGCCCGCGACGGCGACCTGCCTGGCAGCAAGGCCGAGGGCCAGATGGCCCGCGCCGCGAGCCAGCTCGCGCATCGCGGCTTGACCGTGCTGATCGCCACCCCGCCCGAGGAGCAGGACTTCAACGATGTGCTGGTCCGCGAGGGCGAGGCGGCCGTGCGCAACCGCATCGTCGCCGCAGAACAGCTCCGCGTTGAGGAGGCCGACACCGGTCGTAAGCGGCTCTATATCGGCTCGGACGTGGAAATCGCGAAACGGGTCCGGGAGGATCTGACCGAACGCCATGGCCGCATCGTCCATGCCGATGGCGAGTTCTGGCGCTATGGCGGAACCCATTGGGAGGCGATCCCCGACCACGAACTGCGCCCGCCGGTGCACGCCTATGACGGCGCCGGGTTCGAGACCCCCGCGGGCGAGCCCTCGAACGTCAAGCTGACCAAGACCCGCGTCAATTCCGTGCTCAACGAATGCGCCGCACTGTGCGCCATGCCCGGCTTTTTCGACGCCCCGCCCGCGGGCATCAACTGCGCCTCGGGCTTCATCCGCTTCGACGCGCAGGGAACGCCGCACCTCGAACCCCATCACCGCCAGCATCGCTGCCGCCACACCCTGCCCGGCCGCTGGCAACCCGGCGCCTCCGGCATCCCGCCCGCGAGCTCGCTGCTGGCGAAGCTGCTGACCGGCAGCTTCAAGAGCGACCCCGAGGCCGAGGCGAAATGCGCACTGTTGGCCGAGGTCTGCGGCGCGGCGGCGTTGGGCTATGCCACCCGGCTGATGCAGCCGCGCGCGGTGGTTCTGCACGGCAAGACCGCCGAGAACGGCAAGAGCCAGGTGCTCGAACTGGCGCGCGGCCTCCTGCCCGCCAGCGCCATCTGCTCGGTCCCCGCCTCGAAGATGGGCGACGAGCGGCATGTCATCGGGCTGGTGGGCAAGCTGCTGAACGCCTCCGACGAGCTCTCGCCCGAGGCCATCGCATCCGACACCTTCAAGGCGGTCGTCACCGGCGATCCCATCGAGGGCCGCGACGTCTACAAGAGCCGGGTCGAGTTCCGATCCGTGGCGCAGAACCTCTTTGCCGCGAACCAGCTGCCGAGCTTCAAGGGCGGCGTGGACCGGGGCGTGCAGCGGCGCCTGCTGCTGATCCCCTTCACCCGCTCGATCCCGCTGGAGGAGCGCATCGAGGACATCGGCAAGCGCATCGCCGCCGAGGAACCGGACCTGCTGCTGGCATGGGCAGTCGAGGGGGCGGCGCGGCTGATCCGCCAGCGCAACTTCGCCATCCCGCAGGGCTGCCACGACGCCCTCCTCGAATGGGTGCTGAGCGAGGATCCCATCGCCGCCTGGATCGACGCCTGCGTGTCGGTCGTGCCCATCGTGAACGGCGGGCCGATGCTGGCCACGCGCGATGCGCACCTCCGCTTCCAGAACTGGGCGCTGGGCGAGGGCTACAAGCCCGAGAAGCTGCCCGCGATCAACGGCTTCGTGCAGCGCGTCCAGGCCCGCGTCGCCGGGATCCAGCACAAGCGCACGAAGGAGGGGCGGTTCTTCATCGGCCTAGCGGTGACGCACTGGTGACGCACCAAACCGGCTTTTTGGCCCCTAACCCATTGAGAGTGTTGAGATGACGCACTTCGGCTCGGATATTTCGATAAGGGGGGAAACTCTCTGCCCAACCATCATCCCGTTCCCCCTATATGGAAAGGTTGCCGGGGGAAGTGCGTCATCTCAACACTTTCAACGGCTTGCACCCGAAATCGCGTCATCCTTGCGTCACCGGTGCGTCACCCGAGGTGCGGGGCGCGCCCGCCCGAGTCGGCGTCAAGCCGGAAGGATCGGGAAAGCGGCGGTTCCTCCTGCGCACATTCGTATGTGGGGAGGCGCAGCGCATTGGCCCGCCAGCGTCAGGGGGCGGAAATGACTAAACTCGACGGCGCCGAGTCCAAGACTGCCTTCGCCGCCCGCGTCGGCCTGACCAAGGGGCGCATCTCGCAACTGGTGGCCGAGGGGCTGCCGGTGCGCGCGGACGGGCAGATCGACGTGGCGGTGGGGCTCGCCTGGATCGAGAACAACCTCGACCCCGCCCGGCGCAACCGGGGCGGCGCCGCCAGCCCGACACGCGCCGCCACCACGCTGGCCGAGGCCAAGCGGCTGCATGAGATCGTGAAGGTCCAGCGCGCCAAGCTGGCCTACGAGCGCGAACGCGGCGAACTGGTCGAGACCACCGCCGCCACGCGCACGGTGTTCGCGCGCGCCCGTGCCGAACGCGACGCGCACATGGCGTGGGTGCAACGCACGGCGCCCCTGCTGGCGGCCGAGCTCGGCGCCGATCCGCGCGCCACCTTCGCCGCGCTCGACCGGATGATGCGCGAGCATCTCGAACACCTGGCCGACCTGCCGCTGGGGAGCCTCAGTGATGGTGCCTGAGATCGACCTCGCCTGGCGGCGCGGCATCCGCCCTGAACCGCCGATTCCGGTCTCGGACTGGGCCGACCGCCACCGCATCCTGCCGCCCACCTCGGCCGAGCCGGGTCGCTGGCGCACCGACCGCACGCCCTATCTGCGCGCGGTGATGGACGCGCTGTCCACCGCCAGTCCCTATGAACGGGTCGTGCTGATGAAGGGCGCACAGACCGGCGGTTCGGAGGCGGGGTTGAACTGGCTGGGCTACATCATCCAGAACGCGCCCGGTATCGCCATGCTGGTGATGCCCTCGCTCGATATGGTGCGCCGGAACACGACCGTGCGGATCGACCCGCTGATCGAGGCGACACCCGCCTTGCGCGAACTGGTCGCAGCGCCCCGCTCCCGCGATGCCGGGAACAGCCTGTTCCACAAGTCCTTCCCCGGTGGCCAACTGGTGATGACCGGGGCGAACAGCGCGGTGGGCCTGCGCTCCACGCCGGTCCGCTACCTGTTCCTGGACGAGGTGGACGGCTATCCCGGCGACGCCGATGGCGAGGGCGATCCGGTCGATCTCGCGATCCAGCGCACCGCCACCTTCCGCGGGCGCCGCAAGATCTACATGGTCTCCACGCCCACGCTGAAGGGCCACTCCCGCATCGAGGCCGCCTTCGAGCACAGCGACCGACGCTTCTACCACGTCCCCTGCCTGCATTGCGGCGACATGGCACCGATCACCTGGGCGCGCATCCGCTGGCCCGAGGGGCGGCGCGACCAGGCGCATCTGGTCTGCGAGGCCTGCGGCGGCATCCATCACGAGCACGAGAAGCCCCGCCTGCTCGCCGCCGGGGAATGGCGCGCTACGGCCGAGGGCGATGGCCGCACGGCGGGCTTCCACCTCTCCGCGCTTTATTCGCCGTGGGAGACATGGGCCGAGATCGCCGCCGAGCATGGCCGGGTGCGCAAGGATCCGCCGCGCCTGCAGGTCTGGGTCAACACCAAGCTGGGCGAGTCCTGGGAGGACCAGGCGGGCGACACCGTTCCGGCCGATCCGCTGATGGCGCGGCGCGAGGACTGGGGCGAGGCGCTGCCCGCCTCGGTGGCCGTGCTGACCGCCGGCGTCGACGTGCAGGGCGACCGGATCGAGGTCCAGATCCTCGGCTGGGGTCGCGACGAGGAGGCGTGGGTCATCGACTACCGCGTGCTCTGGGGCGACCCGTCCGGGCCGCGCCTCTGGGCCGACCTCGATATGGTTCTGCAGGCGACGTTCCCGCATCCCGGCGGTCTCGACCTGCCGGTGCGCGCGGCGGCCATCGACACCGGCGGCCACCACACCAAGATGGCCTACGAGTTCTGCCGCACCCGCCTTTCGCGCCGCATCTGGGCGATCAAGGGCCGTGGCGGGCCCGGCATCCCGGTCTGGCCGCGCCGCCCGACACGCACGAACAAGGGCAAGATCCCACTGTTCATCGTCGGCGTGGACGCGGTGAAGGACGCCGTCTACGCCCGCCTGCGCCTCAGCGAGCCCGGCCCAGGCGCGATCCACTTCCCCCGCCGCCTCGACGCCGACTATTTCCGCCAGCTGACCGCCGAGCGCGTCGTCACCCGCTTCGAACACGGGCGCCCCATCCGCTCCTGGCAGCCCAAGCGCGACGGCGAGCGCAACGAAGCCCTCGACACCTTCGTCTACGCCCACGCCGCCCTGCACGGGCTTATCAGCATGGGGCTGAGGCTTAATGAGGAGGTGGAGGGGGTGGCAGCGCGGCAACCCCAGAGGGGTGAACGTTCAGCGACGATCCTCCGATCAAGGTGGGTTCGGCCATGGTCGTGAAACAGCCGCATGTGACAGCCCAGAAACGCCGCTACGGGGACCGAAGCCCCTCGAGCCACGCCGACTGGCCTAAGGCTCCCATCCTTCGCGCTTGATAAGCACCTCAAGAAAATGACAGAATCGAAACAATGACGAGCAGGAGGAAGACCTTGGACAGCTTAACTCTCACATGCCCCATCCGAGGGCTTCTCAAAACCGGAGCGAAGAGCAAAGACGGCCTCAAGCCATCTGAAGAATACTTCAGAGTGGAAGCCATTAAGCATCTGATTAAACTCGGATACTGAACCGCGCCGGGTTTGCCGGAGGCTCCAACTCTTGAGTAGGATGGAGCATCATGAGCAAGACGACGAACAAGTTT
>NZ_JAVKPH010000070.1:0-7436 GCF_031432425.1 Ruixingdingia sedimenti | reverse complement strand
TCGTGCTGGCCAACGCGCTCATCCGCGACAATCGAAAATGGAGCCCAAATGCCACTTGATCGACACGGATACTACGGCCTGCCGGAAACCCTCCCGCTCGAGTGGTCGGAGTTCCTGGCCGCCATGCCCCAATCCGCCTGATTACGACTGAAAGGACAGCACGATGGCACGTTTCGACACCGCCTTTGACGCCGCCGGCATCGAGCCCACCACCGCCTACGAGATCCTGCCCGCGGGCAAGTACCGCGCCCAGATCGTCGAGAGCGAGATGCGCGTCACGAAGAACGGGATGGGGAAGTATCTCTGGCTGATGCTCGACATCCTCGAGGGGCCGCAGCAGGGCCGCAAGGTCTTCGACCAGCTGAACTTGGTGAACGCCAACCCGACCACCGTGGAGATCGCGCAGCGCACGCTGTCGGCGATCTGCCACGCCACGGGCAAGCTGCAGGTCAACGACAGCGAGGAGCTGCACCTGATCCCGATGACGATCCAGGTCGGGGTGAAGCCCCCGAAGGACGGCTACGGCGAGCGCAACACGATCCGCTACCTGGTGCCGGAGGCCCCGGCGCAGGCAACCCCGCCGAAGCCCGCCGCCACGCAGCATGCGACCGCGCCCGCTCAGTCGGCGCCCGTCCGCCCGGCCACCGCGCCCTGGAACCGCAAGAGCTGACGTCCTCGGCCGCCGCGGGCTGAGACTCGGCTCGCGGCCCGGACATCGCCAGACCCGAGAGACCGACCATGACCAACACCACCGACGCGGCCTGCGCGGCCGCGAACGCCCCCGGCTTGCCTGACGACACCCGGCGCCTGATCGAGATCGAGGACGCCATCGCGAAGATCCGCACGCAGATCGCGACCGCCGATCTGACGCGGCAGCGGACGGCGAAGCCGATCGACCCCGACTGGTTTCACCGCGCGCGCACGGCGCTGCGCCACCTCAATCGCGAGCGCGCCGAGATCGTCGCCCGTCAGGGCGGCCGCCGCCGGCGCGAGCGCCAGAAGGACATGATCATCGCCGTCCTGCGCGAGCGCCATGACAGCGCCGCCTGGACCGCGGTGCTGGCGGAGGCGCGGGCGCGGCTTGAGCGGGAGGAGGCGTGCTGATGGCCGAGCTCCCCGAACCCCAGACGCCGACCCTGTCCGCGATCTACGCCTCCTTCGAGGCGCGGCAGGGCGACGGCTTCCGCGACCACCTCGGCGCCTCGCTGATCGGCAAGTCCTGCGCCCGCGCGCTCTGGTACGACTTCCGCTGGGCGACGCCTGCGCGGCACACGGGCCGCATCCTGCGGCTGTTCGAGACCGGCCAGCTGGAAGAGGCCCGGCTTGTCCGCGACCTCCGCGCCACCGGCGCGACGGTGCTGGAGGTCGATCCCGATACCGGGCGGCAGTTCCGCGTCGAGGCGCATGGCGGGCATTTCGGCGGCTCGCTCGACGGTGTCGCCCTCGGTCTGCTCGAAGCGCCGAAGACCTGGCACGTCGTCGAGTTCAAGACCCATTCGGCGAAGAGCTTCGCCGAGCTCGTCGGCAAGGGCGTCGCGCTCGCCAAGCCCCAGCACGCCGCGCAGATGCAAATCTACATGCACCTGACGGGCATCACGCGGGCGCTCTACGTCGCGGTCTGCAAGGACACCGACGCGCTGCACATCGAGCGTGTTCCGGCCGACCCCGAGACGGGCGAGCGCCTGCTGGAAAAGGCGCGGCGGATCATCTTCGCCCAGCATCCTCCCGAGCGGATCAGCGCGGATCCCGCCTGGTTCGAGTGCCGGTTCTGCGACCACCACGGGCTCTGCCACGGCGAGGAGGCCGCGGCTGTCACCTGCCGGTCCTGCCTGCATTCCACGCCCATCGAAGGTGGTGGCTGGCACTGCGCGCGCCACGACCGGCCGCTCGACCCCGCCGACCAGCGCCGCGCCTGCGCCCGGCACCTGTTCATCCCCGATCTCGTCCCCGGCGAGGTGACCGACGCAGGCGAGGACTTCGTCTCCTACCGCATGCGCGGCGGCTCGGCCTGGACCAACGACGCCCGCGAAGAGGAGGCCGCCGCATGCTGACCCTGCGACCCTACCAGCAGGCCGCGATCACCTCGATCTACGGCTATTTCGAGAAGGAGAGCGGCAACCCGCTTGTCGTGATCCCCACGGCCGGCGGCAAGAGCCTCGTCATGGCCGCCTTCATCGACGGCGTGCTCAAGGCCTGGCCCGACCAGCGCGTGCTCGTCGTCACCCATGTCCGCGAGCTGATCGCGCAGAACCATGCGGAGATGCTGGGGCTCTGGCCCAAGGCGCCGGCGGGCATCTACTCGGCGGGGCTCGGCCGCCGCGATGCGCGGGCCCGGATCCTCTTCGCCGGCATCCAGTCCATCCACAACAAGGCGACGCGCATCGGCCATGCCGATCTGGTGCTGATCGACGAGGCCCATCTGATCCCCGGGCGGTCGAACACCATGTATCGCCGCTTCCTCACCGACCTACAGGTGATCAACCCTGCGCTGAAGGTGATCGGTCTGACGGCGACGCCCTTCCGGCTCGACAGCGGCATGCTGCACGAGGGCGAGAACGCGCTCTTCACGGACATCGCCTACGAGGTGTCGGTCCGCGACCTGATCGATCAGGGCTATCTCTCCCCGCTCATCTCGAAGCAGACGCAGACCCGGCTCGACGTGACCGGCGTGGGATCGCGCGGCGGCGAGTTCATCGCGCGCGACCTCGAGGACGCGGTCGACCGGGACGCCATCACGCGCGCGGCCGTGGCCGAGGTGATCGCCCATGGCGAGACGCGCCGGTCCTGGCTCGCCTTCTGTTCCGGCGTGCGTCACGCCACCCATGTCGCCGAGGAGTTCCGCCGCCGCGGGGTCAGCTGCGCCACCATCTTCGGCAAGACGCCGAAGGACGAGCGTGACGCAATCATCGCCGCCTTCAAGCGCGGCGAGATCAAGGCTCTGGCCTCGATGGGCGTGCTGACGACGGGCTTCAACGCGCCGGCCGTCGATCTGATCGCCATGCTGCGGCCCACCAAGTCGGCCGGGCTCTACGTGCAGATGGCCGGTCGCGGCACGCGGCTCGCCGAGGGCAAGGAGAACTGCCTCGTTCTCGATTTCGCGGGCAATGTCCGCCGGCATGGCCCCATCGATCTCGTGCGGCCGAAACGGCCGGGTGGTCCGGGCGACGGGCCGCCGCCCACCAAGATCTGCCCCGAATGCGGGACCATCGTGGCCATTGCCGCCCTCGAATGCCCCTGCTGCGGCTTCGAGTTCCCCGGCCGCGAGGTGAAGCTGGAGCCGACCGCCTCGACGCTGGAGGTGCTGTCCAGCGGCAAGCCGCAGTGGGTCGGCGTCACCGACGTCACCTTCAGCCGCCACGAGAAACGCGGCGGGCGGGTCTCGTTGAAGGTCACCTATCGCTGCGGTCTCGCCTTCCACACGGAATGGGTCTGCTTCGAGCACGACGGCTGTCCACGCCGGAAGGCCGCGAGCTGGTGGCGCGAGCGGGCGCCCGAGCTGGACGTGCCCGAGTCCGTCGACGAGGCGCTCCTGCTGGCGGACCGGCTGCGCCGGCCCACCGAGATCGCCGTCCGCCCCGCGGGCCGCTTCACCGAAATCACCGCCTACAGGTTCGCCCCATGCCTTACGTCCGTGCCGGGCTCTGCGCCGTCTGCCATCGAGAACCCCGCGGCTGGGGCTGGTTCGACGCGCGCTTCCGCGTCTCCGACCCGCGGCGCGACACGAGCCGCAGAGACCTCTGCAGCCGGGTTTGCCAGGACATCTGCCACCGGAGGTCGGGCATGATCGATCCGACCCCCAATGAGACGGCGGCCATGGTCGAGGGCGGCAAGGCAGGCGGCGCCTATCTCGACAGCCTCGGCCGGACCGATCTCGCCCAACTCAGCGAGGAGGAGTGGGACACCTTCGTCGAGGTGATCGTCACCGGCTACTGCGACCACCTGCGCGACCTGGCGGCGAAGGACCGTGAACGGCTCGACGGCATGATCCCGGAGGTGCCCTTCTGATGGCGGATACCTCGTGGATGGCGCGCGTCGGGGCGCGTCTTGTGACCAACGGCTACGCGATCCTGCCGATCGCGCCCGGCACCAAGAAGCCCGGCCAGTTCGCCCGCGCGGCCTGGCACGACTACCCGCAGTGGAACCGGCATGCGAGCCGCGCCACGACCGAGTTCGAGGTCGCGACCTGGTCGACCTGGCCTAGCTGCGGCGTCGGGATCGTCGGCGGCGCGGTCGCCGCGCTCGACATCGACGTCGCCGAGGATGGCGAGCTTGCGCTGCGCATCGAACGACTGGCCCGCGAGCGGCTGGGCGACACGCCCGCGCTCAGGATCGGCAAGGCACCGAAGCGGCTGCTGGTCTATCGCACGCGAGAGCCCTTCGCCGGGATCCGGCGCGCGCCGCTCGAGGTGCTCTGCCTCGGACAGCAGTTCGTGGCCTATGCCAAGCATCCCGACACCGGCCAGCCCTATGCCTGGCCGGACGAGGGGCTCGCGGATCTCGACATCGAGAGCCTGCCCGAAATCGACGCCGGCCGGGCGGCAGCGTTCCTCGACGAGGCGCTGGCGCTGATCCCGCCCGAGCTGCGCCCGAAGAGCCTCGGTGCGAAGGGCGTGAACGGGGCCGGACATCCGTGTCTGCCCGCCCATGCACAGGCTGGCACGCTGGCGGCGATCCGGAGCGCGCTCGCCTGGCTGCCAAACGCCGAGCTCGACTACGACAGCTGGATGCGCATCGGCATGGCGCTGAAGGGCGCGCTTGGCGAGGAGGGCGCGACGCTCTTTGCCGACTGGTCGGCGCAGGCGGCCAAGAACGACCCGGCAGCGACGGCGAAGGCATGGACGAGCTTCAAGCCCGCGCGGATCGGCGCCGGCACGATCTATCACCTCGCCATGGAGAAGGGCTGGCGCCCCGATCCCGACCTCCTGCTCGACGGCAGCCAGAAGGCTTGTGCGGCCGACGAGCATCCCGCGGCGGGCCTCCTCGCGCGACTCGCCCAGCCCGAAGCCCCGATGCCGATCCTCACGCCTGCGCCGTCGTTCACGCTGACGATCCCGGGCGGGCTCGTGGGCGATCTCGCGCGTTACATGATCGACACTGCGCGCAGACCGCAGCCGCTTCTCGCGGTGGGCGCCAGCCTCTGCGCCCTAGGCGCGCTGATGGGGCGGCGCTACCGCACGGCGACAGACCTGCGCACGAACCTCTACATCGTCGGCATCGCGGACAGCGGGTCGGGCAAGAACCACGCCCGCGAGGTCGTCAACGAGCTGTTCTTCGCGGCGGGACTCGCCCATCACCTGGGCGGCAACAAGATCGCCTCGGGCGCGGGGCTCCTGACCGCGCTCCACCGTCAGCCCGCGATCCTGTTTCAGATCGACGAGTTCGGGATGTTCCTCTCGGCGGCGGCTGACCGCAAGCGTAGCCCGCGCCACATCACCGAGATCCTCGACAACATGACCGAGCTCTACACTGCGGCCAGCGGGGTCTTTCTCGGCGCGGAATACGCGAACCGGGACGGCTCGAACGAGCGCCGCGACATCGTGCAGCCCTGCCTCTGCGTCTACGGCACGACGACGCCGCTGCATTTCTGGGGGGCGCTGCAGGGCGCGAATGTCGTGGACGGCTCGCTCGCCCGGTTCATCATCCTGCCGAGTGAGGAGGACTATCCGGACGAGAACCGTAGCGCCGGGCTCCGAAGATCGCCCCGGCCGCTGATCGAGGGGCTGCAGCGGCTCGCCGAAGGCGGCAGCCAGGCCAGCGGCAACCTCGCCGGCCGGACCTCCGGCCCCGAGACCGCGGTCGACCCGATGACCGTGCCGATGGACGACGACGCGCAGGCGCGTTTCGATGCGCTCGGAGAGGAGATCACCGCCGAGCTCAGGGCCGCGGCCGGCACGTTCCAGACGCCGATCCTCGCCCGGATCGCGGAAAACGCGGCCAAGGTCGCGCTCGTCCTGGCCGTGGGGCGCGATGCGGTCCATCCCGTCATCCGGCTCGAGGAGGCCGTCTGGGCCATCGACTTCGTGCGCCACTTCGCACGGCGCACCATCGACGCCGTCGAGCGCCATGTGGCCGACACCGAGACCGAGGCGCATCTGAAGCGGGTGCGCGAGATCATCCGCAAGGCCGGGTCGGCCGGCGTCACCAAGTCCGAGCTCACCCGCGCTTCGCAGTGGCTCAGGGCGCGCGACCGCGACGACATCCTGCTCACGCTGGTTGAGAGCGGCGACATCGCCACGGTCGAGCAGGAGACCGGGGGTCGGAAGGCCATGCGCTTCCGGGCGCTGCGGTGAGGGCCGGGACGATGCTTCCTTCAACGGCCCCCATCCTTCATTTGAAGGAAGTTCCCGCCGAACCCTCTGTCCCGCAACGGAAATCCGGCGCGCGGGGCTTCTTTCAATATTTCACGCAAGGACCCTCGCGCGCGTGGATGGGGAGCGACGCCACACCCATACCCCATGAAGAAACTGAAATATTGAAAGAAGAGATTTATCCTCATTCTGTCAATGGCTTGCGTCCCCACTTCCTTCAAGCGAACGGGGTGAAGCCATTGAAGGAAGCGCCGGGCGCCCCCGGCATCGACAACGTGACCGTGACCAGACCTCGCGATCTTGGCCCTGGCGCGCGTGCTGCCCTCACCAGGCAGCTGTGCCGCCGCGGCCTCTCAATCGAAGAGGAGGTCGTCATGGACCGCTCCCCACACATCGCCCCGGCGCCTCTCACGGCTGCCGGCAATCTCGACCGCTGCATTCTCGCGCTCGATCTCGGCACCAGCACCGGCTGGGCGGTGCGCTCGGCCGAAGGGCTGATCACCAGCGGGACCGCGAGTTTCAGGCCCGGCCGCTATGACGGTGGCGGCATGCGCTATCTGCGCTTCACGAACTGGCTGACCGAGATCGACCGGCTCTCCGGACCCGTGGCGGCAATCTGGTTCGAGGAGGTGCGCCGCCACGCCGGAACCGACGCGGCCCATGTCTATGGCGGGCTCATGGCCACGCTCACCGCATGGGCGGAACTGCGCGGCGTGCCCTATGCCGGCGTTCCCGTCGGCACGATCAAGCGTCACGCAACCGGAAAGGGCAACGCGCCGAAGGAGGCGATGGTCGCGGCTGCGCGGGCCCGGGGCTTCAGCCCCGCCGACGACAACGAGGCCGACGCCATCGCGCTGCTGCTCTGGGCGATCGAGACGAACGGGGGTGTCGCATGAGGTGGCACCCCAAGGGCTACGGCGGCCATCGCCGGGATCCGGACCAGGTGAAACGCGAAGGCTGGCGCGAGCAGGGCCTGCTCGCCGTCTCGCTCGAGGACGCGCGCCTGACATGGCCGGAACGCGAACTCGTTCGCCAGCTGGGCGAAAAGCTTTTGTCTTATGACTTCCCCCGGCTCCTGAGGCAAAAGGGAGCCACTGCCCGCCACGCCATTTATGGCGGGCAATGGCG
>NZ_JAVKPH010000007.1:0-182831 GCF_031432425.1 Ruixingdingia sedimenti | reverse complement strand
ACCTCGACACTCGCAGACCCAAACGTCGTCAACGAACTCGTCAACAACAGGATGAACAGGGCCTAGCGGGAAACACGCCGGACAACGGCGGGGGCTTCATCTTTTCAAAAATACTCCGGGGGCGCCGGATGGGGCGCCACTGGTTCGAGAACCAGCCGGCGCGGGGCTGGCCCCCGGCGCCGACCGGAATCAGACCAGCACCGCCTCGGCCTTCTGCACGCCCACGTCGAACACGCGCTTGTAGCGGTCGATCTGGTCCGCCGGGCCCATCGCCTTGTTGGGGTTGTCGGACAGTTTCACCGTGGGCCGCCCGTTCGCCGCCACCGCCTTGCACACCAGACTGAACGGCGCCAGCGCATCGCCCGGCATCAGGCCGCGGAAGTCGTTGGTCAAGAGCGTGCCCCAGCCGAAGCTGACCTTGACCCGCCCGGCAAAGCGCGTGTGCAGTTCTTCCATCTTCGGCACGTCCAGCCCGTCGGAAAAGATGATCAGCTTGCGCTGCGGATCCTCGCCCCTGTCGCGCCACCAGCGGATCGCGGTTTCCGCGCCTTCCGCCGGGTCGCCGGAATCGATGCGCATGCCGGTCCATCCGGCCAGCCAGTCGGGCGCATGTTCCAGGAAACCGGCGGTCCCGAAGGTATCGGGCAGGATGATGCGCAGGTTGCCGTCATGTTCCTCGTGCCAGTCGGCCAGCACGCGATAGGGGGTCTGGCGCAGTTCGTCGTCGCTGTCGGCCAGTGCGGCATAGACCATCGGCAGTTCGTGGGCGTTGGTGCCGATCGCCTCGATGTCGCGGTGCATGGCGATCAGGCAGTTCGAGGTGCCGGTGAAGGCGGGCCCCAGCCCTTCGATCAGCGCCTGCACGCACCAGTCCTGCCACAGGAAGGAATGCCGCCGCCGGGTGCCGAAATCCGCCAGTTTCAGCCCGTCGATCCTGCGCAGGCGTTCCACCTTTTCCCACAGCTTGGTCATCGCGCGGGCATAGAGCACCTGAAGCTCGAACTTGCGCAGATCCTTCATCACCGCGCGGGATCGCAGTTCCATCAGCACCGCCAGCGCCGGGATTTCCCACAGCATGACCTCGGGCCATTTGCCCTCGAAGGTCAGTTCGTACTGCCCGTCGCGCTTTTCCAGATGGTAGGGCGGCAGTTGCAGGTTCTCGAACCATTCCATGAAATCGGGGCGGAACATCTGGCGCTTGCCGTAGAAGGTGTTGCCGCGCAGGAAGGTGCTTTCGCCCCGCGCCAGCCGCAGGCCGCGGATATGGTCCAGCTGTTCGCGCAATTCGCCCTCGTCGATCATGTCGGCGAGGCGGATGGATTTCGTGCGGTTGATCAGGCTGAAGGTAACGTCGGTGTCGGGCTTGTTGCGAAAGATCGACTGGCACATCAACAGCTTGTAGAAGTCCGTGTCGATCAGCGACCGCACGATGGGGTCGATCTTCCACTTGTGGTTATAGACGCGGGTGGCGATGTCGACCATGGCTCAGCCCTCTGCCAGCGTGACGCCGGCCGCGCGCATCTGCGCCACGGCCTCGGCCAGCGATCCGTTCAGGTCGATCGCCCGGCAGGCATCCATCCGCACCGTCACGCGGAACCCCTGCCGCACCGCATCCAGCGCCGAATAGGCGACGCAGAAATCGGTGGCGAGGCCGGCGAGGGTCAGCGCCTCCACCCCCCGGCTGCGCAGATAGCCGTCGAGCCCCGTGGGGGTGGTGCGGTCGTTCTCGAAAAACGCGGAATAGCTGTCGATCCCGGTGCGAAAGCCCTTGCGGATCACCATCTGCGCCGGGTCGGTGGCCAGCCCGGGATGGAAGGTCGCGCCATCGGTGCCCTGCACGCAGTGGCGGGGCCACAGGACCTGCGGGCCATAGGGCATCTGCGCCATGTCGAACGGCGCGCGGCCGGGGTGGTTGTCGGCAAAGGACAGGTGGCCGGCCGGGTGCCAGTCCTGCGTCAGCACCACCACCGCGAATTCCGCCATCATCGCATTGACCGGCGCCACCACCGCATCGCCATCCGCCACGGCCAAGGCGCCGCCGGGGCAGAAATCGTTCTGGATGTCGATCCCGATCAGGGCTTCGGTCGCGGGGCGCATGACATCCTCCTTGCCAGCATCCGGTTTTGCCTAAGTCCCCGGCGGGCCTGCGTCAATGCCGGGCTTGCGTTTGCGGCGCGGGCGGGGGATGGGGTGGTGCATGTTCACCGTCGCCGCCCTTTACCATTTCGCCCCGCTGGACGACCTGCCCGCCCGCCGCGATGCCCTGCGCGCGGCGCTGGCGGCGGATGGGGTTCGCGGCACGATCCTGCTGGCGGCAGAGGGCGTGAACGGCACCATCGCCGGGACGCCCGCGGCCATCGCCCGCGCGCTGGACACGATCCGCGCCCTGCCCGGCTGCGCGGGGCTGGAATGGAAGGAAAGCCATGCCGCGCAGATGCCCTTCGGGCGGCTGAAGGTGCGGATCAAGCGGGAAATCGTGACGCTCGGCCAGCCCGCCGACCCGGCACGGCGGGTCGGCACCCATGTTCCGGCGGCGGACTGGAACGCGCTGATCACCGCCCCCGACGTGGTGGTGATCGACACCCGCAACGATTACGAGGTCGCCATCGGCACCTTCACCGGCGCCGTGGACCCCGGCACCCGCAGCTTCGGCGACTTTCCCGGCTGGTGGGCCGCGAACCGCGAGCGGTTCCACAACAAGCGCATCGCCATGTTCTGCACCGGCGGGATCCGCTGCGAAAAGGCATCGTCGTGGTTGCTGGACCAGGGGGTGGACGAAGTGTTCCACCTGCACGGCGGAATCCTGAAATACCTCGAGGACGTGCCGGAGGCCGACAGCCTGTGGCAGGGCGAATGTTTCGTCTTCGACGGGCGCGTGGCGGTGGGGCACGGGCTGCGGCAGGGGGCGGTGACGCTTTGCCGGCGATGCGGGCGGCCGGAGGCGGCCTGTGCCTGCGCCGGAGCGCAAAATCCCTAAAATCCCTCCGGTTAAGCCGCTGTTCACCGCACCGCGCTAGACCGGATGACGGGTGAAGGAACAGGTGGTGGAATGGCAGGGCAGTCGAATGCCGCGCCGGTCATCATCAAACGGAAAAAGGTCATTCAGGCCGGCGGGCACCACGGTGGGGCGTGGAAGGTGGCCTATGCCGACTTCGTGACCGCCATGATGGCGTTTTTCCTGCTGATGTGGCTGCTGAACGCGACGACGGAAAAGCAACGCAAGGGGATCGCGGATTATTTCAACCCGACGATCCCGGTGAACCGCATCTCTGGCGGGGGCGAGGATGCGTTCGGCGGCGACAGCGTGTTTTCCGAAGAGGTGCTGGCGCAAAGCGGCACCGGCGCCTCCAACCTCTATCCGACAGAGGACCGGCAGGCCCGCGGCCAGACCGGGGCGGATGCGGCGGGCAAGGCAGAGGAACAGGCGCTGCGCGATCTGGAAAAGCAGTTGCTGGCCCGCAGCGGGGAAAGCATGACGATGGAACGCGCGCTGCGCCATGTCGTCACCCGCATCACCGACGAGGGGCTGGTGATCGAGCTGCACGACATCGAGGGATCGACCCTGTTCGACGGCGACACGGCGGCGCCGAACCCCGTGCTGCGCGATCTGGCGCAGGTGGTGGCGGAAACCTTCCTGCTGGTGACAAACAAGGTCGCGGTGAACGGCCACACACGAGCCTATCCGATCACGCTGATCGACAACCCGGTCTGGGATCTGTCGGCCGCGCGGGCGCAGGAAATGCGCCGGATACTCGAATCCGCGGCCTTCCCGGCGGAACGGATGCAGCGCGTGACCGGCTTTGCCGACCGCAAGCCCGTGACCGCCGATCCCCGCGCGGCCCGCAACGGGCGGCTGGAAATCGTCCTGCTGCGCCGCGACCGATAGGGCACGGGATCCGTTAGGCCGATATTAAAGATGCGTGCGCATCCTGCGCTGCGAGACATGGATTCGCAGCAGCAGAAAGGCGCGATCAGATGACGATTTCTTCCTCGCTCAATGCCGGGGTCGCCGGGCTCAACGCGAACGCCACCCGGCTGGCCACGATCGCCGACAACATCGCCAATTCCGCCACCTACGGCTACAAGCGCAGTTCGGCCGATTTCCACTCGATGGTGATCGAAAGCGGCGGCTACAACCGCTTTTCCGCCGGCGGGGTGCGGGTGTCCAGCATGCGGCTGATCGACGAACGCGGGCCGCTGGTGTCCAGTTCCAACCCGACCGACATCGCCATCGACGGACGCGGCTTCCTGCCCGTGACCACGCTGGCGGCGTTGGACGGGCAGGGGACGGACTATCCGCTGGCGCTGACCACCACCGGGTCCTTCCGTCCCGATGCCGACGGCATCCTGCGCACGGAAACGGGGCTGGTGCTGATGGGCTGGCCGGCGCAGCCGAACGGCGCCATCCCCACCTTCCCGCGCGACACGACCGCGGGGCTGGAACCCGTGCGCATCAACACCAACCAGTTCGTGGGCAACCCCACCACGCTGCTGACGATGGGGGTGAACCTGCCCGCCACCGCCACGATGGCCGGGGCCTCGGGCGACACGATCGACATGTCGCTGGAATATTACGGCAACCTCGGCACCTCGGAAAAGCTGGATGTCAGCTTCACCCCCAGCGTGCCGGGGGCAGGGGCCGGGGCGTCGAACGAATGGGTGATGGTGATCCGCGATTCCGCCTCGGGCGGCGCGGTGGTCGGGGAATACCGGCTGAGCTTCGACGACAGCCAGACCGCGGGCGGCACGCTGGCCGGCGTCACCACCCTGTCCGGCGGCGCCTATGACCCGGCGACGGGGCAGATCGGGCTGACGGTCGGCGGCGGGGCGTTGCAGCTCGACATCGGCATCCCGGGACAGCAAAGCGCGATGACGCAACTGTCGTCCAGCTTCGTGCCGGGTTCGCCCACCAAGAACGGCTCGCCCGTCGCCAATCTCAGTTCGGTGGAGATCGATGCCAACGGTTTCCTCCACGCGGTCTACGATCAGGGCTTCACCCGCCGCATCTACCAGATCCCGCTGGTGGATGTGCCGAACCCCAACGGGCTGATCTCGCTCAACAACCAGACCTACCAGATCTCGCCGGCCAGCGGATCCTACTTCCTGTGGGATGCGGGCGACGGGCCCACCGGGGCGATGGTCGGTTTCGCGCGCGAGGAATCTGCGACCGATGTCGCCGCCGAACTGACCAACCTGATCCAGACGCAACGCGCCTATTCGTCCAACGCCAAGGTCATCCAGACGGTGGACGAGATGTTGCAGGAAACCACCAACATCAAGCGGTGAGGTAAGCCATGAGCCTTTCGGCAAGCCTGTCGAGCGCCCTGTCCGGCCTGACCGCCGCCGCGCGGGGGGCAGAGGTCGTATCCTCCAACGTCGCCAATGCGCGCACGGCGGGCTATGCCCGGCGCGAATTGCTGCTGGCCGTGCGCAGCCCGCAGGGGGTGCAGGTCGCCGGCGTCGCGCGAATGGTCGACCGCGCGCTTCAGACCGACCGCCGGGCGGCACAGGCGGCGGCGGAAAACACCGACCTGCGCAGCGCCTTCCTGCGCCGGATCGAAGAGGCCATCGGCCTGCCGGGCGACGATGGCGCGCTGTCCACGCGCATCGGCGCCTTTGCCGCGGCGCTGACCGCGGCGGCGGGGCGGCCGGAATCGACGGCGCTGCTGACGGCGGCGGTGGATATGGCGGCGGGAATTGCCGGGCATCTGGCGGGGGCCAGCGACGGCATCCAGACCGCCCGGGCAGAGGCCGACCGGGCGATTGCCGCCGATGTGGGGCTGCTGAACGACTCGCTGGCACGGATCGCCGACATGAACCGGCAGATCCGCACCACGCTCGGCAGCGGCCGCGACGCCTCGGCCCTGATGGACCAGCGCCAGCAACTGGTGGACGGGATCGCCGCCATCGTGCCGCTGCGCGAGGTCGACCGGGGCAACGGGCAGATCGCGCTTTACACCGCCGGGGGGGCGGTGCTGCTGGACGGCACCCCGGCGGAATTCGGCTTTACCCCCGCCGGCATCGTGGTACCGGGGATGACGCAGGGCACCGGCGCGCTGTCGGGGCTGACGCTGAACGGGCGCGCCATGGGCACGGCGGAAACCGGGCTTCTGGGCGGCGGGCGGCTGGCGGCGAATTTCGCCTTGCGCGACGTTCTGGGGCCCGAGGCGCAGGCGCGGCTCGACGCCGTGGCGCGCGATCTGGTCGAACGCTTCGCCGATCCGGCGCTGGATCCGACGCTGGCGCCCGGCGCGGCGGGGCTGTTCACCGATGGCGGCGGGCCGTTCGCCCCGGGGGATGAAACCGGGCTGGCCGCGCGGCTGGCGGTGAACCCGGCGCTCGACGGCGCGGCCTGGCGGCTGCGCGACGGGCTCGGCGCCGCTGCGCCCGGCGCCTCGGGCCAATCGGCCCTGCTGGTGCGGATGGCGGATACGCTCGACACCGCGCGCGCGCCGGTATCGGGCGGTTTCGGTGGCGGGGCACGCAGCTTCGCGGCGCTGGCCTCGGACCTGCTGTCCACCCTCGCCACCGCACGGCTGACCGCCGATGGCGCCGCCACCTTCAGCGCCGCCAAGGCCGCCGCATTGCAACAGCAGGAGGCCGCGGGCGGCGTGGATACCGACCACGAGGTACAGATGCTGTTGCAGATCGAGACCGCCTATGCCGCCAACGCCAAGGTGCTGCAAAGCGTGGATGAAATGCTGGACCTCTTGCTGGGGATGTAGATGAGCTTTCGCACCATCGGGGATCTTGCCCGCACCACCATGCTGCAACGCCATACGGCGCAGCTGAAGGCCGAGGTCCAGCGCCATACCGAGGCGATGGTCAGCGGCCGCGTCACCGACCCGGCCGCGGCGCTGCGGGGCGACCTTGCGCCGCTCGCCGCGATAGAGACCACGCTGCGGCGGATCGAGGGGTGGAAAAGCACCACCGCAGAAATGTCGCTGATGCTGGGCGCGATGCAGACGTCGCTGTCCACCCTCGGGTCGGTGTCCGACACGGCGTCGCAGGCGCTGCTGACGGCGGCGGGGTCGGGCAATCCGACGCTGATCGACACCACGGGGGCGAAGGCGCGGCAGGATTTCCAGATCGCGGTGGCCGCGCTGAACACGCGCATCGGCGACCGCACATTGTTCGCGGGCGCGGCGACGGAAGGGCCCGCGCTGGCGCCCGCCGACACGATCCTGACCGCGCTGGAGGCCGCAACGGCCGGGTTGACCAGCGCCGCCGACATCGAAGCCGCGGTGAACCAGTGGTTCGCCAGCCCCGCGGGCTATTATCTCGGCGCCGCTGCGCCGCTCGGCCCGGTGCCGATCGGGGCGGGTGAGGTGGTGGAACCCGGGGTGACTGCCGCGGACCCCGCCATCGCGCAGGCCCTCGCGGGCCTCGCACTCGGCGCGCTGCTGGATCGCGGGGCGCTGGCCGGGGATACCGCGGGGCGGGCGGATCTGGCGCGCCGGGCGGGCGAGGCGCTGGCGGAAAACGCCGCCGCACGGGTGGGCGTGGCCGCGAACCTCGGCCTGGCCGAGGCGCGCGTCGCCGATGCCGCCGCCCGCCACGGGGCAGAGGCCACGGCGCTCGGCCTTGCGCGGGCGGGGCTGGTGGCGGCGGATCCCTATCAGGCGGCCTCCGATCTCGAGGCCGCACAGACGCAGCTTGAAACGCTCTATTCCGTCACCGCGCGGCTGTCGCGCCTCAGCCTGGTGGATTTCCTCAGATGATCCGTATCCTTGCGGCCTGTTTCATCGCCCTTGCCCTGCCTGCCGAGGCCGGCGCGATCCGGGTCAAGGATCTGGTCGAATTCGACGGGGTGCGCGGCAACGACCTGGTGGGCTATGGCCTCGTCGTCGGGCTGAACGGCACCGGCGACGGTATCCGCAACGCCCCCTTTACCGAGGAAATGCTGGCGAACCTGCTGGAACGGCTCGGCGTCAACGTGACGGGCGAACAGTTCCGGCCCAAGAACATCGCCGCGGTCTTCGTCACCGCCGCGCTGCCGCCCTTCGCGCGCGCGGGCGGGCGGATCGACGTCACCGTTTCGGCCATCGGCGATGCGAAAAGCCTTCTGGGCGGCACGCTGGTGATGACGCCGCTGAATGGCGCCGACGGGCAGATCTATGCCGTGGCGCAGGGCACGGTGATCGCCGGCGGCATGGCGGCAGAGGGCGCGGCGGCGCGGGTGGTGGAAGGCGTGCCGACCGCGGGCAGCATCCCGCTCGGCGCGCGGGTGGAACGCGAGGTCGATTTCGACTTCGGCGCGATGGAGGCGATCCGGCTGGCGCTGCGGATGCCCGATTTCACCACCGCCGCGCGGATCGAGGCCGCGATCAACCGCGACTTCGGCCGCCGCGTGGCGGAAATGACCGATGCCGGCACCGTGGCGCTGAACGTGCGGGCGGCCGGCATGCGGTCGCCCGCGCATGTGCTGGGGCGGGTGGAAAACCTGACGGTGGAGCCGCAGTCGCGCGCCCGCGTGGTGGTGGACCAGCGGTCGGGCACCATCGTGATGGGGGCGGATGTGCGCATCAGCCGCGTCGCGGTGGCGCAGGGCAACCTGACCCTGCGGGTGGAAGAGACGCCGATGGCGGTGCAGCCCAACCCGTTCTCGCAAGGGGAAACCATCGTCGTGCCGCGCAGCAGCGCCAGCATCGACGAGGCACAGGGCACCGGGCTGGCCGAACTTTCGGGCGGCACCTCGCTGTCGGAAATCGTCGCGGGGCTCAACGCGCTCGGCGTCGCACCCCGCGACATGATCGACATCCTGAAAAGCATCAGCGCCGCGGGGGCGCTGCATGCCGAATTCGTGGTGCAATAGGGTCAGGAATAGCTGCGCACCAGCGCGCCCGCGATCAGTGTCCAGCCATCGGCGACGACGAAGAACGCCAGCTTGAAGGGCAGCGAGACGATCGCGGGCGGCACCATCATCATCCCCATCGCCATCAGCACCGCGGCGACCACGAGGTCGATCACCAGGAACGGCAGGTAGATCAGAAAGCCGATCTCGAACGCCCGCTCGATTTCGCTGAGCAGGAACGACGGCACCAGCAGCGACAGCGGCGCATCGGCCAGGTCGGGGGGGATCTCCGCCCCCGGGCGCAGGTCGGCCAGCGCGGCAAAGGTCTGCGGGTCGAGCCGCGCGGCCATGAAGCCACGGAAGGGCACCAAAGCCTCGCGAAGCGCGGGTTCGGGGGCGAGCGTGCCATCGCTCAGCGGCCCGATGCCGCGCACCCAGGCCTCGGTGAATACCGGGTCCATCACGAACCAGGTGAGGAACAGCGCCAGCGTGATGATCAGCATGTTCGGCGGCGCGGATTGCAGCCCGATCGCCTGCCGCAGGATCGACAGCACCGTGACCACGAAGGGAAAGCAGGTGATCATCACCGCGAGCCCCGGCGCAAGGCTCAGCACCGTCACCAGCGCCAGCAACTGGATGGACCGCGCGGTGAACGACCCGCCCTCGCCCAGGGTCAGCGTCACTTCCTGCGCCGTCGCGGGTACGGCCAGCGCCGCCAGCACCGCGGCAAGCGGCAGCCAGCGCAGGCTCACAATCCGTCCCGCAGGTTGGCGACCTCGGTCAGCCGCACGGCAAGCTGGCCGGATTGTTCGCCGTCAAGCTCCTGCAACTCGCCCCGTGCGATCAGGCGGTCGCCGACATAAAGCTCCACCGGGTCCTCCACCCGGCGGTCGAGCGGCAGCACCGCGTCGCGGCCGAGCCGCAGCAGGTCGCGGATCTGCGGCCGCGCCTTGCCGACCGAGATCACGATTTCGATGGGCACCTGCCCGAAGGGGCCGATGTCGCTGGCAACGGGGTCATCCATCACGGGGTTCCTTTTCCGAAAGCGCAAAGAATTCCGCCAGAAGGCGGCGAATGTCGGCCACCGCGGCGTCGAGATCGACACGCAGTTCGGCCTCGCCCAGCTTCAGCCAGGCCTGCCCCTCGCCCATCATGGGTTCGGGGGTGATGGCCAGCGGCAGGCTTGTCTGCCCGGCCAGCAGCGATTCCACCGCGTCGCGTTGGGCGGGATGGATGCGCAGCGACAGGGGCGCGTCCGCCGCGGCCTCCACCGCCGGGCGCAGAAGGTCGGCCACCAGCCGGGGCAACGAGGCCCGCGCGGCCTCCGGCAGGACCTTCGCCAGCGCGTCGCAGATGACCGGCGCCACGGCGGACAGCACATGCGCCCGCGCCTCGTGATAGGTGAAGGCCAGCGTTTGCAGATTGCGCGCGACCTCGGCCTGCAACGCCGCGCGGTCGTCGGCATTGGCGATCAGGGCATCGTCCCAACCCGCCTTGTAGCCCGATTCGAAGGCGGCGAGCCGGGCGTCCTCGAACGCGTCGCCCTGCATCACGATGGTTTCGCCCGCCGCCGCATCGGCATTGTCGAACACCTCGAGCCTCAGCCGCGGGGCCATCAGCGCGCCTCCTCGCGGTCATCCATCCAGCCGCGCAGGATCTCGACCGATTCGGCCTGACGTTCGGCGATCAGGCGGCGCAGGCGTTCCACCGGGTCGGGGGGCGGGTCGTCGCCGGGGTCCGCCTTGTGCGGGATCACGGACAGGCGCGGGGGCTCTTCCCCGTCGTCGATCACGCCGTCCAGCACCCGCGCGCCGTCGGGCGGCGGCAGGGCGGCGGGCGCGGGCATGACCGGCAGCCGGGCCGAGGTCAGCACCGGGCGGATGACGAAGATGCCGAGCGCCAGCGCCACCAGCGCCGCCACCGCCATCTGGATCAGCGTCATCATGTCGAGCCCGGCGAACATCCCGGCCTCTGCCAGCGTGCCCATGGGGGTGATCGGTTCGAATTCGAGGCTCTTGATCGTGATCACATCGCCGCGTTCGGCATCGAAGCCCACGGCAGAGGTCACAAGCTCGCGCAGGTCGGCCAGTTCCGCCTCGCTCCGGGCCTGCCATGTGCCGTCCTCGGCCCGCAGGCCATCGACCAGCACGGCAACGCTCAGCCGCCGCACCGCGCCCGGGGCGCGTTCGACTTCGCGCGCGACTTCCGAAACCTCGTAGTTCACCCTTTCCCGCGTCTCGCTGGTGCGGCTGGAGGTGTTGCGCCCCTCGGCGGCATCGCCCTCGGGCAGGTTCGAGGCGACGCCGACGCCGTTCGATCCGGCCTCGGACGAATTGTCGCTGCGTTCCTCGGTTTCGGTGGAAATGGCGACGCGGGATTGCGGGTCGAACCGCTTTTCCACGATCGATTCGCGTTCGGTGACCAGATCGACGCTGACCTCGACCAGCGCGCGGCCGGCGCCGACGCGGGCGGCGAGCAGCCGTTCGACCCGCTGGCGCAATTCCTCTGCCCGGTCGCCGGCGGCGCGGGCGGGGGCGTTCGCGGCGTCTTCGGCCGCGACCAGCCCGCCCTGGCTGTCGATCACCGCCACATCCTCGGGCGACAATCCCGGCACCGCAGAGGCCACCAGATAGCGCAGCGCGCGCGCCTGTTCGGCGGGCAGCGCGCCGCGGTCCGTCGTCACCGTGACCGAGGCCGTGGCCCGCTGCACCCGCCGGAAAGGCTGCGCCCCCGGCACCGCGACATGCACACGCGCGCTGCGCACCCCGGGCAGCGCCAGCGCGGTGCGCGCAAGTTCCCCTTCCTTGGCGCGCAGATAGGCGGCGTCGAACATCTGCGAGGTGGTGCCGAAGCCCGACAGCGAATCGAGCAGTTCATACCCCCTGGAGCCGAGCGCCGGCATCCCCTCGCCCGCCAGCGCCATGCGCAGCTGGTCGCGCCCCGCACGGTCGACCCAGATCGAATCGCCCCGCACCTCGAACCGGGCGCCGCGCTGTTCCAGCGCGGTCACGACCTCGCCCGCCGCGGCCGGATCCAGGCCCGCGTAAAGCAGGGCCATTTGCGGCGCGGACCCCATCCGCGCCAATGCGAGCACGGCCACGAACACCGCCACCGTCGCCCCCGCCACAAGGGCGCGGCGGCGGGTGCTGAGACCGGACCAGAGTGACAACAGTTGTTCCAAACGATTCCCTCCAGGCCTTCTGACCCGTTGGCCCATGCTTGGCGGATCGGGCTTAACAATCGGTTAGTGACCTGCGGGCTATGGATCGGATCGACAGATTCGACAGGAGCCGCGGATGACCGACACCGCCTTGCCCGAACCACCGCCGAAACGATCGAAACTGCCGCTGATCCTGGGGCTGGTGCTGGCGCTGGTTCTGGGGGGCGTGGGGTTCTATGCCACCCGGGCGGGGCTGGTGCCCGGCCTCGGCAGCGCCGAGCCCGAGGGGGAAAAGGCGCCCTCCCCCCTGCCCGACATCGCCTTCGTCGCCTTCGACCCGCTGGTGGTTTCCCTGGGCCCCGGCGCGCGCAGCCGGCACCTGCGGTTCACCGCGCAGCTGGAAGTGACGCGCAAGACCGAGGCGGAGGTGCGGCTGCTCATCCCGCGGATCGTCGATGTGCTGAACAGCTATCTGCGCGCAGTTTCGCCCGCGGATCTGGAAAACCCGGCGGCGCTGGTGCGGCTTCGGGCGCAGATGCTGCGGCGGGTGCAGATCGTCACCGGCGAGGGGCGGGTGCGCGACATCCTCGTAACCGAATTCGTGCTCAACTAGCGGGGCGCCCTGATGGAACTGATCGCCAATATCCTGCTTGCGGCCGGGGCCTTCGGCGCCGCGGTCTACTGCTATGTGCTGTCGCGGCGGCTGACGCGGTTCACCCAGCTGGAAAACGGCATGGGCGGCGCGGTCGCGGTGCTGTCGGCGCAGGTCGACGACCTGACCCGCGCGCTGTCGCGGGCGGAAGGGGCGGCCGGCCATTCGACCGAACGGCTGGAGGATCTGACCGCCCGGGCAGAGGCCGCGACGACGAAACTGGAACTGCTGCTCGCCTCGCTGCACGACCTACCGGAAGGGGCCGACCGGCGGACGCGCTTCGTGCGCCACAGGTCGGCCCGCGGCGCGGCGGAGGCAGCGGAATGACGGCGGGCCGGAAACCGCGGCGGCGCGGCGCGCTGATGGTGCTGGCGGGGTTGCTGGCGGCGTCGGGCGCGATCCGCATCGGCCTCGGCGTGCAGGAGGCGCGGGCGCTCGCCCCGGCAGAGCCGCCCGCACCGCAGGCCGCGCAGGTCTGCGAGGCCCCGCCCGAGGCGCTGGCACAGGCGCTATCGGCGCGCGAGGAACGGTTGCAGGTGCAGGAGGCCGCGCTGGCCGACCGGCTCGCTGCGCTCGACCTTGCCGAACAGGCGCTGACGGCGCAGATCGCGGCGCTGGAAGAGGCCGAAAGCCGCCTCGCCGCCACCATCGCCCAGGCCGACGGCGCGGCAGAGGCGGATGTGACCCGCCTCACCGCCGTCTACGAGACGATGAAACCCAGGGACGCCGCGCTGCTGTTCGCCGCGATGGACCCGGATTTCGCCGCCGGTTTCCTCGGCCGCATGCGGGCAGAGGCCGCGGCGGCCATCCTCGCGGGGATGGACCCCGAACGCGCCTATGCCATCAGCGCACTTCTGGCCGGGCGCAACGCGCTCGCCCCCCGGGAATAGGAGGACCGCATGATCGGCATCATCGGCATCGTGGTGATCTTCGTCATGGTCTTCGGCGGCTATGTCGCCGCCGGCGGCAAGATGGGGATCATCATGCATTCGCTGCCGTTCGAGCTTGCCATGATCGGCGGCGCGGCGGTGGGGTCTTTCCTGCTGTCGAACGACATGTCGGCGGTGAAACACACGCTGAAGGACATCGGCAAGGTGTTCAAGGGCCCGGCATGGAAGCCCGCGGACTACCGCGACCTTCTGTGCCTGCTGTTTGAACTGATCCGCGTCGCCCGCGCCAACCCCGTCGCGCTGGAAGAGCATATCGAGAACCCCGAAGGTTCCGCCATCTTCGCCCGCTATCCCCGGATCGCGAAGGACCACGAGGCGGTGGACCTGATCTGCGACACGATGCGCGCGGCGGCGATGAACTACGACGACCCCCATCAGGTGGAAGAGGTGCTCGACAAGCGGATGGAGACGCATGGCCACCATGCGATGCATTCGAGCCACGCACTCCAGAACGTGGCCGATGCGCTGCCCGCGCTCGGCATCGTCGCGGCGGTGTTGGGGGTGATCAAGACCATGGGCTCGATCGACCAGCCGCCCGAGATCCTGGGCAAGATGATCGGCGGCGCGCTGGTCGGTACGTTCCTGGGCGTGTTCCTGGCCTATGGCATCGTCGGCCCCTTCGCCGCGCGCGTGCGCACGGTGGTGGAGGAAGACGGGCATTTCTACGCGCTGATCCGCGAGGTTCTGGTGGCGAACCTGCACCGTCACCCGGCGAATATCTGCATCGAGGTCGGCCGCCAGAACACCCCGCATCACGTGCGGCCGAGCTTTGCCGATCTGGAGGACGCGCTGCGCACCCTCAAGCAGGAGGCCGCGTGATGCTGCGTCTGGCGCTGGTGATCTGGCTGATGGCGGCGGGATGGGCGGCGGCGGCGCCGGTCCGGGTCGATTCGGGCGAACATCCGGGGTTCTCGCGGCTGGCGCTGCGGTTCGGCGCGCCGGTGGACTGGCGGTTGGGGCGGGTCGATGGCGGCTATGCGCTGCGGGTCGATCAGCCGGGGCTGGCCTACGACCTGTCGCAGGTCTTCCGGCGCATTCCGCGCAGCCGGCTGGCGGCGGTGGAGCATGACGCGCAGGCGGGCCTGCTGCGCCTGCGGCTCGGCTGCGCCTGCCATGCGGAGGCGTTCGTGGGCCCGCGGAACACGCTGGTGATCGACATCCGAGATGGCGCGCCGGATCCGGGTTCCGTCTTCGAAACCGCGCTTGCCGCGCCGCAACCCCGGCCCGAGCCGGGCCTCCCGGCAGGCCCCAACTACGACTGGCTGGAGGCCCTGCGCCAGCAACATGTCCCTGCGCCGGATCTGCCCCCGGCACCGGATGCGCGGCTGGCCGAACTGCGCGAAAGCCTGCTGCCGCAGCTGGCCCGCGCGGTGGCGATGGGCGTCGCCGACCCGGTGGGCAAGATGCCCCGCAACGCGCAGCCCCCGGTGCCCGCTGCCCCCCCCGCCGAAGCCCCGCCCACGGCAGCCCCCCTGCCCCCGCCGCCGCAGATGCGCATCCTGCCGGCGGATGGCGGCACGGGGCCGGGATTCGCTGCCGATGGGGCCGTCTGCCCGGCGGATGCGCTGTTCGACCTCGCGGCCTGGGCCCCCGCAGGCCCGCCGGCAGAGGCGCTCGGGCCCCTGCGCGCGGGGTTGATCGGCGAATTCGACCGGCCTTCGGCGGAGGGGGTGGTGGCGCTGGTCCGGCTCTATCTGCATGCGGGCTTCGGGGCAGAGGCGCGCAACCTTCTGGAAAACATGGAGATTGCGGTCCCCGGGGCGGATCTTCTTCTGCTGCTGGCGGTACTGGTCGATGGCGGTACGCCGGCGGGGCCGCATCCGTTGCAGGGGTTGACGGCCTGCGACGGGGCAGTGGCGCTGTGGGCGGTGCTGGCGCAGCCCACCCTTCCCCCCGGAGAACGCGTGAACAACGACGCGGTGATCCGCGCGTTTTCGGCCCTGCCGCTGCACCTGCGCCATGCACTCGGCCCCGGTCTGGCGGACCGTTTCATCGGCATCGGCGCGGCCGGCACCGCGCGGGCGATCGGCGATGCGATCGCCCGCGCGCCGGGGGATCATGGCGCGGCGCTCGGCATGATCGAGGCACGGCTCGACCTCGCCCATGGCGCGCATGCGACGGGGGAGGGACGGCTGCGCGCCATCGTGGCCGAGGACGGATCCCACGCCACCCATGCGTTGATCGCGCTGGTGGAAAGCGTGGTCGCGCGCGGCGAGGCGCTGGACGGGCCGTCGCTTCTGGCGCTGGAGGCCGCGGCGCGCGAGGGCGAGGGGGGCGAGGATGGCCCGGCGCTCCACCGCGCGCTGGTGCTGGGCCTTGCCGCGAACGGCCGCTTTGCCGAGGCTTTCGCACGCCTGCCGGACCGGCCTGCCGCGCTGCATGCCGATGTCTGGCGAATCCTGGCGCAACGCGGCGACGACGCCGCGCTGTTGCGCCATGCGATCACCCGACCCGCACCGCCGCCGCCTGCGCCCACCCGCACCGCCATCGCCCGCCGCCTGCTGGACCTCGGCTTTGCCGCAGAGGCACGGGCCTGGGTGGAGGAGGATGCCGCCATCCCGGGGGCGGCGCTGCTGATCGCCGCACAGGCGGATCTGGCGCTGCGTGACGGGCGTAGCGCGCTGCGGCGGTTGCAGGGCCAGACGGGGGCTGACGCCGCACGGCTGCGGGCGCGGGCGCTGGTCCTTCTGGGCAACCCGGCAGAGGCCGCCGCCGCCTGGCGCGAGGCGGGATCGGGGGCAGAGGCCGCCACGGCCCTGTGGCGGGCGCGCGACTGGCCCGGGGCCGCCATGGATCCCGAGGGCGGCCCGCGGCAGGCGGCGGCCGCGCAACTGACCGCAGAACCAGAGCCTGCACCGGCCGAAATCACCCTCGCCGCCAGCCGTGCGGTGCTGGAACAGGCGCGCGCGCAGAAGGCCGCCGTGGCCCGCATGTTAGAGGCCCTGCCCCGCCCGGCGACCGGGCCATGAACGTAAACCGCCTGGCAAGGATTGCCGCCGAGGCTGCCCCTACCCGCAAGAACGCAGGAGACACCGGATGATCCGACGGGGATGGTTCACCCACTGGCCACGCCTGCTGGCAGGGCTCTGCGCGCTGCTGGCCGCCCCCGCCGCGCAGGCGGACCCGGCGGCGCTCTGCGATCGGGCGGCGGCGCGGGCAGCCGCGCAGACCGGCGTGCCGGTCGCGGTGCTGCGCGCGGTGGCGCTGACGGAAACCGGGCGGCGGATGGGCGCGGCGATGCGGCCCTGGCCCTGGACGGTGAACCACGCCGGCGACGGGCGCTGGTTCGCCACCCCGGCAGAGGCGCTGGCCTTCGCCCGTTCGGTGCTGGAAAGTGGCAGCCGCAATGTCGACCTCGGCTGTTTCCAGATCAACCACCGCTGGCATGCCGGGGCCTTCCCCTCGCTCGACGCAATGATCGACCCCGAGGCGAATGCCCAATATGCGGCACGATTCCTGCTGGATCTGCATCGGGAAAGCGGCGACTGGTCGGTGGCCGCGGGCGCCTTCCATTCGCGGACCGCGGTCTTCGCCATCCGCTATCGCGACCGGTTCGAGGCGCATCTGGCCACCCTCCGCCCGCAGGAGGCGCCCGCCCCGGGGCCCGGGGCAAACGCCTATCCGCTGCTGCGCGCGGGGGCGGGCGGGGGCATCGGCTCGCTGGTGCCCCGGGTGCAGATGCGGCCCGCGCTGATCGGCGGGGCGGTCGCGCCGCTCTTCGGGAAGGGCTGACATGCCGCAGATGCGCCTGACCCTGCGCGATCTCTACCGGCCCACGGTGCTGCTGGCGCTGGCGCTGATGGCGGTCATCATCATGATGGTGCTGCCGGTGCCGGCCTGGATGCTGGATGTTGGGCTGGCAGTTTCCTTCGCGCTTGCAGTGCTGATGTTCACGGTTACGCTGTTCATCGAACGGCCGCTGGACTTTTCGGCCTTCCCCACCATCCTTCTCGCCTCGCTGCTGCTGCGGCTGTCGCTCAACGTCTCGTCCACCAAGCTGATCATCGGGCAGGGCCATACCGGCACCCATGCCGCCGGTTCGGTGATCGAGGGATTCGCGAGCTTCATCATGGGCGGCTCGGTCCTTCTGGGGGTGGTGATCTTCTGCGTGCTGATGATCGTGAACTTCATGGTCATCACCAAGGGCGCCGGGCGGATGGCCGAGGTCGGCGCGCGGTTCGCGCTGGACGGGATGCCGGGGCGGCAGCTGGCGATCGACAGCGACATGTCGGCGGGCGCCATCGACCATGCCGAGGCCAAGGCGCGGCGCGAACGCGAACTGGCCGAGACGACCTTTTTCGGCTCGCTCGACGGGGCGTCGAAATTCGTCAAGGGCGATGCCGTCGCGGGGCTGCTGATCACCGGGCTGAACATCATCGTCGGGCTGTTCATGGGGATCGGCGTGCACGGGATGGATGTCGCCCGCGCGTTCGAGACCTATGCGATCCTCACCGTGGGCGACGGGCTGGTCAGCCAGATCCCGGCCGTCATCACCTCGGTCGCGGCGGCGCTGCTGCTGGCGCGGGGCGGGTCGAAAGAGGCGACGGAAACGGCGGTGTTTTCGCAACTCGGCCGCTATCCGGCCGCGTTGGGGACGGTCGCGGCGCTGATGGCGCTGTTCGCGGTGGTGCCGGGGCTGCCGTTCCTGCCGTTCATGGCCGCGGCCCTGGGTCTGGGCGGGGCGGCCTGGGCCATGGCCCGCCGCGCCCCCCCGGCGGCAGAGGAAGATGTGGCCGCAGAGGCGCCCAAACCCCGCCCGCTTGGCGATGTGCTGGATTTCGACGACATCCATGTCGAATTCGCGCCGGATCTGGTGGCGATGATCCTCGACCCGGCGACGGGCCTCGACGCGCGGATCGCCAATATCCGCACGCATGTGGCCTCTGCCTTCGGGCTGATCCTGCCGGAAATCCGCCTCACGGACGAACCCGCCCTGCCGCCGGGCACGTATCGCATCCGCATTCAGGGGGTCGAACAGGTGCGCGACCGGCTGATGCCGGACCGGGCGATGCTGCTGCTGCCCGACGGCACCGCCGCCGCCCCCCCGGGCGAGGACGTGCGCGAGCCCGTCTATGGCGCGCCCGCCCGCTGGATCTGGCCCGACACGCAGGAAGAGGCGGCGCTGGCCGGGCTGACGGTGGTGTCGCCGGCCGAGGTGCTGGCGACGCATCTGCTGGAGGTGCTCAAGACCAACATGGCGCGGCTTCTGACGCTCAAGGGCCTGCGGCGGCTGCTGGATGAATTCACCAACCTGTCCGATCCGCAGCGCGCGGCGGCGAACCGGCGGCTGCTGGATGAACTGGTGCCCGACAAGGTGCCGGTCGATGTGCTGCTGGCGGTGCTGCGGCTGCTGCTGGAGGAACGGGTGTCGATCCGCAACCTGCCGCTGATCCTCGAGGCGATCGCGGAACTGCGCGGCGCGCCGCTGCCGGCCGAGGCGATCTGCGAACATGTCCGCCGGCGGCTCGGGTTCCAGCTGGTGGCGGAACTGAAACGCGCGGACGGGACGATCCCGCTCATCCAGCTGGCGCCGGAATGGGAGGCGACCTTCGCCCGCTATCAGATCGACGGCGAGCGGGGCTTGCAGGACGTGGCTTTGCCGCCGGATCAGTTCAACCGGCTCGGCAATGCGCTGGCGGACCGGCTGACGCGGGCGGCGGAAACGGGGGCGGTGCCGGCGCTGGTGACATCGGCGCTGCGGCGGCGGTTCCTGCGCACGGTGCTGGCGGCGCGCGGGCTGCCCGCGCCGGTGCTGTCCTATGACGAGATCGGGATGGAGGCGCGGCCCGCGCTTTTGGGCGTGGTGGCGGCATGACCGGGATGGTCGGGGCGCTGGCGGCGCTGCTGGACCTGGGCGAGGGCTTTGCCTGGGCGGCGGTGCTGGTGTTCCTGCGCACCGGTGGGGCGATGGCGCTGCTGCCCGCCTTTGGCGAACAGGCGGTGCCGGCGCGGGTGAAGCTGGTGCTGACGCTGGCCTTCACCGCCGTCGTCGCCCCCGCCATCGACCCGCAGGCCGCGCCCCAAGGCGCCGCCCCCCTGCTGGCGGAGGCTGCGGCGGGCCTGTTGCTCGGGGCCGGGTTCCGGCTGCTGTTCCTCGCATTGCAGGTGGCGGGGACGATGGCGGCGCAGGCGGTGTCGCTGTCGCAGATCCTCGGCGGCGCGGGGGCCGAACCGCAACCGGCCATCGGCCATGTGCTGACGGTTTCGGGCCTCGCGCTGGCGGCGAGCCTGGGGCTGCATGTGCGGGTGGCAGAGGCATTTCTGCTGTCCTACGACCTGCTGCCGCCCGGGCGCTTTCCGCTGGCTGCCGATGCCGCCGCCTGGGGGCTGGCGCAGGTGGCGCGGATGTTCGCGCTCGGCTTCACCCTTGCGGCGCCGTTCCTGATCGCCTCGGTGATCTACAACGCAGCACTTGGTGCCATCAACCGGGCGATGCCGCAACTGATGGTGTCTTTCATCGGCGCACCCGCGTTGACGGCAGGGGGGCTGATCCTGCTGATGCTCACCGTGCCGGGGATGCTGGCGGTCTGGCTGTCGGTGCTGCACGGCTTTCTCGACGCCCCCTTTTCGGTGCCGCGATGAGCGAGGAAGACGGCGCAGAGAAGGAATTCGACCCGAGCGAGCGAAAACTCGAAGAGGCGCGCGAAAAGGGCGACATTCCCCGCCAGCAGGACCTGCTGACCGCGGCGGCCTATGGCGGGTTCCTGCTGGCGGCACTGGCCCTGGGCCCCCGGGCGCTGTCGGCGGCGGCGCAGGCGGGGGCGGTGCTGCTCGACCAGGCGGACAGCCTTGCGCCCGCGCTGTTCGGGGGCGGCGCGGCCCTGCCTGCGGGGATCGCGGCGGGGATGGCCGGGATCCTGCCGTTTTTCCTGTTGCCCATGGCGGCGGTGATCGTGGCGCTGGTCGCGCTGCGAGGGCTGGTGTTCGCGCCGGACAAGCTGTTGCCGAAACTGTCGCGGATTTCGCCGATCCGGGGGATCAAGAACCGTTTCGGCCTGTCGGGGCTGGTCGAATTCGCCAAAAGCGTGCTGAAGATGCTGGCGGTGTCCACGGTGATGGCGCTCTACCTCTCGGATCAGTTCGACAGCCTGCGCGGGGTGCTCCACCTCGAACCGGCGCAGGCGGTGGCGGTGCTGTTGCGGATGCTGGCCGGATTCCTCGCCATCGTCCTGGCGGTGCAGGGCGTGGTCGGCCTGGCCGACCTGCTGTGGCAGCGGTTCGATCACCGCCGCCGCCACCGGATGACCCGCAAGGAAATGACCGATGAGGTCAAGAACGCCGAGGGCGACCCCCATATCAAGGCGCAGCGGCGCCAGCGCGGGACGGAAATCGCGATGAACCGGATGCTCGCCGATGTGCCCCGGGCCGATGTGGTGATCGTCAACCCCACCCATTACGCGGTGGCGCTGAAGTGGAACCGGCAGGACAGGCATGCGCCGATCTGCCTGGCCAAGGGGGTGGACGAGATCGCCGCCCGCATCCGCGACCGCGCGGCAGAGGCCGGGGTGCCGATCCACCGCGACCCGCCGACCGCGCGGGCGATCCATGCCACGGTCGCGGTGGGCACGGAAATCCGGCGCGAACATTACCGCGCCGTGGCCGCCGCGATCCGGTTTGCCGAACGCATGCGGCAGCGCGCGCGGGAAAGGGGCAAAAAATGAAGGATCCGCGGCTGGTGCGCCTTGCCGTTCTGGCGGGGATGATCCGCGACCATGAACTCGGCCAGTTGCGCGCCCGGGCGGAGGCGATGGCGCAGACCCGCGCGCATCTGGCCGGCCTCGCCACGGCCCCGCCCGCGGATACGGCGGATATGGCGCTGATGCTGGCCGATCTGCGGCATCAGCAATGGGCCGAGGCGCGGCGGAGGGATCTCAACACCACGCTTGCCCGGCAGACGGCGGAATGGATGACGGCGCAGGATGCCGCGCGGGCGGCCTTCGGCCGGGCAGAGGCGCTGGCGCGGTTGCGGGACGGCAAGCGGCGCTAGCTGTCCTGGCGCACGATGTCGACGATCAGCACATCCGTCACCAGCGGCCCCAGAACCCGCACGGCCGCCTCGCGCAGCGCCGCGCGCAGGATCGTCATGTTCGAACCATCGGTGAAACTGCCGCGGAAGCCGCCGGTATTGGCATGGTCGAACAGGATCTGCAGGAAAGCGTCGCGCAGCTTGGGCTCGCGCGCGTAGACGCCTTCGGACCCGCCGGTTTCCACCTCGAGGCTCAGCGACAGGATCACCAGCGACACGACGCGCCCGTCCTCGACTACCGGCACGACGAACTGGTTGTTCATGCGCACGTAATCGCGCGGCTTTTCCTCGGCCGGCGGGGGGGGCGGGGCCTCTGCCGCGGGTTCGGCGGGCGGCGGGCGCAGCAGGATCCCCGCCCCCGCACCAAGCCCGAGACCGACCAGACCCAGAAGCACCGGCAACAGTTTGCGCAACATCGCGGACCTCAGAACGGCAGGATGATATCGGCGATCTGCTGGCCGTAGGCGGGCTGCTGCATGTCGCTGATCTGGCCCCGGCCGCCATAGGAAATGCGGGCGCCGGCGATCTTGTCATAGGTGATCTCGTTCTGGCGCGAGATGTCGCCGGGCCGGACATAGCCGGTCACCACCAGTTCGCGCAGTTCGTAGTTCACCCGCACCTCCTGTTGCCCCTCGATCCGCAGGACGCCGTTCGGCAGTTCCTCCACCACCGTGGCGGCGACGCGCAGCATCAGTTTCTCCTTGCGGCGGACCGAACCGTCGCCGGAAAAGCTCGTCTCGCCGCCGCTGTCCACGGCCTCCGCCATGCTCGCCCCCTCGGGCAGCTTGCGGTCGAGCCGCTGCGGGATGCCCAGCATCTGGGGGACGCCCATCGTGCGGCTGCCCGCGCGCGAGCGGTCGGTGGAATTCGAGATTTCGGCATTCTCGTTGATCTCGATCACCACGGTCAGGATATCGCCCCGCCGCGCCGCCCGCCGGTCGCCGAAAAGCGAGGCGCGGTTGCCCGTCCAGAGCGATGCCGCGTCGCTTGGGGCGGTCGACGGCGCGGTTTCGGGCAGGGGGGCGGAATACATCGCGTGATGCTGGTAGCTGCCTTCGAGCGGGCTGAAACCGGGGGCCTTGCCGACCTCCTCCAGCCGGCCGCAGGCGGCGGCAAGGATCAGGACGGGCAGGATCAGGTGGGGGCGCATCGTTTGGTCCTTCAACGGCTGGCGCCGACCGCGACGCTGCCGTCCGGGCGGATCACGCCCGAAACGGTGGTGCGGGAGGCGAGGTTCATCACCCGGATCACGTCGCCCGCCCCGCCGCGGGCCAGCGCGCGCCCCTCGGCCCGGATGGTCAGCGGCCCGGCGCGATAGGCGAGCGGTACGGTCTGGTTGCGGTCGACGATGGCGGGGGGGCCCAGATCCTCTGGCCGGATCGGGCGGCCGGCGTAAAGAACGACCCGGGTTTCCATCCCCAGGGCCTCGTCCGGATGGGCCAGCGCACCGGGCACGGCGGCGGGGGTCACGGTCACATCCGCCGGGGTCAGGATCGCCTGCGCCCGGATCGTGCGCGCCGCGACCAGCGTGTCCGCCCCGGCGGGGCTGGCGGCCAGCAGGACCAGAAGCCACCGCATCAGCGCACCTGCGTGGTCGCGCCGAGCATCTGGTCGGCGGCGCTGATGACCTTGGCGTTCAGTTCGTACCCCCGCTGCGCCTTGATGAGTTCCGTCACCTCGCGCACCGCGTCGACCGAGCTTTCCTCCAGATACCCCTGCCGCAGGGTGCCGATCCCGTCCTCGCCCGGCGCACCGATCAGCGGCGGGCCCGAGGCGCCGGTTTCGAGAAAGAGGTTCGACCCCAAAGCCTCCAGCCCCTTTTCGTTGGCGAAACCGGCCAGCGTGAACTGGCCCAGCAGTTCGGGTTCCACCCGGTCGGAGAAATAGGCGTGGACCTCGCCCGCCGCGTTGACCGAAATGCTGCGCGCATCCGAGGGGATGGTGACGCCCGGCACCACCGGATAGCCGTCGGAGGTGACGATCAACCCGTCGGCAGACCGTTTCAGCCCCCCGTCGCGGGTATAGCCCGACAGGCCCGAGGGCAAAGTGACCTCCAGATACCCGCGCCCCTCGATCGCCAGGTCGAGGTCGCCCCCCGTCTGGCTGACCGGCCCCTGCGCCAGCACCACCGACACCGCGGTGGCCCGCACCCCCAGCCCCACCTGCACCCCGGTCGGCAGCATCGTGCCGTCCTGGGCCGAAATGGTGCCGGGGCGCGCGACCTGCTGATAATGCAGGTCGGCGAATTCGGCGCGGCGGGCGTTGTAGCCCGTCGTCGACATGTTGGCGAGGTTGTTCGAGACCACATCGACCCGCATCTGCTGAGCCGCCATCCCGCTCGCCGCGATCTGGAGCGCCTTCATCCCGTTCTCCTATCGTCCAAGGGTCTGGATCACGCCGCGGATGCGTTCATCCTCGCGGTCCATCAGGTTCTGCCCGGCCTCGTAGGCGCGCTGCACCGCGATCATGCGGGCGATTTCGGCCACCGGGTTGATATTGGCGCCCTCCAGCCGGCCTTGCAGGATCACGCCGGGTTCCTCCAACGGTGTCACCGCGTCGGCGGCGAAGAGCGTGCCGGCCTCGTGCCGCAGGGTCAGGGGGTCGGCGGGCTGCCAGAGGCCGATCTGCGCCAAAGGCCGCCCGCCCGCCGACAACGTACCGTCCTGCGCCAGCGTCGCCTGCCCGGCATCGGGCGGCACGAACACCGGCGCGCCGCCCGCATCGAGCAGCCGGTGGCCATCGGGTGTGACCAGTTCCCCTTCCGCATTGGGGGTGAAGCTGCCGGCACGGGTCAGCCGCTGGCCCTGCGGGGTCTCGACCAGAAAGAACCCCTCGCCCCGGATCGCCATGTCGAAGGGCGCGCCGGTCTGCGTCAGGTCGCCCTGCGCCAGATCCACATGCCGCGCGCTGGCATGGGGCATCGACAGCGACGGCCCGTCGCCCGCCGCGCGCACATGTTCGGCGAAGATCACGCCTTCGCGGCGAAAGCCGGTGGTCGAGGTATTGGCGATATTATGCGCCAGCACCTGCATTTCCCGCATCAATCCCGACTGGCGCGACAGTGTGGCGTAGATCGCGTTGTCCATCCCTAACCCCCTGCGATCAGCGGAACGATCCGGTCGGTGAAAAAGCTCACCAGCGTCGCGGTCATGAAGCTCATCGAGACCCAGAACACCGCCAGCATCGCGGCGACCTTGGGCACGAAGGTCAGCGTCGCCTCCTGCACCGAGGTGAGCGCCTGGAAGAGGCCGATCGCCACCCCCGCCGCCAGCGCCACCCCCAGCAGCGGGGCAGAGATCACCACCGCAACCCAAAGTCCCTGGCGCAGCGTGTCGTAAAGCGTGGTATCGGCCAGCATCGCGCGCCCTCAGACCGGCATCCGCAGGATTTCCTGATAGGCCTCGACCACCTTGTCGCGCACCGTCACCACGGTTTCGACGGCGGTTTCCGCGGCCGCCAGCGCCTGCACCAGCGCATAGGGATCGGCCCGGCCGGTCATCGCGGCCTTCGCCGTTTCCTCGCCCCGCGCCAGCGTTTCGGCGAAACTGGCGGCGAGGTTGCCGAACGCCTCTGCCGCGCCGCCGGGTTCCGGGGCGGTGGCGGGGCGTGCCTGGGCATAGGCCTGGGCGGCCAGCGAAGCTTTCACATCCATTCTGGATCCTCCTATCGGCGCAGCAGTTCGAACAGGCCCTGCGTCATCTGGCGGGCCTGGTCGAACATCCTCAGATTGGCCTCGTAGCTGCGCTGCGCCTCGCGCGCGTCGGCCAGTTCCAGCACCAGATCGACATTGGTGCCGTCATGGTGCCCCGTTTCGTCGGCCAGCGGGTGGCCGGGGTCGTAGATGCGTTCCAGCGCCGAACGGTCCAGCCGCACGGGGCCGAGAGCGACCTGCGCGCCGCCCATCACGTCGCGGAATTCCACCGTCTTGCGGCGATAGCCGGGCGTGTCGGCATTGGCGATGTTTTCGGACACATGGCGCAGGCGGCCCGATTGCGCCTGCATGCCCGAGGCCGAGGTGGCGAGGCTGCGGATCAGATCGCTCATCCCCTACCTCCGTCCCAGACTGCTGCGCAGGACGCCGGACAGGCTGGTATAGATCGACAGCGCCATGTCGTGCTGCTGGCGCACCTCTGCCGCGCGGACCATTTCCTGTTCCAGCGAGACGGTATTGCCGTTGGGCGCGGCCTCTGCCGTCAGCGCGCGGGCGGCCAGCGTCACGCTTTGGCCCCCGCTGCCCAGATGGCCGGCGCGGGTCGCGCGCATCTGCGTGTCGCCGGTGCCGCGATAGGCGGCAGCGAAACCGGGCAGGTCCGCGGCGCGATAGCCGGGCGTGTCGGCATTGGCGACATTGCGCGCGACCGCCTCTTGCCGCGCACCGGCATGGGCCGCGAGCGCGCGCGTCATTTCGATCACTTCGAGCTTGGGTAACATCGGGGCTTCTCCCTCGATCCGTTTCACCAAGGCTTAAGAGTGATTCGTTTAGAAACCGTAATCGGCAGAACAAAAGGTGACGGCATGCGGGGACTATTCGATGGATTGCGCGCAGGGATCGCGGCGGTGCCGGTGGTGCAGCGGATCGGCCGGGTGGCCGAAATCGGCCGCGGCACGCTGGTCGTGTCGGGCCTGGCCGAAGGCACGGGGCTTGGCGACCGGGTGACGGTCGGCGCCCTGGGGGGCGAGGTCATCCGCGTCGCGCGCGAGGGGCTGACGGTCCTGCCCGACGCCGCGCCCGAGGGGCTGGCCATCGGGGCGGAGGTCGCCCTGACCGGCCCCGCGCAGATCGCGCCCGACGACAGCTGGATCGGCCGGGTGGTGGACCCGTTCGGCCGCCCGCTGGATGGTCGCCCGCTGTTCCCCGGCCCTGTGCCGCGCGGCCTGCGCGGGGCCGCCCCCGCCGCCGCCAGCCGCCGCCGCCTCGGCGCGCGGCTGGAAACCGGGCTGCGCGCATTCAACACGCTGCTGCCGCTGGTGCGGGGTCAGCGGATCGGGCTGTTCGCCGGGTCGGGGGTCGGCAAATCCTCGCTTCTGGCCAAGTTCGCCCGGGGGGTGGAGGCGGATGTGGTCGTGCTGGCCCTGATCGGCGAGCGCGGGCGCGAGTTGCGGGATTTCACCGAACATGTCCTTGGCCCGGCGGGGATGGCGCGGTCGGTCGTCGTGGCCGCGACATCCGACCAGTCGCCGCTGATCCGGCGGCGTTGTGCCTGGGCGGCGATGGCGGTGGCGGAACATTTCCGCGATCAGGGGCTGCATGTGCTGCTGCTGGCCGATTCGGTCACGCGCTTTGCCGAGGCGCACCGCGAGGTGGCGCTGGCCGGGGGGGAGGAGGCGTCGATGCGCGGCTATCCTCCTTCCGTCGCGCATGCGATCATGTCGCTGGCCGAACGCGCGGGGCCGGGGCCGCAGGGGGCGGGCGACATCACCGCGGTCTTTACCGTGCTGGTCGCCGGATCGGATATGGAGGAACCCGTGGCCGACATTCTGCGCGGGGTGCTGGACGGCCATGTGGTGATGGACCGGCGCATCGCCGAACGCGGCCGGTTTCCAGCGATCGACCTGCTGCGGTCCGTGTCCCGCGCGCTGCCGGAGGCGGCGGACGAGGCCGAAAACCGCCTGATCGCAGAGGCACGGCGGCTGCTTGGCGCCTATGACCGGGCCGAGATGATGATCCAGGCCGGGCTTTACGCCGCGGGGTCCGACCCGGTGGTGGATCAGGCGATCCGGGTCTGGCCCGCGCTCGACGCCTTCATCGCCGAGGACGAGGCGGAGGATACCGCGGCGAGCTTCGTCCGGCTGGAACAGTGCCTTTCCGCGCGCTGAGGGTCAGCGGCGAGCGGCCTGCAACAGCATCAGCGCCGGGCTGGTCGCTGGCGCCGCCGCCTGATCCGCGCGCAGCAGATAACGGCGCACCAGCGCCTCCATCTTTTCCGGCGCCTCGAACTGGGCGATTTCGGACGAACCGAAGGCGGCGGCGGCCTTTTCCTTGAACACCGCCAGCTGCCGGTCGATGTCGAGCGCACCGAAACTCGGCGGCAGGGCCAGCGCAGTCTCGAACACCTTGCGCAGGGGGGTGTTGCCCATCACCGTGAACCAGCGCGCGTCATTCGACATGTCCTTCTGCGCCAGCGCCGCCAGTTCGCGTTCGGCGTTCAGCGCCAGCCGGTAGGTTTCATCCTTGCTGCCCACCGCGGTCTCGAAGCTGCGCGTTTTCCATTGCGACAGGATGCCGTCGGCAAAGCCGGTCAACCCGGTGCGCGGCACGCCGCCCTTGTGCAGACGAAAGGCGGTGGCGAATTCCAGATACCGCTTGTCCGCCAGCCGGTTGGCCAGCGCGGTGTCGCTGGTCGTGCCGTCCTCCAGCACCTTGCGGATGAAATAGCGGTTGTTCACATCGGCCTCGAGCCCGAAGGCGCTGAGGGCGACGCGCAGCAGGCGGGGGTCGTTCACCAGATCCTCGGCCGTCTCGACCGATGCGATCCGGTCGCGGAAATACGCCTCTTCCCGCTGAACGGATGCCTGGCGGGTAAAGGCCGCGGCCTGGGTTTCCTGCGTGCGCTTGAGGAAGCCCCACCCGGCAAGGCCGCCCATCGGCAGGACGGGCGCGAAACTCATGCCCTTGCGGCGGCGAACAGCCGCTCCTCCCGCGGCAGAAGGCTGCGCAGGGCCTTCAGCGCCTGATAATGCTGATCCTCCAGCACCGCCTGGGTGGCGAGCGTCAGTTGCACGCGGCTGTCGTGGTCGGTCAGGACCTGGCTCAGCTGTTCGATCCCGCGCAGAAGCTGCATCCGCGCCTCGCCCGCCCCGGCATCGCCCGACAGCACCAGCTGCGCGATATAGCAGACGCGCCGCACCGGCGTGTTCACCTGTTCGGGGTGGATCGCGTCGCGCAGCCGCAGGATATGCGCGTTCGGGGTCATGATGGCGAGGCGCGAGCGGCGGTCGCCGTTCTCGACCACCGCGCCGTTGATCAGCACCCGTTCGTGCGGGCCCAGTTTCAGCACCAGCCCGGTCATGCCCCGCCCCCTTCGCCGCGCAGGCCGCGCATGACGGCGGTGTTGATGTCCACCAGCGCCTCCACCCCCGCCTCGCCGGCGCGGATCTTGCGGCTGTGTTCGGCGGTGAATTCATAAAGGTAGAACAGTTGCGCGCGCAGTTGCGGCGGCAGGGCGTTGCCCGGGCTCGCCACATCGGCGGCCAGCACCGTCCAGAGCCGGTTGTTTTCATCCAGCGCCGCGATCAGCGCCGGGTAATCCTGTTCGCGCGCGGCCCAGGCGGTGTTGAGCCGCTGTGTGACCCGGGCGAAAAGATCGTATTCGATGCTGCGCGGGTTGCGCGCGGGGGTGGTGGTCTGCGCATAGGCGCTGCGGGCGGCGAGATAGGCGTTCACGGCGTGTCCTTCCGGTGTCCTGGGGGTCGGAACGGGCCGGGGCGCGCGTCACGCCCCGGCCCAATGCCTTACCGGAAGAGCGACAGGATGCTCTGCGGTGCCTGGTTGGCGATCGACAGCGCCTGGATGCCGAGTTGCTGCTGCACCTGCAACGCCTGGAGCCGGGCCGAGGCTTCTTCCATATCCGCATCCACCAGCGTGCCGATGCCCGCACGCAGCGAGTCGGTCAGCTTGCTGACGAAGGAGTTCTGGATGTCGATCCCGCGCTGCGCCGAACCGAAGGAGGCCGAGGCGTCGATGGCGCGGGTGATCATGTGCTCGATGTTCGACAGCGCGGCGGCCGCGCCCTCTTTCGTCGTCACGTCGATCCCGTCGAGGCCGAACAACCCGCCCGAGGCCTCGCCGCCCGCATTGCCGACCGCGGCCAGCGTCATCGTGGTGGTGCTGGAGTTGTCGATCTTCAGCTGCCAGGCGCCGTTGCTGTCCTGCGCGACGGCGGTGGTGATCCCGGCCATGCCCGCACCGTCGACCGCGGTTTTCAGGCCCTTGGCCACATCCTCCATCGACTGGCCGGGGCCTGCGACATAGGTGAAGGTCTTGCCGCCGAAGGACACGCGATAGCCGTCGCCATCGCTCACTGCGGCGATGTTGCTGAAGGTGACGTTTTCCGACCGTTCGTTGATCGTGCCGCTGGCCACGGTCACCGCCGCGCCGTTCAGTTCGGTGATCTCCGACCCCGCGGCGGAACCCCCGAGACCCGAGACGGCGACCTCCGCCCCCTCGAACGCGCGGGTGGAGGTGATGGTGATCACCGCGCCGGCGGCCGAGGCGGTCACACCCGCGATCCCGAGCGCGTTGATCCGCCCGGCAACGATGCCGGCCGCGGCGTCCTGATCGCCATCCCCCAGTTCACCGGCGGCGAAGCTGAAGTTCATGCCCCCGATGGCGAAGGATGCCTCGCCGTCCGAATAATCCGCCCCGGTCGCCATGGTGATCTGGGCGGTGTTGCCCGCTGCGGCCAGCGCGCCGGCGGCGGTGTCGCTGACGACGGCATTCGCGTTCAGCGCCGTGCCGGAGCCATAGGTGCCCGCACCCATCGTCAGGTCGTTGCGGCTGACGGTGATCTGCGAGGCGGTGACGCCCCCCGCGCTGTCGCGGTCGAGGGACGCCAGGACGTTCATGGCGTCCGTTCCCTTGATCAGGTTCAGGCCGTTGTACTGCGCCGCGTTGACGACCGAGGTGATCCGGTCGCGATAGGCCGCGATGTCGGTCTGGATCTTGCTGCGGTCGACGTTTTCTTCCTGCGCGGCGACGATCTTGCCCTTGATCTCGGTCAGCAGGTCGGTGATCGTTTCCGACGCCTCGCGCGCCACGGCGATGGTGGAGGAGCCGAGCGAAAGGCTGTCGGCGATTCCCTTGAAGCCTTTCACGTCGGATTCCATGACCTTGGAAATCGACCAGACCGCCGCGTTGTCGCGTGCGGTGGCCACGGTCTTGCCCGTCGAGATTTCCGACTGGGTCTTGTTCAGGTTCTGGTTGATGCCCTTGAGCGTTTGCAGGGCCACCATCGCGCTGGTGTTCGTGAGAATGGACGACATCGGTATTTTCCCTTTCTGCGCCGGCGCTTTTGGCGCGGCATACCCGCCACCCGGGTTCCGGGCGGCACTGGCGGCGTTTCTGCCGGTGCTTCAGGTCGGCCCTGTAGCGCCACCCCGACCGGGGTGCAGGGCCATCTGGCGCCCGAATCTCTAAGAACTCGCTAAGGTCCGGGGCGAAATCGGTGGCATTTGAGCCATCTCAGGACCGGTGCGGCGGCCGGTCCGCCCCGGGGCCGATGACGGTGCGGCGGCCATCGCGGTCATAGGTGCCGATGCCCTGCCCCGCCGCGGTCAGGTCGCGCAGCCGCTGGCGCGCCGCGCGCACGCCCCGCGCCGCCGCCGCCAGCATTGTCATGTTGCCCCGCGCGCGCGCGGCCAGCCGGTCCAGCGCCGCGCGGTCGGCGGGCGGATGCGCCTCGACCGCGGCCAGCGCGGCATCCAGTTCCCCCGTCAGCGGGCCGAGCCCCGCGAAGGCGCCCCCGGCCAGCGCCGCGCCCACATCCTCCAGCGCCCGTTCCAGCCGGGCCAGCGCCGGATCACCCCGCATCGCGGCCCCGCGCGGCCAGGGCCTTGAAAAGCGATTCGGCCAGCCCGATTCCCCCCTTTGCCGTGATGGCCCTCGCCTGTTCGGCGCGCAGGAAGGATGCGAACTGTTCTTCGCCCACGCCGCCGCCAAAGTCCCCCGACGTGGCGCCAAGGCCCGCGTGGCCCAGCATTTCGGCCAGAAACAGCGCCTCCATCTCTTGCGCGCGGGCGCGCAGGGTGGCGTCCCTGTCCGGCTGCGGCGGCGGGCGGTCGGGGGGAATCGGGGGGATCATCGGCGGTTCCTTTCGTTGCGGGGCCATTTTTTCCGCATCCGGTAAACAAGCGGTAACTCCTTGCGGCCAGAGTGGTGGGGCGGAAACAACAGGATCGGCAGGCACGATGGCATGGTTCGACATCCCGGCGGGGGCCGTGCAGGGCGTGGCACGGGGCGTAGCGGCACCGGCGGCAGGAGGCGAAGGCGGCGGTGATTTCGCGGCGCTGATGGCGGGGGCGGCGCCGGGCTTTGCCGTCCTGTCGCCCGCCTTCGGTCGCGGCGCGTTCCAGACCCGCATCGGCCCGGCGGAGGAACAGGCCGACTCGTCTGGGGCCGAGGGGGCGGAGATTCTGCCCGGAACGGCGATCCCGTGGCCCTCACCGCCGGATCCGCTGCGAGCCAACGTGCAGAAGGGGGGTCAGGCGGCTCCTGCCGAGGGCGCTATCGGTCTCGATTCCAGTGATACAGAGACGGTTTTATTCACCCAGACCCCCACCGCACCCCCGCAGCCAGCCGAGCCCGATTTGCCGCATATCGGCCCGGCGTCGCTCGAAACCAGCCTGGCGGCGTTTCCCGGCGCCAGCCTGCGTTTCATCCGGCCGCTGCATGCCGCGCCGCCCCCGGTGGTGGAATTCGTGCCGATGGATGATCCCGCGATGCCATCCCTGCCGGAATCGGATAGCCCGGTCCTCGACACCGTGATGGTGCCGGGGGTCGGGGAACAGGCTGGCGCAGACCAAGGGCCGGTCCCGCTCGCCGACACCGCGTCATCCCCGGCAGCCGCGCCGCGGCCAACCTCTGCGGGAACCATGCCCGCCGCAGCCCCGCCCGCGCCACTCCCGGCCCTGCGGCGCATTGCCGAGGCCGCGCAGCAGGGGGACGGGGTGGTGGAACTGCGGCTCGACCCGCCGGAGCTTGGCACCCTGCGGCTGATGCTGATGCCCGAGGGCGACACGATCCGCGCCACGATCCATGCGGACCGGCCCGAGACGCTGGACCTGCTGCGCCGCAACGCCGCCGAACTGGCGGCGGAGTTTCGCGCGGCGGGCTTCGGGGGGGCGGTGCTGGATTTCGGCGCCCCCGGCTTTGCCGGCGGGCGGGGCGGGGACCAGCCGCCCCGTGACGACAGCCCGCCACCCGCGCCGCCCGCCATGGCGGCCGCACAGACGCCCGCGCCCACCCGGGCGTCCGGCCTCGACCTGAGATTGTGAGGACCCGATGGAGATCACCAATACCGCCGCCGGCAGCACCGCCACGGGCGGCACCCGGCGGCAGTTGCTCAATTCCGACTTCGACACCTTCCTGCGCATGCTGACCACGCAGATGCAGAACCAGGACCCGCTGAACCCGATGGATTCGACCCAGTTCGCGCAGCAGATGGCCAGCTTTTCCACCGTGGAACAGCAGATGCGGACGAACCAGATGCTGGAAACGGTGTCGTCGCAACTGGGGCTGATGAACATGGCGCAGCTGTCGGGCTGGATCGGGATGGAGGTGCAGGTGCCGGCGCCGGTGCGGTTCACGGGCGGCACCGTCACGCTGTCGCCCAACCCGGCGGCGCTGGCGGACCGGGCGGTGCTGGTGGTGCGCGACGCCGACGGGCGGACCGTTTCGCGCGAGGATATCGCGCTGACGGCGGAAACGCTCGACTGGGGCGGCACGGCGGCGGATGGCGCGCCCCTGCCCCATGGCACCTACAGCTTTGAACTGGAAAGCTATTCCGGCGACAGCCTGCTTGGCACCAACACCGTCGAGGTCTACGCCCCGGTGCTGGAAGCGCGCAGAACCGGGGGCGGGATCATGCTGATGACGCCGGGCGACATCAGCGTCGCCGCCGGTGCGGTTTCGGCCCTGCGTCGGCCCGGCTGAGGCTCGACAACCGTCCCGTGATTGCGGATACGGGGGGCGTCAGACGAGGGGGCGCCATGAAACAGCCGCGCGCGTGGCAAAGGATGCTGTCGGGCCGCAGGCTCGACCTGCTCGACCCGACGCCGATGGATATCGAGATCGAGGACATCGCCCATGGCCTCGCCTTCGTCGCGCGGTGGAACGGGCAGACGCAGGGCGACTGGCCCTATTCGGTGGCGGAACATTCGCTGCTGGTGGAACGGATCTATGCCCGCATGAACCCCGCCGCCCCCACCCGCTGGCGGCTGGCGGCGCTGCTGCACGACGCGCCGGAATATGTGATCGGCGACATGATCAGCCCGGTGAAGGCCACCGTGGGCGGCGGGTACGAGGATCTGGACGCACGGCTGACCGCTGCGATCCATCTGCGCTTTGGCCTGCCCACGGCGCTGCCCGTCACGGTCAAGACCGCGATCAAGCGCGCCGACCGGGTTTCCGCCTGGCTGGAAGCGGTGGAAATCGCGGGGTTTTCCCCCGACGAGGCCGACCGTTTCTTCGGCCGCCCGGGGGCGGCGCTGCTGAAGGGGCTGGAGATCCTGTTGCGCCCCGCCGCACAGGTGCGGGCGGATTTCCTTGCGCGGCATGCCGAACTGCTGGATCAGACACCCAGATAGCGGTGGAACTGCGGCGCGTCGTGGGTCAGCCCCTCGGCCGCCAGCACCTCTGCCACCTGCCCGCCGGTGACGAAGGCCACGCGGTCGGCCAGCGCCAAGGCGGTATCCACCCGCTGTTCCACCAGCACCACCGTCACCCCCGTCGCCCGCAGCGCCACCACCGTGTCGCGGATCAGCGCGATCATCGAGGGCTGCAAGCCTTCGGCCGGCTCGTCCAGCAACAGCACCCGCGGTTCCAGACACAGCGCCCGCGCGATGGCCAACATCTGCTGTTCGCCCCCCGAAAGGGTCGACGACACCTGATCCAGCCGTTCGCGCAGGCGGGGGAACAGGGCCAGCACCCGTTCGCGCACCTCGGCGCCCCGGTTGCGGGTCATCAGGCCGATGTCGAGGTTTTCGGCCACCGTCAGCGGGCCGAACAGGCGGCGGCCCTGCGGCACATAGCCGATGCCCCGGCGCGGCACCTCATGCGCGGGCAGCTGGTGGATGGGCTGGCCGTCCAGCAGAACCTCGCCCTCGCGCACCCGCACCAGCCCCATGATACAGCGCAGAAGGGTCGACTTGCCGGCCCCGTTGCGGCCCATGACGCAGGTCACCTCGCCCGCGCGGGCGGCGAAGCTCAGTCCGCGCAGCACCTGCACCCCGCCATAGCCCGCATCGACGCCGTTCAGAACCAGCATTCAGCCCCCCAGATAGGCGGCCTGCACCGCCCTGTCGGCCCGGATCTGCGCGGGCGTCCCGGTGGCCAGCACACGGCCGAAGTTCAGCACCGTGATCCGGTCGGCCAGATCCATCACCACATCCATGTTGTGTTCGATCAGCAGCACCGTGACATCCGGCACCAGACCGCGGACGAGAGTCTTGAAGCCCTCGATCTCGCCTGCCGCCAGCCCTTGCGTCGGCTCGTCCAGGATCAGCAGCCGCGGCGCGAGGCCAAGGCCCATGGCGATTTCCAGCAGCCGCTGATGCCCGTAGGACAGCGTGCCCGCCACCTGATCCGCCTGCGCGCCAAGGCCCACGCGGTCCAGCGCCGCCATCACGCCCGCCCGCAGGTCGCGCAGGCCGCGGCGCTGCACGGCGAGGGCCACGTTGTCGTAGACGCTGAGCCGCGCATAGATCGACGTGATCTGGAACGTATAGGCGATGCCGAGGCGGACACGCGCCTGTGCGGGCAGGCGGGTGATGTCCTGCCCGGCAAAGGCGATGCTGCCCGCCTGCGCGGCGACGCGGCCGCACAGCAGGCTGACGAAGGTCGTCTTGCCCGCGCCGTTGGGGCCGATGAGGGCGTGGATCTCGCCCTGCGTCAGGTCGAAATCCACCCCGTCGACGGCCCTGAGCCCGCCGAAATGCCGCGTCAGCCCGCGGGCCTGCAACAGCGTCACGGCAGCCACGGCGCCAGCCTTTCCCGCAGCGCGCCCAAAATCCCGCGCGGCGCGAACAGCACCAGCACCAGCAGCGCCACCCCCACGACCAGCAGATGCGCCGTGGTCAGGCCGCTGGCGATGTCGATCAGGTAGAACATGGCCAGCGCGCCCAGAAACGGCCCCAGCGCCGTGCCCGCCCCGCCCATCAGCACATAGAGCAGCGGCAGGATGGAATACTGGATCCCGGCGAAGGACGCCCCGACATAGCCGAACATCACCCCATAGGCCGCCCCCGCCGCCCCGGCATAAAGGCCCGAGGCCACCAGCGCCGCCAGTTTCGTGCGGAACGGGTCGTAGCCGAGCATCCGGCTGCGCTCCTCATTCTCGCGCATCGCCACCATGACGCGGCCGAAACGCGACCGCACCAGCGCCAGATTGGCCAGCAGCGCGACAGCGAACAGCGCCAGCGCCACCAGATAGCGGGTGCCGTCGTCCGACAGGTTCAGCGGGCCCAGTTGCCGCCCGGCGGCGGGGATCACCAGCCCCTCGTCGCCCCGCGTCCAGGCGCCGAAATAGAGCACCGTCAGATAGCCCGCCTGCGCGAACATCAGCGTCACGATCATGAACGACACGCCCGCCGTGCGCAGCGCCAGCAGCCCCACCGCCGCGGCGGCCAGCCCCCCGCCCACCAGCCCGGCGATCAGCGCGGGGCCTGCCGTCCAGCCCTGATAGACCACCAACAGCCCCGCCGCATACATCCCCGCGCCGAAGAACAGCGCATGGCCAAGGCTCAGCAGTCCCGTATAGCCGAAGGCGATGTTGTAGCCCATGGCGAACACCGCCAGCACCATGACGCGGGCGACATTGGCGTGGTGATAGGCGGGCAGCAGGAAATGCGCCGCCAGCAGCGCCGCGATCACCGCCAGATGCAGCGCCAGCACCCTCATGCCCGGCCCCCGAACAGGCCCTGCGGGCGGAACACCAGCACCAGCGCCACCAGCAGCGTGGCGAGGATCTTGGCCAGCGTGGGCGCGAAGAACATGGAAATCATCCCGTCCGACAGCCCGATCACCAGCGCCGCCACCAGCGTGCCGCGCAGCGACCCGAGCCCGCCGATGATGACGACGATGAAGCTCAGCAACAGCGGGTCGCCCCCCATCAGGTAATGCGCCTGCTGGATCGGCACGATCAGCACGGCAGCGACCGCCGCCAGCGCCGCGCCAAGGGCAAAGACGCCGGCATAGACACGATCCACGTTGATGCCGAAGGCGCGCGCGGTTTCGCCGTCGATCTGGGTGGCGCGCATCACCAGCCCGGCGCGGCTGCGCCGCAGGAACAGCCAGACCGCCAGCAATATCGCCCCCGCCGCCGCGACCACCGCCAGCTTGTAGCCCGAATAGCCGAACCACGGCAGTTGCAGCCGCCAGGTGAAGGGCGCGGGCACCGGGCGGGCATCGGGGCCGTACAGGCTCAGCGCCAGTTGCTGGATGATATACAGCAGCCCGATGGTGGCGACGATCGTCGCCTCGGGGTTGTAGTTCAGCCGTTTCAGCACCAGCGTATCGGCCAGCGCCGCCACCCCCGCGACGATCAGCGGGCAGGCGACCAGCGCCACCGCAAAGGCCAGCGCGGGCGGCCCGGGCACCCATTGCGTCACGAACCAGGCCGAAACCGCCCCCAGCATGAAGAATTCGCCATGCGCGACATTGACCACGCGCATGACGCCGAACACAAGGCTCAGCCCCACCGCGGTCAGCGCCAGAACGGCGGCGGCGACGAGCCCCTCCATCAGGGCCAGAAGAAGAAGCGGACCGAGCGACACGAGGGCAAACGCGGGGGCCCTGGCGGCCCCCGCCTCGAGGTCAGAAGGATTGCGCGGTGTAATCCACCGCGTCGGGGTACATGCCATCCTCGATCGCGGTGGTATGCACCTTGATCAGCTTGCCGCCCTGCACCTGGGTGATGAACTGGTGGCCGAACACCTGATGGGTCTTGCCGTTGAACAGCTTGTCGCCCTGCGGATGTTCGAACCCGGCCTCGAAACCGGTCATCGCCTCGACCGCCTCGACGAATTTCTGCCGGTCGGCCGTGCCCTGATAGCCCGCGGCCTCCATCCCCTGCTTGATGACGAACAGCGTTTCCCAGCACGAGAACATGTGGCCATAGGTCGACACATCCCGCGCATCCGTCACCGAGGCGCCGTTGTCGTCCACCCCCACGGCGGCGCGATAGGCGGTTTCATAATCCGGCGCGTCGGCCTGTTTGGTGCGGCAGTGGCCTTCCCAGAAATGCGTGCCTTCGAGGAATTCCAGACCCGGGCTCGCCATGTCCACGGCCTCCAGGCTGTCGATGAAGCCGAAGATTTCGGGCCGCGCGCCGGAGCCGTAGAACTCGCCCAGTTCCTTGACGAAGGTCAGCACCGCCGGGCCCACCATGACGTGATACAGAACCTCGGTATCCCGCGGGATCTGCGGCAGATAGCGGGTGAAGCTGGTCTCGGTCGGCGGGATGGCGATGTGCTTGATGACCTCGCCGCCCTGCGCCTTGACGGCCTCGGTGAAATAGTCGCGGTGGTCGTGGCCGAAGGCATAGTCGGGGAACACCATCGTCACCTTTTTGCCGAGGTTCTGCGTCACCCAGGGCGCCATGCTGCTGACCTGCGCGCGCACATCGGTGATGCCCGGTTGCAACGTCCAGCGGTTGAGCGTGCCGCTGGCGACGTGGAAGCCCTCGGAACAGACCAGATAGGGCACCTTCAGTTCGCCCGCGCGGGGGGCCGATCCGGTGACGACATGGCTGAACAGCGCCCCGAACACCAGATCGCAGCCGTGCTGGGTGGTCAGCTTTTCCACCACCTCGGCGCCGCGTTTGGGGTCGGTGCCGTCATCCTCGAAGACGATTTCGACCGGGCGGCCGTTGATCCCGCCGGATTCGTTCAGGACCTTGAGCGCGGCCTGGGTCGTGCGTTCGTACCAGCGGCCATAGGCGGCGCCGATCCCGGTGCGGTGCAGCTGGAATCCGAGCTTGATCGGCGCGCTGGACTGGGCCTGCACGAAGCGCGGAAAGCTGCCCGCCGCCAGCAATGCGCCACCGCCGGCCGCGAGGCCCTTGATCACGGTGCGCCGCGTTGCGGCATTACGGAAGGTAGTGGTGGTCATTGGCGTCTCTCCGATAGATGCGGCGGTGCAGCAATGCTTTCCGCTGCGTAAACATTGCGTCTGCTTCGCGGTTTGTCCACGCGAAATTCCGGCCTTCCTTCTTATGCGCGCCTCAGGCCCCGCGCGCGGTCGATAGCAGCCACAGGCCCAGAACCGTGTACCCCACCATGAGGACAGTCAGCGGCAGATGCGCGATGGCCCGCGCATGCCCGGCAAGTTTCAGCGCCAGCACCACGGCCAGCAGATGCGCGCCGAGGATCGCCGCGAACTGCGCGGCATAGATCGCCTGCATCACCGTGGCATCGGCAAGGAAACCGAAGGAAACATACAGCATCGGCAGGCCCAGAAGGCTCTGTCCCTGCATGAACGGATCGTTGAGGGCGGCGAGCGTGTATTGGCCGACGGTCAGCAGCGTCACCAGATAGTGCGCCGCGTGATAGCCCGCCGCGATGGCGAGGAACGACAGCATCAGCGGCCCCGCGGCAAACCGCCCGCCCATCCGCCGCCCCAGCCAGATCGCGCCGAGGATCCCCCCCGCCGTCAGCACCCAGACCGCGATGAGGCCGAGCGTGTTGACCCCCATGACGGCGGACCGGCCCGTGAACTCCAGAGGGTTCTCGCCGATCAGGCCCATCCACCAGAAGGTTTCCGCCAGCCCGTCGAAGGTCAGCGAGGCCAGCGCCAGCGTGACAAAGGCGACGCCGGAGGCCGAAAGGGCCGGCATGGCGACGATCTGCGTGCCCGGCCAGCCGGCGAACACACGCAGGCGGCGGCCATCCTCGGTCGCCCAGAAGGGGGCGATGCGGGAAATGCAGGCGAAGAACAGGCTCAGGAATTCGCCCTGTTCCAGCCATTCCTCGCCTTCTGCCACCGCCAGCACGAAGATCGCCAGCCAATAGGCCAGCGCGACGCCGGCCAGCACTGCCGGGTCGTCGGGGCGCAGGGATACGATCTGGAACCAGGCGAAACCGGCATAGCCCGCCACCGCCGGCCAATGGCCCAATCGCGACAGGCCCGCCCCCCCGGTCCGGCCCAGAAGCGTGCGGGCGATGCGCACCGGCGCCGTCCAGGGGTTCAGCGCACGCCACAGATTGCCGAACAGCATCGAGGCCAGCGGCAGCGCCACCCAGACCCCTGTCCAGAACACCAGCGTCATCAGGTTGTGCATCGGGTCGCGCTGGCCGAACAGGCCGATCAGCACCAGCCCGAGAAACGCGATGAACGACAGGTAGCTGCTGACCGTCAGCGGCACCAGCACCTGCCGTTCACCCAGCAGATGGGGCCGCATCGCCGGCAACCGCCCCGCCAGCACCCCCAGAAGCGCCGTCACCGCCACCGTCACCGCCGCCCCGGCCATGTAGTACCCCGTGGGCAGCAACAGGATCACCGAAGGCGGCAGCGCGCAGGCAAAGGCCGCGCCGGGCAGAAGGCAAAGCGCAAGGATCAGCGACGGGCGAAGGGGCAAAGGCATCGGCGGGCCGGGTTGATGAAGGGTGGCGCGCAAAGTGCCGCAAGCGGGCCTGTCGTGCAATACGTTCAGCCTGCGACCATCAGCGCGTCATCCGCGACCGGGCATGCCCCCGGCCGACCCCGCTTGCCAGGCAGGGCCCGGACGATCCGCCCCGCACGGCGCAGGGCGGACCGGCATTCCCTGGAGGAATGCGATCAGATCGCCAGATCGTCGGGCGACTTTCCGGCGGCGATCGCCGCTTCGTACCAGCGGGGCTTGCGGCCACGGCCGGTCCAGGTTTCCGCGGGGTTTGCCGGATTGGCATATTTCGCGGCCGAAAGGCTGCGCTTGCGCGTGGGCGCCACGCCGGTGAGTTCGGCCAGAGAATAACCCATGGAGCGCGCACGCTCTTCCAGTTCCGACAGCGCCTCTTTCTTCTTGCGCTCTTCATAGCTGGAAATGGCGCGGTTCACGCGGGCCTGTAGATCTTTCAGTTCACGAAGCGAAAGGGCATTAAGGTCGATATCCATCATGTCCCCATAATTATGGATTGCGCGACATGTCTATGCCCATCGCGCATTGTCGACAATGAAAAACTGATCCCCTGCCTCTGGAGAGGGCAGAATATCGCGTCAAACGCTCATTTAGGGCTTCTTTTGGCAAGAATCCGCTGCAATGTGCGGCGATGCATATTCAACCTGCGGGCGGTTTCCGACACGTTCCGGTCGCATTGTTCGTAGACGCGCTGGATATGTTCCCACCGCACGCGATCCGCCGACATCGGGTTTTCCGGCGGCGGCGGCAGGGTTTCGCCCCGGGCCAGCAGCGCATTGGTGACGTCGTTGGCGTCGGCAGGCTTGGACAGATAGTCGATGGCGCCGATCTTGACCGCGGCCACCGCCGTCGCGATGGCGCCATAGCCGGTCAGCACCACCACCCGGCAATCCGGGCGGCTTTCGCGCAAAGCCTCGACCACGTCGAGGCCGCTGCCATCCTCCAGCCGCAGATCGACCACGGCATAGGCGGGGGGGCGGATGCGGGCGATCTCTTTTCCGGCAGCGACGCTTTCCGCGGTTTCGGGCAGAAACCCGCGTTTTTCCATCGCCTTGGCCAGCCGCTTCACGAATGCCTCGTCGTCATCGACAAGAAGCAGGCTGCGGTCTGGTCCAATCTCCGCCAGAGGCTGATCGTTCATTGCATTCTCCGCTTTGTGCGCAACGACTTTAGGGGCGGGCGCGGGCATGGTCAAACCGTCTTGCACGGTTGCACGCGGCCTTGCCCCCGGGTCAGGAAGCGTCGATGAAACAGGCCACTTGCTGGGCCATCTGGTCGGGCGTGGTCTCGCGCTTGAAGAACTCGGCAAAGCCGGTTTGCGGCAGGACCAGATAGGTGAAGGTCGAATGGTCGACCAGATAGTAGTCGTCCGCGGGTTCCTGCGCCTTGTAATAGGTCCGGTATGCCAGCGAAGCGGCCTTGACCTGTTCTTCCGTCCCGGTCAGGCCGATCATGCGCGGGTGGATGTTGCCGGCGAAATTCGCCAGCACCTCGGGCGTATCGCGCTTGGGGTCGATCGAGATAAAGACCGGCGTCACCTCGTATCCCATTTCCTCGAGGATATCGACCGCCTCGGCATTGCGCGCGGCATCCATCGGGCAGACATCGGGGCAGAAGGTATAGCCGAAATAGACCAGCGAGGGCTTGGTGATGACATCGCGGTCGGTGACGGTGGCGCCGGTCTGATCGACCAGCGTGAAGGGCCCGCCGATGGCCCCGGCCCCGCCGGCGACGGCAGAGGTGCGGCATTCGGCAAAGCGATCGTCGCCGCGACCGCCCATCACGTACCACAGGCTGCCGGCGATCAACGCCAGCACGACGGCGACGGCAGAGCCTGCATAAAGCTTCGACATGACCGGATACTCCTTCTACTGCCGCCTCATTGATCCCTGATCGCGCCCCCGCTAACAAGGGTCAAGGCCCAGTGGAGCGCCCGATGACCCATTCCACCGCTTTTGACGAGTTTTCCGATGCCGATGCGGCACGCGCGCGGATCCGCCTGCGCACACTGGTATGGCTGCGCTGGCTGGCGGTGATCGGGCAGACCGCGGCGATCCTGCTGGCCGACCGCTATCTGGGCGTGCAACTGCCGCTCGGCCCCTGTCTGGCCGCAGTGGGGGCGCTGATGATCTCCAACCTGGTGGCGACCTTCGTCTTTCCGGAAAACCGCCGCCTGTCGGAACCGGAAACGCTGGTCACGCTGGTGTTCGACCTGACGCAGCTGGCCGGGCTTCTGGCGCTGACGGGGGGGCTGGCGAACCCCTTCGCGCTGCTGATCGCGGCGCCGGTGACGGTTTCGGCCACCGCATTGGGCCTGCGCAGCACGCTGGTTCTGGGGGCGCTGGCCATCGGGCTGGTGGCGCTGGTCTGGCAGGTGAACCTGCCGCTGCGGCTGGCGGACGGGGCGGTGCTGGCGCTGCCGCCGGTGCTGGAATGGGGCTTTCTTCTGGCGGTGGTGATCGGGGTGGCGTTCCTTGCGCTTTATTCCCACCGGATCTCGACAGAGATGCGGTCGATGTCGCAGGCGCTGGTGGCGACGCAACTGGCGCTGGCGCGGGAACAGAAGCTGACGGATCTGGGCGGGGTGGTGGCCGCGGCGGCGCATGAACTGGGCACGCCGCTGGCCACGATCAAGCTGGTCAGCGCCGAACTGATCGAGGAACTGGACGACCGCGACCTGCCCGATCTGCGCGACGACGCCGCCCTGATCCGCGATCAGGCCGACCGCTGCCGCGATATCCTGCGGTCCATGGGGCGGGCCGGCAAGGACGACAAGCTGATGCGCACCGCGCCGCTGGATACGCTGCTGCGCGAGGCGGGCGAGCCCCATGCCGCGCGGGGCAAGGTGCTGCATTTCGACCTGGCGCCCGGCCCCGGCGGCGACCTGCGCCAGCCAACCGTGCACCGCGCGCCGGAAATCCTGCACGGCCTGCGCAACCTGATCCAGAACGCGGTGGATTTCGCACAGGGCAACGTCTGGATCGACGGCCGCTGGACCGCCGACAGGCTGACCGTGCGCGTCACCGACGACGGGCCCGGCTATCCCTCGCAGACCATCCGCCGCATCGGCGAACCCTTCATGCGCAGCCGCAACGAGGGCCGGGCGGGGTATGAGGGCATGGGGCTCGGCCTGTTCATCGCCAAGACGCTGCTGGAACGGTCGGGGGCGGAACTGACCTTCGCCAACGGCACCGAGATGCCCGAGGGCGACCGCCCGGCGCGGTCCGGCGCCATCGTGGAGGTGGTCTGGCCGCTGGACCGTATCGCCGCAGAGGGGACCGAGGCCCTGGGCGGCAACCAGCCCTTCACCCCGTGACGCAACCGCAACACACGGTTTGTACGGCTGCGGCTGTGCGATTTAATCGCACAAATTAAGCTTTGCTTAACGTTTACACTTCCTAGTTGTGCCCGCAGCTGCCCGTGCATCTGTGGGTTCCTGGAGGTGTCAGTGGATCTGGGTATTGTGTTCAGTCTTTTCGCCGTTTCTTTTGCGGCGGCGCTTTCGGCCCTTATGGTGCTTTCCATTCTTTCGGCGCGGCGGCTGCCCGCCACATCGCTGTTCACGCAGGACGAACCCGGCACGGTCCTGCTGTTCGACGGGGAAACCCTTGTGGATGCAAGCGATTCCGGCCGCGCCCTGCTGGCCGCGATGCCGGTGCGCGGCGATCCCTGGATGCGCTTTGCCGCCTTTGCCGCACAACGGTTCGACGGGTTCGAACCGATGGTGACGAACCTGCCCGACCTCGGCCGGGTGACGCTGACCTCGCGCGCCGCCGATCCGATCACGCTGGTGGCGGAATGGCGGGGGGGCCTGCGCAAGTTCTCGGTGCTCGACCCGCATGCGCAGGGGCGGGCGCAGATGGTGGATGCACTGACCCAACGCGCGCAGGATGAGGAACTGGAATCCCTGCGCCACACCACCGATACCGCACCCTTCCCGATCTGGCGCGAGGCCCCGGACGGCAGCGTGACCTGGGCGAACAGCGCCTATTCCGCCCTCGCCGCGCGGGTGCTGGGCGAGGAAGGGGCCTGGGTCTGGCCGCTGCCGCGGCTTTTCCCCACCGTGACAGAGGGCGCGGCGGCGGGTCAGCGGTTCCAGATCGCCGTGACGGGGCAGGACAGGCCGCTCTGGTTCGACCACCACGCCTTTGCCGCGGGCGCAGAACAACTGGTGTTCGCCCTGCCCGCCGACGGCGCCGTGCAGGCCGAAGAGGCGCTGCGCGAATTCGTCCAGACCCTGACCAAGACCTTTGCCCATCTGCCCATCGGCCTGGCGATCTTCGACCGGCAGCGGCGGCTGCAACTGTTCAACCCCGCGCTGACCGACCTCAGCAGCCTGCCGGTGGATTTCCTGTCCGCCCGGCCGAGCCTCTTTTCCTTTCTCGACGCGATGCGCAGCCGCCGCATGATCCCCGAGCCGAAGGATTACAAAAGCTGGCGGCGGCAGATCGCGGCGCTGGAAAAATCGGCCAGCGAGGGCGTGTTCGAGGAAACATGGTCGCTGCCCTCGGGTCTGACCTATCACGTTCTGGGCCGCCCGCACCCCGAAGGCGCACTGGCGCTGATGATCGAGGACATCACCGACGAGATCAGCCGCACCCGCCGCTATCGCGCCGATGTGGAACTGGGCCAGATGGTGGTGGACACGATGGAAGAGGCGGTGGCCGTCTTTTCCCCCGCCGGGCAGGTCATCATGTCGAACACCGCCTATGCCGCGCTCTGGGGCGAGGATCCGGGCGCGGTGCTGGCGGATGCGGGGGCAAGCGGTCTTTGCGCCCGCTGGCAGGCGCTGACGGCACCGAGCCCGGTCTGGATGCAGGCGGGCGAATTCCTTGCCGATGCCGGCCCGCGCGCGGCATGGAAGGCCCATGCCCGGCTGCTGGACGGTCGGGCGCTTGCCTGCCGGTTCGTGCCGTTGCCGGGGGGTGCGACGCTGGCGGGGTTCTCACTCGCGCAGGGGGCGGATCAGCCGCCCGATGCCCGCCCCGCCCGCGCGGCCGCACGCCAGGGTGCCTGAACCGGGCTTGCGGGGGCTGGCAGAGCGTTTACAACTCTGCCCCATGACCGACCGCACGCTTTCCCTGCCGCTGCCCGATGCCGCAGCCACAGACCGCCTTGGCCGCTGGCTGGCCGGGCGGCTCGGCGCGGGGGATGTGGTGCTGCTGTCGGGGCCGATCGGGGCGGGCAAGACGCATCTGGCCCGCGCGCTGATCCAGGCGCGGCTGGCGGCCCAAGGGCTGCACGAGGACGTGCCCTCGCCCACCTTCACGCTGGTGCAAAGCTATGAGGCGGGCGGCCTGACGATCTGGCATGCCGACCTCTACCGCCTGTCGCACCCGGACGAACTGGCCGAACTGGGGCTGGAAGAGGCCATCGGCACCGCCCTGTGCCTGATCGAATGGCCCGACCGGATGGGTGCCGCCACCCCGACGGATGCGTTACACGTGAAACTTTCCGCGGATGGCGAAGGGCGGCGGGCCGCCTTCGCCGGCGGGCCGAAATGGGCGGGCCTGCTGGCCGCGCTGGAAGAAGAGGGTTTCGATGACTGACCGCGCGGCGCTTATGGCGGCGTTCATAGGGCAAGCCGGGTGGGGCACGGCAGAGATGCGGTTTCTGGCCGGCGATGCGTCGAACCGCAAGTATCACCGCCTGCACCGTGGCGCGGAAACCGCCGTGCTGATGGACGCCCCGCCGGAAAAGGGCGAGGACGTGCGCCCCTTTCTGCATATCGCAGGGCATCTGCGCGCCCTCGGCCTCAGCGCGCCGGGATGTCTGGCGGCGGACGAGGCGGCGGGATTCCTGCTGCTGGAGGATCTGGGCGACGACCTTTACGCCCGGGTGCTGGAACGCGATCCGGCGGGCGAGGATCGTCTCTATGCCGCCGCAACCGATGTATTGGCGCATCTGCATGCCCATCCGGCCCCCGCAGGGCTGGCGGCCTATGACACCCCCGCCATGGCGCGGGCGGCGGGGCTGGCGGTCGGCTGGTATGCCTTCGCGATCACCGGCGAACGGGCGGACCCCGCACCGCTGATGGATGCCGTGGCCGAGGCGCTGGACCGGCTGGCGGCAGAGCCCCCGGTGGTGATCCTGCGGGACTATCACGCCGAAAACCTGCTGTGGCTGCCGGGGCGCGCGGGCCTTGCCCGTGTCGGCCTGCTGGATTTCCAGTCGGCAGAGATGGGACAGCCCGCATATGACCTGATCTCGATGCTGCAGGACGCGCGGCGCGATGTGTCCCCCGGGATCGAGCCCGCGATGATCCGCCGTTTCGCCGATACCACGGGGCGGGAGGAGGCACAGGTCGCCCGCGCCTGCGCCGCGCTCGGGGCGCAACGGGCGTTGCGGATCCTCGGTACCTTCGCGCGGCTGTCGCTGCATTACGGCAAGCCGGGCTATGTGCGGCTGATCCCCCGGGTCTGGGGGCAGTTGCAGCAGAACCTTGCCCATCCGGCGCTTACGGGGCTGGCGCGCGCGGCCGCCCTGCCGCCGCCCTCCCCCGCCGCCCTGCAACGGATCACGGACCAATGCGGCACGATCCCGACGCTGTGATGCTGTTCGCCGCGGGTTTCGGCACCCGCATGGGCGCGCTGACCGCGACGCGGCCCAAGCCGTTGGTTCCGGTCGCGGGCCGGGCGCTGATCGACCATGCGCTGGCGCTGGCCGACGGGGCGGGCGTGGCGCGCAAGGTGGTGAACCTGCACTATCTGGGCGACCAGATCGCCGCGCATCTGGCCGGGCGGGCGGATGTCGCCCTGTCGTGGGAACCCGAGATCCTGGAAACCGGCGGGGGCCTGCGCGCCGCGCTGCCCCTGTTGGGGCCGGGGCCGGTGTTCACGCTGAATACCGATGCGGTCTGGACGGGGGAAAACCCGCTGTCGCGCCTGCGTTCGGGCTGGGATCCGGCACATATGCGCGCGCTGCTGCTGCTGGCGCCCGCCGACCGGGTGACGGGGCACAGCGGTAAGGGGGATTTCGCGCTGGACGACCAAGGGCGGATCACGCGCGGCGGGCCGCTGGTCTATCTGGGGGCGCAGATCGTGAATCCGGCCGGGATAGAGATGATTCCGGGCGCCTTCTCGCTCAACCGCCTGTGGGATGCGATGATCGCGGGGGGTACGGCGCACGGCATGCTCCACCACGGCGGCTGGTGCGATGTGGGCCGGCCCGAGGGCATCGCGCTGGCCGAGGCGATGCTGCAAGAGGCCGGGCGTGTTTGAGGGGCCCGCCCCCCGGGTTTTCGGCCTCGCCCCCGGGGTCGATTTCCCCCGCGCGCTGGTCGAGGGACTGCGCACCCGCCTGCCCGGCCCGCCGGAGGCGCTGGCCCGTGTCACGCTGTTTGTCAACACCACCCGCATGCGCCGCCGGGTGACGGATCTCTTCGCCGCCGCCGGGCCGGGCCTGCTGCCGCGCATCCGGCTGGTCAGCGATCTGACGCATGACCCGCTGCCCGGCGTACCCGCCGCGCTGCCTCCCCTTCGCCGGCGGCTGGAACTGACGCGGCTGATCGCCCGGCTGCTGGATGCGCAGCCCGACATGGCCCCGCGCGCGGCGCTTTATGATCTGGCCGACAGCCTTGCCGCGCTGATGGATGAAATGGCGGGCGAGGGCGTGCCGCCGGAACGGGTCGCCGCGCTCGACGTGTCGGACCATTCGGCGCATTGGCAGCGGACGCAGGCCTTCCTGTCCATCATCACCCCCTTCTTCGCCGACAGCACCGCCCCGGACCCCGAGGCGCGGCGGCGGCTGGCCGTGACCCTTCTGGCCGCCGCATGGGCCAAGGCGCCGCCCTTGGGCCCGGTGATCGTCGCGGGATCTACCGGGTCGCGCGGGACGACCGCGTTGCTGATGCAGGCGGTGGCGCGGCTGCCGCAGGGGGCGATCATCCTGCCGGGGTTCGATTTCACCATGCCCGCGGCGGTCTGGGACAACCTCGACGATGCGCTGACGGCAGAGGACCACCCTCAGTACCGCTTTGCCCATCTGCTGCGCGGGCTGGACCTGCGGCCCGGCGATGTGCAGGCGTGGTGCGGTACCGAACCACCCGATTTGGGCCGCAACAGGCTCGTTTCTCTGGCACTGCGCCCCGCGCCGGTGACGGACCAGTGGCTGGCCGAAGGCGCCGCCCTGCCCGATCTGCGCGCCGCCACCGCGGGCCTGACGCTGATCGAGGCCCCCGGCCCGCGGGACGAGGCCCTGGCCATCGCCCTGATCCTGCGCGAGGCGGCAGAGGATGGCCGCCGCGCCGCGCTGGTCACCCCCGACCGAGGCCTGGCGCGGCAGGTGGTGGCGGCGCTCGACCGTTGGGGGATCCTGCCCGACGACAGCGCGGGCCAGCCACTGGCGCTGTCGGCGCCGGGGCGGTTCCTGCGGCAGGTGGCGCGGCTCTTCGGTCAGCGGCTGACGGCACCCGCGCTGCTGGCGCTGCTGAAGCATCCGCTGGCGCATTCCGGCGTGGATCGCGGCCCCCATCTGCTGCTGGTGCGCGAACTGGAACTGGACCTGCGCCGCAACGGCCCCGCCTTTCCCGATGGGCCGCTGCTGCGCGCATGGGCCAGCGCGCGGGGGGCAGAGGATTGGGGGGTCTGGCTGGAACAGTGCCTTTCCGGCATCGACAGCATCGGCGAACGCCCGCTGGCCGACCATCTGGCGCATCACCTGTCGCTGGCCGGAACGCTCGCCCAGGGCCCCGGCGAAGGGGGTACCGGCAGGCTGTGGCAGGATACGGCGGGCGAGGCCGCGCAGGCCGCCGTGGCGGCGCTGGTGGCAGAGGCCGATCATGGCGGGCCGATGGGCCCGGCGGATTACGACGCGCTTTTCGCCGCGCTGCTGCACGAAGAGGTCCGCGAAAGCGCCATTCCCCATCCCGCGATCATGATCTGGGGCACGCTGGAGGCCCGGGTGCAGGGCGCGGATCTGGCGATCCTCGGCGGGCTCAATGACGGCACCTGGCCGCAACTGCCCCCGCCGGATCCCTGGCTGAACCGGCAGATGCGGCTGCGCGCGGGGCTGTTGCTGCCCGAGCGGCGCATCGGCCTGTCGGCGCATGATTTCCAACAGGCGATCGCCGCACCGCAGGTCGTGCTGACCCGCGCTGTGCGGGATGCAGAGGCGGAAACCCTGCCCTCGCGCTGGCTGAACCGGCTGACGAACCTGATGCAGGGGCTGGCCGGCCGGCATGGGCCGGAGGCGCTGGCCGATATGCGGGCGCGGGGGCGGGTCTGGCTCACCCATGCCCGCAGTCTCGAAACCGCCGAAAACGCGGTGGATCGCGCCACCCGCCCCGCCCCGCGCCCGCCGGTGGCACAGCGGCCCCGGATATTGCCGGTGACGCGGATCGAGACGCTGATCCGCGATCCCTATGCCGTCTATGCGCGGCATATCCTGCGGCTCTATCCGCTCGACCCCCTCGGCCGGGCGCCGGATGCGCGGCTGCGCGGATCCGTCCTGCATGCGGTGATGGAACGTTTCGCCCTGGCCCGGCCGGAAGCCGAGACGCCCGACGCCGCCCGCGACCGGCTGATCGCCACTGCGCGGGCGGAGCTTGACCGGCTGGTGCCCTGGCCCGCCGCGCGGGCGCTGTGGCTGTCGCGGATCGCGCGGGTGGCCGACTGGTTCGTGGCGTTCGAGGCGGCGAACCCCGGCGTGCCCGTGGTGCTGGAAACCCCCGGCGCAGTGACTATTCCGGGGGTGGACATCACCCTGACCGCGAAACCCGACCGGATCGACATGATGCCGGACGGGCGGCTGCATGTGATCGACTACAAGACCGGCAGCCCGCCGTCGAAAGACCAGTTGACCCATTTCAACAAACAGGTGCTGCTGACCGCCGCGCTGGCCGAACGCGGGGGCTTTGCCGCCATCGGGCCGGTGGAGCCGGGGCGGGGCACCTATGTCGGCCTCGGCACCAGCCCCGAGGCGCGGGCGGTGGATATGGGGCCGGAGGAATTGCAGGCGGCTTGGGCCGGATTAGAGACGCTTTTGGCCCGCTACGCCCGGCGCGAACAGGGCTATGTCTCGCGCCGTGCCGTGTTCAACCTGCGCTTCGGCGGCGATTACGACCACCTCGCCCGCTACGGCGAATGGGATCAGAGCGACCCTGCGGTGCCCGTCGATGTGGGGGGCGCCGAATGATCCGCGATGCGGCCAGCGAACGGCAGGTGCAGGCGGCGGATCCGGGGGCATCCACCTGGCTGTCGGCCAATGCGGGGTCGGGCAAGACCCGGGTGCTGACCGACCGGGTGGCGCGGCTGTTGCTGGCGGGCTGTCAGCCGCAGCGGATCCTGTGCCTGACCTATACCAAGGCCGCGGCGAGCGAGATGCAGAACCGGCTGTTCCGCCGTCTGGGTGCCTGGGCGATGCTGGAGGAAGGTGCGCTTCGGGCAGAGCTTGACCAGCTTGGCGTCGGCGGCACGCAGGATGCCGAAACGCTCGCCGCCGCCCGCCGCCTGTTCGCCCGCGCGATCGAGACGCCGGGGGGGCTGAAGATCCAGACGATCCACAGCTTCTGCGCCTCGCTTCTGCGCCGCTTTCCGCTGGAGGCAGGGGTGTCGCCCCAGTTCACGGAAATGGACGACCGCACCGCCGAACTGCTGCGGGCCGAGATCATCGAGGAAATGGCGGATGCCGATGACGGGGTGATCGCCGCGCTGGCGCGTCACTATTCCGGCGAAAGCTTTACCGATCTGGCGGCGGAATGCGCCCGCCACCGTGCCGGTTTTGCCGCCCCCCACGACCTGCACGCGGCTTTCGGCCTGCCGGAGGGGATGACGGCAAAGCGCCTTTTGGCCGATGTGTTCCTGGGGGGTGAGGCTGCGTGGCTGGCCAAGGCCGCGCCGGTGCTGGCGCAGGGCAAGGCGACGGACGTCAAGCTGGCCGAAACGCTCGCGGCGCTGGACCTGGACGCGCCCGATCTTGGCGTGCTGGCGGCGCTGGAGGGGCTGTTCCTTTTCGGCGAGAAGACCAAGGCGCCCTTTGCCGCCAAGATCGGCAGCCTGCCCACCAAGGACACGCGCGCGGCGCTTGGCCCCCTGCTGGCGCCGCTGGAGGACTGGATGGCGCGGGTAGAGGCCGCGCGGCCCGGACGGCTCGCCCTCGTGGCCGCCATGCGGGGGGCCGTGTTGCAGGCGTTTGCGTCACGATTCCTGCCGGAATACGAACGCCGCAAGCTGTTGCGCGGATGGCTCGACTTCGACGACCTGATCCTGCGGGCGCGGGCGCTGCTGACCGATCCTTCGGTGGCGCAATGGGTGCTGTACCGGCTGGATGGCGGCATCGACCATATTCTGGTGGACGAGGCGCAGGATACCTCGCCCGACCAGTGGAAGGTGATCGAGCTTCTGGCGCAGGAATTCACCGCCGGCGAAGGCGCGCGGGGCGAGGGGCGGACGATCTTTGTCGTCGGCGACAGGAAACAGTCGATCTATTCGTTCCAGGGCGCCGACCTTTCGACTTTCGAGGCGATGCAGGCCCAGTTCGGCACCCGGCTGGCGGCCGCGCAACAGGGGCTGAACGTGCTGGAACTGGAATATTCCTTCCGGTCCTCGCCCGCGGTGCTGAACGTGGTGGACCGGACCTTCGGGCCCGAGGCGCTCGGCGGTGCGGTGCGGCATCTGGCGTTCCGTTCGGCCATGCCCGGGCGCGTCGATGTCTGGCCCGCCCTGCCCCCGGCGGACGACCCCGAACCGCAGGATTGGTTCGACCCGGTGGACATGCCCGCCCCGCGCCACCACACCGCCGAACTGGCCGAAACCATTGCGGCGGAAATCGGCCGGATGATCGCGGCGCGTGCGCCGGTGCCGGCGCAGGGGGGCGGGTTCCGGCCGGTGCGGGCGGGGGATTTCCTGATCCTCGTGCAGCGCAGATCGGCCCTGTTCCAGCAGATCATCCGCGCCTGCAAGGCCCGCGGCCTGCCGATCGCGGGGGCCGACAGGCTGCGTCTGGGTGCGGAAATGGCGGTGCGGGATCTGGCGGCGCTGCTGTCCTTTCTGTCGCTGCCCGAGGACGACCTGTCGCTGGCGGCGATTCTGCGGTCGCCCCTGTTCGGCTGGGGCGAGGCGGCGCTGCACGACCTCGCCCATGGCCGCAAGGGATACCTCTGGGCGGCGCTGCGCGACCGGGCGACGGATTTCGCCGACACCCATGGCGTGCTGACCGACCTGCGCGACCAGGCCGACTACCTGCGCCCGTTCGAACTGATCGACCGCATGCTGACCCGCCATGACGGCCGCCGCAAGCTGATCGCCCGTCTGGGGCCGGAGGCGGAGGACGGCATCGACCAGTTCCTGCAACAGGCGCTGGCCTATGAGCGGGTGGAAATCCCGAGCCTGACCGGCTTTCTCGGCTGGCTTCAGACCGACGATATCGAGGTCAAGCGCCAGCCCGACAGCGCGGGCAACCGGATCCGGGTGATGACGGTGCACGGCGCCAAGGGGCTGGAGGCACCGGTGGTCATCCTGCCCGACACCGCCGACCGCAAACTGCCCGAACAGGGTGAAATCGTCACGCTCGCCGATGGCACGCCGATCTGGCGCGTGGCCAGCGCCGACATGCCCCCGGCGATGGCCGAAGCCCGGGCAGAGGCGCAGGCGCGGCGCGCGGCGGAAAACCTGCGGCTTTTGTATGTGGCGATGACGCGGGCGGAAAGCTGGCTGATCGTGGCGGCGGCGGGCAAGCTGGACAAGGGCGAGGCCTGGCACGACCTGATCCGCGCCGGGGCAGAGGCCGCGGGGGCGGTTGCGCAGGATTTCCCGACCGGGGCGGGGCTGCGCCTGCAACACGGCGACTGGCCCGATACGGCGGCAGAGGTAGTGGCGGCAGCACCCCCCGCCCCGCCGCCCCTGCCCCCTTGGGCGCGCAGCCATGCCGCGACGCCCCCCCGGCCCATGGCGGCGCTGTCGCCATCCGACCTCGGCGGGGCGAAGGCGCTGGCGGGCGAGGGCGACCCGGACGCGCTTGCGCGCGGAACGGCGCTGCACCGGCTGCTGGAACTGCTGCCCGGGCGGGCAGAGGCGGAATGGGAACCGCTGGCCCGCACCCTGCCGGGCGCGGATGCGGGGCTGCTGGCAGAGGCGGGGGCGGTGCTGCGCGATCCGGCGCTGGCGGCCCTGTTCGCCCCCGATACGCTGGCAGAGGTGCCGGTGGTGGCGGATCTCGGCGGGCGACGGATGATGGGGGCGATCGACCGGCTGGTGGTCACGCCCGACCGTGTGCTGGCGGTGGATTTCAAATCCAACCGCATCGTGCCCCCCCGCCCCGAGGACGTGCCCGAAGGCATCCTGCGCCAGATGGGCGCCTATGCGGCGGCGCTGGCGCAGATCTATCCCGGGCGGCGGGTGGAAACGGCGGTGGTCTGGACCGCCGCGCCCCTTCTGATGCCCCTGCCACAAGATCTGGTGAATGCGGCGCTGCGGCGCGCAGCGGTGGGTTGACGGCCCCCGGCCGCCTTCTTACCTTCTGAGGCGACACATTCCGTCTGGGAGATATGAAATGCCCTCCGTCGCCGCCACCGATTCCACCTTCGACGCCGAAGTCCGCCAGTCCGACATCCCCGTGGTCGTCGATTTCTGGGCCGAATGGTGCGGCCCCTGCAAACAGATCGGCCCCGCGCTGGAAGAGCTGTCGGAACATTATGCCGGCCGCGTGAAGATCGTGAAGGTGAACGTGGACGAAAACCCCGGCGCCACCGCCGACATGCGCATTCGCGGCATTCCGGCGCTGTTCCTGTTCAAGGACGGGCAGGTGGTGTCGAACAAGGTCGGCGCCGCGCCCAAGGCCGCGCTGCAAAGCTGGATCGAAAGCGCGATCTGAGGTTTCGGCCCCTTGGGGTCGGTCGGGGCGCCTTGCGGGGCGCCCTTTGTTTTCGGGCAGGGTCGGGGCAAGATGACGTCGGCTTTCCGGGCGCGGTGGTCATAGTGCGATGGCAGGCGGAGGACAGGCGATGGCGGAAGAACGGTTTCCCGGCTGGCACGGCACCACGATCCTCGCGGTGCGGCGCGGCGGCGAGGTGGTGGTGGCCGGCGACGGGCAGGTGAGCCTGGGCCAGACCGTCATCAAGGGCACCGCGCGCAAGGTGCGCCGCCTGTCGCCCGGCGGGCATCAGGTGGTGGCGGGCTTTGCCGGTTCCACCGCCGATGCCTTCACCCTGCTGGAACGGCTGGAGAAGAAGCTGGAGGCGATGCCGGGGCAGCTGGCGCGGGCGAGCGTGGAACTGGCCAAGGACTGGCGCATGGACAAGTACCTGCGCAATCTGGAGGCCATGCTGATCGTCACCGACGGCAAGGTGCTGCTGGTCATCACCGGGGCGGGCGACGTGCTGGAACCCGAACATGACGTGGCGGCCATCGGGTCCGGCGGCAACTTCGCGCTGGCCGCGGCGCGGGGGCTGATGGAAACCGAGTTGGGCGCCGAGGAGATCGCGCGCAAGGCGATGGCCATCGCGGCCGATATCTGTGTCTATACCAACGGCAACCTGACGGTCGAACGGATCGGGGCTTAGGCGGCGATACGGCCAGCCCTTGCGGCTTGAAGTGCCCTGCGCTTGGCCATACCTGTGATCGGCGAACCACCGAGGGGCCCGCCCGATGACCGAGACCGCCGCGCTGCCCCATGGCACCGCCCTGCTGACGCCCGACGATCTGCGCGCCGCCGTTGCCGCCGGCACGATCACCGAGGCGCAGGCGGCGCGGCTGACCGTTCTGGCGCAGGCCCGCGCCGGGCAGCGCGCCGCGATGGGCCCGGATGACGAGCCGTTCGAACTGTTCAAGGGCTTTGCCGAGATCTTCGTGTCGGTCGGGCTCATCCTGCTGATCGCCGGGGTCATGACGCTGGCCGCGATCATGGAAGGCCCCGTCCTGCCCGCCATCGCGGCGGCGGTCGCCTGGGGGCTGGCGCTCTACTTCACCCGGCGGCGGCGGATGACGCTGCCCTCGATCGTGCTGGCGGTGGCCTTTGCCTGCGGGGCGTTGGGGACCATCGGCCAGTTGATGGGCAAGATGCTGGACAACATGCAGGAGGCGCGGGGCTGGGTCCTGCTTTACGCCGTTCTGGGGCTGATCGCGCTGGCGGCGCATTTCCGCACCTTCCGGGTGCCGTTCATGGCGCTGCCGATGGGGCTGGTGGCGGCCGCGATCGTGTTCCTGCTGGTGGACTGGGTGATGCCCTTCGGCGATTTCCCCGACAGCTGGGAGGCCGCCTTCGACCTGACGCATGGCACCGGCCTGCCCGTCGCCACGCTGATCTTCGGGCTTCTGGCGCTGGCGGCGGGGCTTTACTGCGACATGCGCGATCCCTGGCGGCTGGGGCGGTGGTCGGCCACCGGGTTCTGGCTGCATATCCTTGCCGCCCCCGCGCTGGTCAACACCGTGGCGCTGACGGCCTGGAACACCGGGGGCACGGCGGGGTATCTGGCGCTGGCCCTGGCGCTGGTGGTCATCACCGGGCTGGCGCTGGCGATCGACCGGCGCAGTTTCCTGACCGCCGGTCTGGGCTATCTGGCGGTGCTGCTGGTCTGGGCCCTGCGGATCGGGGAAAGCACCGGGTCCATCGCCCTTCTGCTGCTGATCCTCGGCGCCATCGTCACCGGCCTCGGCAGCTGGTGGACGGACCTGCGCGGCGCCTTGATGCGGGCGCTGCCCGCGTTTCCGGGCAAGAACCGCCTTCCCCCCTATGCGGAGCAACCATGACCAACCTCACCCCGCGCGAGATCGTATCCGAGCTTGACCGCTTCATCATCGGCCAGCGCGACGCCAAGCGCGCCGTGGCCGTAGCGCTGCGCAACCGCTGGCGGCGGCGGCAGCTGGACGAGGGGCTGCGCGACGAGGTCTATCCCAAGAACATCCTGATGATCGGGCCCACCGGCGTGGGCAAGACGGAAATCAGCCGCCGACTGGCGCGGCTGGCCCGCGCGCCGTTCCTCAAGGTCGAGGCGACGAAGTTCACCGAGGTCGGCTATGTCGGCCGCGACGTGGACAGCATCATCCGTGACCTGACCGACGCCGCGATGATCGAGACCCGCGCGCGGATGCGCGAAGAGGTGAAGGCCCGCGCCCACAAGGCGGCGGAAGACCGGGTGATCGCCGCGCTGGCCGGCACCGATGCCCGCGAGGCGACGAAAGACATGTTCCGCGGCAAGCTCAAGCGCGGCGAACTTGACGCGACGATGATCGAGCTTGAGGTCGCCGATACCTCCAACCCCTTTCCGCAGATGGAAATGCCGGGCGGGATGGGCATGGGGGTGATGAATCTGGGCGATCTGTTCGGCAAGGCCCTTGGCGGGCGGCGGGTCCGCAAGCGGATGACTGTCGCCGAAAGCTATGAGGTGCTGATCGGGGAAGAGGCCGACAAGCTGCTGGACGACGAACAGGTCCGCGCCGCGGCGCTGGAGGCGGTGCAGGAAGACGGCATCGTCTTCATCGACGAGATCGACAAGGTCTGCGCCCGCGCCGAGGCCCGCGGCGCCGATGTCAGCCGCGAAGGCGTACAGCGCGACCTGCTGCCGCTGATCGAAGGCACGACCGTTTCCACCAAGCACGGGCCGGTCAAGACCGACCATATCCTCTTCATCGCCTCCGGCGCGTTCCATATCGCCAAGCCGTCGGATCTGCTGCCGGAACTTCAGGGGCGGCTGCCGATCCGGGTGGAGCTTTCCGCCCTGACGGAAGAAGATTTCACCCGCATCCTGACCGAGACCGACAACGCCCTGACCCGCCAGTATACCGCGCTGATGGAAACCGAAGGCGTGCAGGTCCGTTTCACCCCCGACGGCATCGCCGCGCTGGCGCGGATTGCCGCCGAGGTCAACCGAAGCGTCGAGAATATCGGCGCGCGTCGGCTATATACGGTGATGGAGCGCGTGTTCGAGGACCTGTCCTTCACCGCGCCCGACCGTGGCGGCGAAGAGGTGGTGGTGGATGACGGCTTCGTGGAACGCCATGTCGGCGACTTGGCCCGCTCGGCGGACCTCAGCCGCTATGTTCTCTGACGCGCTGCGGCTGCTGGCGCTGGCGCTGCTGCTGGCGGGCTGTGCCCCGCGCGGGGCGATGGTGTTGCTGCCCGAGGCGGCGGACATCGGCACGACGCAAGAGATCTTTGTTGCCACCAGCCGCGATGTGGATGCCGGAACCGGCGTCCACGGCCATCTGCGCAACCTGACGGAAACCTACGAACGCTACGCGATCTCCATCCCGCCGGAACGGGAACTGGGCACCATCACCTGGGCGCCCCGGCGCGGCACGCCCGACCCGCGGACGCAGTTCCTGACCACCGCGGCGGAACAGTTCGGGTCGGCCGCCGAATTCCGCGCCGCGATGGGCCGGTCGCTGCGCGCCCTGCCGAAGGGCCAGCGCGAGGCGGTGGTCTTTGTCCACGGGTTCAACACCAATTTCGCCGAAGGCGTCTATCGCATCGCGCAGTTCGGCCATGACCTCAAGATGTCCGGCGTGGTGGCGCATTACGCCTGGCCGTCGCGGGCAAGCCCCCTCGGCTATGTCTACGACCGCGATTCCGCGCTGTTCGCCCGCGACGGGCTGGAACGGCTGATCCTCGAAACCTCTGCGGCGGGTGCCGAACGGATCATCCTGGTGGCGCATTCGATGGGCGCCAATCTGACGATGGAGGCGCTGCGCCAGATGTCGATCCGGGGCGAGACAAAGGTGCTGCGCAAGGTCGGCGGGGTGGTGCTGATTTCGCCCGACATCGACGTGGATGTGTTCAAGGCGCAGGCCAGCGCGGTCGGGCATCTGTCGGAGCCCTTCGTCGTCTTCACCTCGCGCCGCGACATGGCGCTGGCGCTGTCGGCGCGGATCACGGGCGAACGCGCGCGGTTGGGGAACCTGCGGGATGTGGCGGAACTCAAGGACCTGAACGTGACGCTGCTGGAGGTCGGGGCCTATTCGGACGGCACGGGGCATTTCACGCCCGGCACCTCGCCCGCGCTGATCCAGTTGCTGAGCCGCATGCCCGATATCAACACCGCGCTGCGGGCCGACGAACTGGGGCGGGTGGGGCTGCTGCCGGGGGCGGTGCTGACGGTGCAGAACGCGACGCAGATCATCCTGTCGCCGGTGGTGGGGCTGGTGGACTAGTCCTGACCGCGGTGGCGGCGCAGGTAGACATAACAGGCCCCCGCGCCGCCGTGTTTCAGATGCGCCTCGGCCACCTGCAACACCACGGCGGACAGCGGCGGCAGGTGGAGCCAGCGCGGCACCTGATGGCGCAGCGCCCCCATGCGGGCCGGAATGGGGCCGGGATCGTCACGCATCTTGCCCTTGCCGGTGATCACCAGCACCAGCCGCAGCCCGCCCGCATGCGCCCCGAGGATGAACCGGATCAGCGCGCCATGCGCCTCTGCCAGCGTCATGCCGTGCAGATCCAGCCGCGCCTCCGGCACCGTCTTGCCGCGGCGCATGGTGCGGTAGGTCCTGGCATCCATCCGTAACGGCGCGGCGGCGAGTTCATCGCGCAGCGGGGGGGCAAGGTCATGGCTGCGGGCGCCGCCCGGGGCATGCGCACCGATGCGGAAGGCCGACAGGCCCGGCGCATCCTGCCGGGGCAGGGGTGGGCGCAGGGCGGGGGGCTCTGCCGCAGGTTCCGGCGCCTTCGGGCGGTGGGGGTGCAGGGGCCGGGTGCTGCGGGCCACGCGGTCCCACAATTCGGCCTCTTCCGGGTGCAGGGGGCGGGGCGGGCGCGCCATGTCACCGCCCCGCGGCTGTCAGGGTGATCGCCAGCGGCATCAGCACCACCATCCGCCCGCCATCGCGCACCCGGCCCGCGACCTCGCCCGCCGCCATGCCGGTGCCATAGAAGATGTCGGCCCGTTGCGCGCCCTTGATCGCGGTGCCGGTATCCTGCGCCACCATCAGCCGCCGCAGGGGCCCCGGCGCGTCCTTTTCCACCCAGACCGGCGCGCCGAGCGGTACATGCGCCGGATCCACGGCGATGGACCGCCCGCCCGTCACCGGCCGCCCCATCGCGCCGAAGGGCCCGCTTTCGGGGGGCAGGTCGTCCAGCCGGCGGAAGAACACGAAGGACGGGTTGGTCAACAACAGCGCCCGCCCCGCCGCCGGGTTGCGGCGCACGTAATCGCGGATGGCGCGGGCGGACACCTCATGCGCCTTGAAAAGCCCCCGGCGCACCAGTTCGGCGCCTATGGAACGGTATGGGTGGTTGTTCTTGGCCGCGAAACCCACCCGCATCACCCGCCCGTCCGGGAAACGGATCCGGCCCGATCCCTGCACCTGCAAAAAGAACGCCTCCACCGGGTCATCCAGCCAGGCCAGTTCCAGCCCGCGCCCGCGCAGCAGGCCGCGCCGTTCGATCTCTGCCCGCGAATGCCAGATGGAACGGGGGTTCATTTCCGGCGGCTTGGCATAGATCGGATGGGCGAAGCGCCCGGAACGGGTGGGCGATCCGGCCAGTTCGGGTTCGTAATAGCCGGTGAACAGCGCCGGGGGCGCGCCGATCTGAACGGGGCGGAAGAACAGTTCGAAAAATGCCCGCGCATCGGTCACATCCGCCGCCAGACGGCACAGGGGGGCCCATTCCGGCCCCCTGATCAGGTCGCAACTGCCGCGAAAGGCGGCCAGCGCCGCGGCGTGGTCGTCGCGCGCCCAACCTTCGAGATCGTCGAAGGACAGTTCCTGCGCGGGGGCGGCGGTCACGGCAAGGGCCGCGGCCAGAAGGGCGGCGCCAAGGGCGCGGGCCGCCGCACGCATCATTCCCCGGTGGCGACCAGCTGCCAGTTCGGATCGTCGGAGCCCATGTTGCGGGCAAAGGTCCAGACGTCGCGCTGGCGGCGGATTTCGGTCGGGCTGCCCTCGACCACCTCGCCCACGCGGTTGCGCACGACCGAGGTGAGTTCGCCGACGAAACGCACGGTCAGTTCGGCCTCGCGCGTGTCGCGGTCGAAGGTGGCGGATTGCAGCGTCAGTTCCCGCAGGCCGACGAAATTCGCCTCGACCGTCAGCCCTTCACGTTCGCGTGCGGCCACCACCTCGGCGAAGGTCTGGTAGACCTCTTCGGCCAGAAAAGGCCGGATCGCCGCCAGATCGCCCTTTTCGAACGACATCAGGATCATCTCATACGCGCCGCGCGCGCCATGCAGGAAATCCGACACGGAAAAGGCGGGTTCGGCGTTCTTCATCGCCGCCAGCGCGCGGGCGGAGGGGCTGCCCTCGGGCACGTGGTCGGTGATGTCGCGGTCGGGTCCGCCCTCGATCACGGCGAAATCGCGCCGGCGCGGGCGTTCATCCGCCTCTGTCGCCGGCGGCAGGGGCGGTTTTTCGTATCCTTCGCGCGTTCCGAGAACGCTTCGGAGGCGCAGGATAAGAAACACCGCGATGGCGGCCAGAACCAGAAGCTGCAACACGGGAGAGCTCATCGTTACCTCGGTTGGGGGTCGTCTGCCCGGAAATCCGGGGGCGACCGCTTGGTGAGAGGGCCGCTTTTCATTATGTAAGCGGTGGGTGGGGTCAAGTCCACCTTTGCACTGGAGGTAAGATGGCCAGGGGGCTTCTTTGGGCGTTCGTCCTGCTGCCGCTGATCGAGATCGCGCTGTTCGTGATCGTCGGCGGGTGGCTTTCGCTGTGGCCGACGCTGGCGCTGGTGGTGCTGGCGGCGGTGGCGGGCATGGCGGTGCTGCGCCGCCAGGGCGCGGTGACGGCGGGGCGGATGCGCGCGGCGCTGGCGCAGGGCGCGGACCCGGGCGGGGCGCTGGCCGAAGGGTCGCTGATCATGCTGGCGGGGGTGTTGCTGGTCCTGCCGGGGTTCCTGTCGGATGCGGTCGCGCTGATGCTGCTGACGCCGCCGTTGCGCCGGGCGCTGATCGGCTGGGTGGGCGCGCGGGTGGTCACGGTCAACCTGGGCGGTTTCGCCGCACGCGGGGCCGGCATGCGGGGCGAGACGATCGAGGGCGAATGGGAAGAGGTAGACCCTTCCGACACCCGCCACCGCCCCTCTGGCTGGACGCGCCCGCCGCTGCCCGATGACAGGGGCCAATGACGCTGGCCGGTGACGTTGTGGGCGACCTGCCTTCCTGATAGACAGGCCGCACAAAGCATTTCAGCAGGAGAACACCATGTCCGACGCCAATGGGGGGACGCCGCAGGCAGAGCCGCAGGCCGCACCGCAGGTCCGCTTGCAGGTGATGGCGCAGTACATCCGCGACCTGTCGTTCGAGAACGCGCTCGTGCAACGCGGCCTGCAATCGGGCAATGAGGTCCAGCCCGACATCCAGGTGCAGGTGAGCCTCGACGCGGCCAAGCGGTCGGCGGATCACCAGTACGAGGTGACGCAGAAATACAAGATCACCGCCAAGAACCGCAGTGGCAATGGCGACATGCTGTTCCTGCTGGAAATCGACTATGGCGGGGTGTTCCATGTCGAAGGCGTGCCGGAAGACCAGATGCACCCCTTCCTGCTGATCGAATGCCCGCGGATGACCTTTCCCTTCGTCCGCCGCATCGTGTCGGACATCACCCGCGACGGCGGCTTCCCGCCGCTGAACCTCGATCCGGTGGATTTCCTCGGCCTTTACCGGCAGGAACTGGCCCGGCGGCAACAGCAGCAGCCGGCGGTGACGAACTGAGGGCGGTCAGCCGCCCCATTTCTTCCAGATCGCCGCATCGCCCATGGCCCCGACAAAGGCGGCATGGGCGGCGGTTTCCTCTGCTGTCACGCGCGGGGGCAGGGCGCGCGGGCGCGGCCCGGGGCGCCAGGTGCCCAGGGTTTCGGCGCTTCCCGCACGCGGCGTCGCGGGGCCGACGGCCAGTGTCAGCCCGGGCTGACGGCCGCCGATGAGTTCCAGATAGACTTCCGCCAGGATCTCGCTGTCCAGCAGCGCGCCGTGCTTGGTGCGCGCCGAATTGTCCACGCCAAAGCGACGGCACAGCGCATCCAGCGAGGCCGGCGCCCCGGGAAACCGGCTGCGTGCCATCGCCAGCGTATCCAGCGCGCGGTTGGCAGGCATCGCCGGATAGCCCAGAAGGCCCAGTTCGAAGTTCAGGAACTTCATGTCGAAGGTGGCGTTGTGGATCACCAGCCGCGCATCGGCGATGAATTCCACGAAATCCGCCGCGATACGTGCGAAAACCGGCTTGTCGCGCAGGAAATCGTCGCCAAGCCCGTGAACGGCGAAAGCCTCTGCCGGCATGTCGCGTTCGGGGTTGATGTATTGGTGGTAGGTCCGGCCGGTGGGCATGTGGTTCACCAGCTCCACCGCGCCGATTTCGACGATGCGGTGGCCTTCCGAGGGTTCGAACCCCGTTGTTTCGGTATCGAGAACGATTTCACGCATGGCGGGTACTGCGGATATAGGCGATCAGGGCGATGACGCAGGCGCGGACGGACTCCATCGCCAGCGTTTCTATGATATGGGTGGCGCGGGCGCGTTTGTCACGGTCCGGCATCTGGCGGGACAGGATGGTGTCGAACTGCGCCTCGGTCATCCCCGGGCGGGCGAGGACGCGGGCGCGTTGCAGCGCGGGCGGGGCGGTGACGACAAGGGTGGCGTCCATCATCGCGTCGCTGCCGCCCTCGAACAGCAGCGGAATGTCCAGCACCACGATGTCGGCTGTTGCCTGCGAGATGAAATCCGCGCGGTCGGCGCCGACGAGGGGGTGGACCACGGCCTCGATCCGGCTTAGCGCCGATGGGTCGGCGGCGATCCATGCCTTCAGCGCGCCCCGGTCGATACCGCCATCCACCAGCGCAGGCGGATGCAGCGCGGCCAGCGGCGCGACCGCCGCACCGCCGGGGGCGTAAAGACGGTGCACCGCGGCGTCGGCGTCCCAGACGGGTACGCCTTCCGCCCGGAAGAGCCCGGCGGTGGTCGATTTTCCCATGCCGATGGAACCGGTAAGGCCCAGGCGGAACGGCACCGTCATCCCGCCAGCACCGCAGCCCGGGTTTCGGGCGTGACCTCGGGCCGCTTGCCGAACCAGCGTTCGAACCCCGGCACCGCCTGATGCAGCAGCATGCCGAGCCCGTCCACCGTGGTGCAGCCGATGGCCCGGGCCTGTTGCAGCAGCGTGGTTTCCAAGGGCGTATAAACGATGTCCGTCACCAGCGCGCGGGGGTCGAGCGCATCCAGAGGCACGCGGAATTCCGGCTTGCCGGTCATGCCGAGCGCGGTGGTGTTCACCACGGTCGCGGCCTCTTCCAGCATGTTGCCGGCCTGCACCCAGTCGTAGACCACGACGCGCGCGCCGAAATCGGCCCGCAGGGCATCGGCGCGCGGGCGGGTGCGGTTGGCCACGCGGACCTCCGGCACGCCGACCTCCAGCAGGGCGGCGACCACGGCGCGGGCGGCGCCGCCGGCACCCAGAACCGCCGCCGGGCCCGCGCCGGGGTTCCAGTGCGCGGCCTCTTGCCGCAGGTTGGCGATGAAGCCGGACCCGTCGGTGTTGTCGGCGTGGATCCGGCCATCCTTGCGGAAGATCAGCGTGTTCGCCGCGCCGATCAGCGCCGCGCGGTCGGTGATGATGTCGGCCAGACCCAGCACCGTTTCCTTGTGCGGGATCGTCACGTTCACGCCGACGAAGCCGAGCCTGGGCAGAACCTCCAGCGCCTGACGCAGATCGGCCTGCGCGATATCCATCGGGATATAGTGGCCCTTGAGCCCGTAGTGGCGCAGCCAGTAGCCGTGCAGCGCGGGCGAGCGGCTGTGCGCGACGGGCGAGCCGATGACACCGGCAAGCGGAATGCGGGCAGGTGCGGCGGTCATGACTCGATCATTCCCCTCTGGCCGAGATAGGTGAGAAGCGGCAGCAGCGGCAGGCCGAGGATGCCGAAGTGATCCCCGTCGATGCGCGAGAAAAGGCGGATGCCCTCTGCCTCGATCCGGTAGCCGCCGACGGTTTCGGTGATGCCCGCCCCGGCCCGCGCGATATAGCCGGCCAGCCAGGCATCGGAAAAGTCGCGCATCGTCAACCTTGCCTCGTCCACATGGCGCCAGACCGGCGCGCCGGCCTCGTATAGCACGACCGCCGTGTGCAGATGGTGGGTCTGGCCACGAAGAGCCAGCAACTGTGCCCTGGCTGCATCAGCATCCGCCGGTTTGCCCCAGACCTCGCCGCGGAAGTCGAGCACCTGGTCGCAGCCGATCACCACCGCATCCGGGGCCTGGGCGGCGACGCGGCGGGCCTTCTGTTCGGCCAGCATGTCGGCCTGATCGCGCGGGCGGATGCCCTCTGCCGTCATGGCGGCGCGCAGGGCGTCTTCATCCACGCGCGCGGGGCGGGTGGTGACGGCGACGCCCGCATCGGCCAGCAGGCGCGTGCGGGTGGGCGAGGCGGAGGCAAGGATCAGGGGTATTGTCATCCGATGTGGGCGTGTCTGTGGAAAATGCCGTTTTGTTCTTGCGGGCGCTGTGGGCGCAACCGGAGCCGTTGCAGGGGAAGTGGCCCTCTGGCGCCGTTGCTGTCAAGCGCCGGGGCAGGTTTTCCACCTCGGGACAGGATAACAGGCGGCCTGTGGGCAACAGGGCATCCACGGCGGCGCGGGAAAAGCATCAACAGGATACCGCTTTGTCATCATCCTGTCATGACATTGATTTCAAATGATATAATTCGGGCTTTACGAAAGTTTCGTCGCCGCGCCCGGTATTTTCCACAGGGTTTTCCCATGGGGCGATCCGGTGGAAAACTGTGGCTTTCCTGTTATCCCGAGGGCCAACATTCTCTGAATCCTTTCTTTAAATATTTCTTTCTGATTAAGAAGAGGCAACGATGGAGGCTGCCGGTGCTCGACCTGCTTTCGGAATATTATCTGGTGATCAAGGCGCTGCATGTCGTGTCGGTCATCGCCTGGATGGCAGGGATATTCTACCTGCCCCGGCTGATGGTCTATCACGCCGAACAGGTGGCCAACGGCCTGCCCCAGGCGGAGGACCTGTTCCGCACGATGGAGCGGCGGTTGCTGCGGGCGATCATGAATCCGGCGATGATTTCCACCTGGGTCTTTGGGCTGCTGCTGGTGCTGACGCCGGGGGTGGTGGACTGGTCGGATGCGTGGCCCTGGGCCAAGGCGGCGGCGGTGCTGGCGATGACCTGGTTCCACATGTGGCTGGCGGCGCGGCGGCGCGAGTTCGCCGAGGGACGCAACACCCGCACGGGCCGGACCTACCGGATGATGAACGAAGTACCGACGCTTTTGCTGCTGGTGATCGTCTTTGCCGTGATCGTGAAGTTCTGAAGCGTTGACTTTGCGCGCTATCGCAGGTACCGCAGCTTCCGTCCGGTCCCGGACGGGAATCCCCCTGCATATCCTCGCGCCGCGCTGTCCTGCGCCCCTGCGCCTTTCCTGGTGATGACGATGACGACCGAACGCTTGCGGCTTGCCGATCTCAAGGCCAAGACCCCCGCCGACCTGCTGGCGATGGCCGAGGAATGGGAGATCGAGAACGCCTCGTCCATGCGCAAGGGCGAGATGATGTTCCAGCTGCTGAAGGAACATGCCGAGGAAGGCTGGGAAATCGGCGGCGACGGCGTGCTGGAGGTGTTGCAGGACGGTTTCGGCTTCCTGCGCAGCCCCGAGGCGAACTATCTGCCCGGCCCCGATGACATCTATGTCAGCCCCGACATGATCCGCCAGTGGTCGCTGCGCACCGGGGATACGGTCGAGGGCGTGATCCAGGCCCCGCGCGAGAACGAGCGGTATTTCAGCCTGACCAAAGTCACGAAGATCAACTTCGACGACCCGGAAAAGGCGCGTCACAAGGTTCTGTTCGACAACCTGACGCCGCTTTACCCCAACGAGCGGCTGAAGATGGAAATTGAGGATCCGACGATCCGCGACCGTTCGGCCCGGATCATCGATCTGGTGGCGCCGATCGGCAAGGGCCAGCGGGCGCTGATCGTGGCGCCGCCGCGGACGGGGAAAACCGTGCTGTTGCAGAACATTGCGCGGTCGATCGAGGTGAACCATCCCGAATGCTATCTGATCGTGCTGTTGATCGACGAGCGGCCCGAAGAAGTGACCGACATGCAGCGGTCGGTGAAGGGGGAGGTGATTTCGTCGACCTTCGACGAACCGGCGACGCGGCACGTGGCGGTGGCCGAGATGGTGATCGAGAAAGCCAAGCGGCTGGTGGAGCATAAGCGAGATGTTGTGATCTTGCTGGATTCGATCACAAGGCTTGGTAGGGCGTTCAACACGGTGGTGCCGTCCTCGGGCAAGGTGCTGACCGGGGGTGTGGATGCGAACGCCTTGCAACGGCCGAAGCGGTTCTTCGGTGCGGCGCGGAATATCGAGGAAGGCGGGTCGCTGACCATCATCGCGACGGCGCTGATCGACACCGGAAGCCGCATGGACGAGGTGATCTTCGAGGAGTTCAAGGGTACCGGCAACAGCGAAATCGTGCTGGACCGCAAGGTGGCCGACAAGCGGATCTTCCCGGCGATGGACATCCTCAAGTCCGGGACGCGGAAGGAAGAACTGCTGGTCGCCAAGAACGACTTGCAGAAGACCTATGTGTTGCGGCGGATCCTGAACCCGATGGGGACGACGGATGCGATCGAATTCCTGATCTCCAAGCTGAAGCAGACCAAGACGAATTCGGAATTCTTCGACTCGATGAACAGCTGACCGGGTTCCGGCGCCATGGATACGATCTTTGCCCTGGCGACAGCGCGGGGGCGCGCTGGCGTGGCGGTTGTCCGCGTATCCGGCCCGGGGGCCGGTACGGCGGCGCGGGCGCTGGTGGGCGATCTGCCGCCCGCGCGGCGGGCGGGGCTGCGGGCCGTGCGTCATGCGGGCGAGGTGATCGACCAGGCGCTGGTGCTGTGGTTCGAGGCCGGGGCGAGTTTTACCGGCGAAGAGGTGGTGGAACTGCATCTGCATGGCAGCATGGCGGTGGTGCAGGCGGTCCTGGACATGCTGGCCGCGATGCCGGGGCTGCGGATGGCGGAACCGGGGGAGTTCACGCGGCGGGCGCTGGAAAACGGGCGGCTGGATCTGGCGCAGGTCGAGGGGCTGGCGGATTTGATCGATTCCGAAACCGAGGCGCAGCGGCGGCAGGCGATGCGGGTGTTCTCCGGTGCACTGGGGCGCAAGGCCGAGGGGTGGCGGCACGATCTGGTCCGGGCGGCGGCGTTGCTGGAAGCGGTGATCGACTTTGCCGATGAGGATGTGCCGGTGGACGTGCGTCCCGAGGTTCTGGCGCTGGTCGATGGGGTGGCCGAGGCGCTGGCGGCGGAGGAAGCGGGTTTCGGCGTGGCGGAGCGGATTCGCGACGGGTTCGAGGTGGCTATTGTGGGGCCGCCGAATGCCGGGAAATCCACGCTGCTGAACCGGATCGCGGGGCGGGAGGCGGCGCTGACATCCGATATTCCGGGGACAACTCGGGATGTGATCGAGGTGCGGATCGACCTGGAGGGCTTAGCGGTCACGCTGTTGGATACGGCGGGGCTGCGCGACACCGGCGACGTGATCGAGGCGCTTGGCGTGGATCTTGCGCGGCGACGGGCCGAGATGGCGGATATGCGGATATTCCTGCTTCCCGAGGGGGAGGGGATAACCGATACTGTCGCTGCGCGGCCGGGGGATCTGCATCTGCGGGCGAAGGCGGATCTGTCGGGCGGTGGCGCGGGTGCGGTATCGGGTGCGACGGGGCAGGGTGTGCCCGAAATGCTGGCCGCCATCGCGGCGGAACTGGGTCGGCGCGCGGCGGGGGCCGCGACGATCACCCGGGCACGGCACCGGGATGCGGTACTGGCGGCGCGGGTGGCCTTGCAGGATGCGGCGGAAATGCTGGACCGTGGGGTGAGCGAGGAAATCGTGGCCAGCGAGTTGCGGGTGGCGATCGGGCGGCTTGAATCGCTCGTCGGCAAGGTGGATATCGAGCAGGTCTTGGACGAGGTGTTCGCGTCCTTCTGCATCGGCAAATGAGGAGTGTTTCACGTGAAACAATATCAGGTGCTGGTGGTCGGCGGCGGGCATGCGGGGACCGAGGCCGCGGCGGCGGCGGCGCGGATGGGTGCGCGCACCTGTCTGGTGACGATGAAGATCGACACCATCGGGGTGATGTCCTGCAACCCGGCTATCGGGGGCCTCGGCAAGGGTCATCTGGTGCGCGAGATCGACGCGCTGGATGGTGTGATGGCGCGGGCGGCGGATATGGCGGGGATCCAGTATCGCCTGTTGAACCGCCGCAAGGGGCCGGCGGTGCAGGGGCCCCGGGCGCAAATGGACCGGGCGTTGTATCGGGACGCGGTGCAGCGGATCCTGCGGGCTCAGGACAATCTCGACCTGCTGGAGGGTGAGGTCAGCGACCTGCTGATTCGCGATGGCCGGGTGGCCGGGGTGGTTCTGGGCGACGGGGCAGAGGTCACGGCGCAGGCGGTGGTGCTGACCACGGGGACGTTTCTCAACGGTGTGATCCATGTGGGGGCCGAGCGGCGGCCCGGCGGGCGGGTCGGTGATCCGGCCTCGCAGCCCTTGGCACGGCGGCTGGCGGGGTTGGAGCTTGGCGTTGGGCGGCTGAAAACGGGTACCCCGCCACGGCTGGACGGGCGCACCATCGACTGGTCGGTATTGGAGGTGCAGCCGGGCGATGACGCGCCGGTCATGTTGTCCTTCCTGTCGGATGCGCCGATTGCGCGGCAGGTATCCTGCGGCATCGCCCATACCAACGAGCGCACGCATGAGGTGATTCGCGAGAATCTCCATCTGTCCGCGATGTACGGCGGGCATATTGAGGGCGTCGGCCCGCGCTATTGCCCCTCGATCGAGGACAAGGTGGTGCGGTTCGCGGACAAGACGACGCATCAGGTGTTTCTGGAACCGGAAAGCCTGACGAACGATGTTATCTACCCAAACGGGATTTCCACCTCGCTGCCTGCGGTGGTGCAACTGGATTACGTGCGTTCCATCCGGGGGCTGGAGCGGGTGGAGATCCTGCAACCCGGCTATGCCATCGAATATGATTACTTCGACCCGCGGGGGCTGACCTTGGGGTTGGAGGTGCGGGCGCTGTCCGGGCTCTATTTCGCGGGTCAGATCAACGGGACCACGGGTTATGAAGAGGCCGGGGCGCAGGGTCTGCTGGCGGGGCTTAATGCTGCGGCGGCGGTTCTGGGCCGGGATGAGGTGCAGTTGAGCCGCACGAACGCCTATACGGGCGTGCTGGTGGATGACCTGACGACCCGCGGGGTGACGGAGCCCTATCGCATGTTCACCTCGCGCGCGGAGTTCCGGTTGCATCTGCGGGCAGACAATGCCGACCAGCGCCTGACGCCCTTGGGGGTAGAGATCGGCTGTGTCGGCGCCGACCGGCAACGGCAGTTCGAGGCCAAAATGGAACGGTTGGAGGCGGCCCGCGCCACGTTGAGCGCGGATCGGTTCACCCCGAAGCAATTGCAACAGCACGGTATCCCGGTGAATCAGGATGGCCAGCGACGCAGCGCGCTGGATCTACTGGCTTTTACCGATACCGATCCCGAGGCGCTGAAACCGTTGGTGCTAGGGTTGAACGAGATCCCCGTTGCGATTCTGGATCAGCTGCGCAGCGACGCGATCTACGCCGCTTATCTGCCGCGCCAGTTGCAGCAGATAGAGGCTGTGGCGCGGGATGAAAATCAGCGGATTCCGGTGGATTTCGATTACGGTGCGCTGTCCGGCCTGTCCACGGAACTGAAGCTGAAGCTGAACCGCGTGCGACCCGAAACGCTCGGCCAGGCGGGGCGGATCGAGGGGATGACACCGGCGGCACTGACGCTGATCCTCGCCCATATCCGCAACGCGCAGAAGGCGAAGGCAAGGGCATGACCCTTGAGGAGTTTACCGCCGCTCTTGGCCGGGATGTTTCACGTGAAACATTTGCGCGGTTGGAAGCGTTCGCCGCGCTGGTTCACAGATGGAACCCCGCCATCAACCTGGTGGCGAAAAGCACGCTGCCGCATCTCTGGCACCGCCATATCCTCGATTCGGCGCAGATCTTGGGCCACGCCCGCGACGATATCGCGCATTGGGCCGACCTCGGCAGCGGCGGGGGCTTTCCCGGTATCATTATCGCGGTGTTGCTGGCGCAGGACAGCCCGCAAACCCGCGTGACGTTGGTGGAAAGCGATCAGCGCAAGGCCACCTTTCTGGCCGAATCATCCCGGCAACTTGGCCTGAACCCGGTGATTCTCACCACCCGCGCCGAATCGACCCGGCCATTGGCCGCTGACGTGATTTCCGCCCGTGCGCTGGCGCCGCTGCCCCGCCTTCTGCCCCTCATCGCCCTGCACGCGGCCCCGCAGACCATCGCACTTTTGCCCAAAGGTGCGGGTTATCAACAGGAATTGGCAGAGGCCGCGGCAGACTGGCGGTTCACCTCGACCGCGCATCCGAGTATCACTGACCCCAAGGCCGTCATCCTGGAACTTCGGAACCTCACCCATGTCTGACCCGATCAGCCCCGCCGCCCCGCGCGTGATCGCGATCGCCAACCAGAAGGGGGGGGTGGGCAAGACCACGACCGCGATCAACTTTTCCGCCGCGCTGGCGGAACGGGGCCTGCGCGTGTTGCTGGTGGATCTCGACCCGCAGGGCAATGCCTCCACCGGCTTCGGGGTGCCGCAGTCGGAACGCGGGATGACGACCTATGACCTGCTGATCGAGGATGCCGAACCCGAATCGGTCATCCGCCCCACCAACGCCGAAAATATCTGGATCGCCCCGGCCACGACCGACCTGTCCTCGGCCGATCTCGATCTGGTGGCGAACGAAAAGCGGAGCTTCCTGCTGCGCGATGCGCTGTCGCCCGCGGCGCTGTCGCGCTATCGTTTCGACCTGATCCTGATCGACTGCCCGCCCTCGCTCAGCCTTTTGACGATCAACGCAATGGTGGCGGCCGATTCGGTCCTCATCCCGTTGCAGAGCGAGTTTTTCGCGCTTGAAGGCCTGTCGCAGCTGATGCTCACCATCCGCGAGGTCCGCGCCGCCGCCAACCCCGCGCTGCGGATCGAAGGCGTGCTGCTCACCATGTTCGACGGCCGCAACCGCTTGTCGCAACAGGTGGAAACCGATGTGCGCGATACGCTCGGCACGCTGGTGTTCACCACCGTGATCCCCCGCAACGTCCGCATCAGCGAGGCGCCCTCGCATGCGCTGCCGATCCTCGCCTATGATTCGCAGTCCAAGGGCAGCAGTGCCTATCGCGCGCTGGCCGAGGAATTCCTGGCGCGCCATCGCCGCCTTCAACAGGCCTGACCGGAGGAACGCATGAACGATCGCAAGCCGGAACGCCGCGGCCTCGCCCGGGGTCTTTCTTCCCTCATGGCCGATGTTGCCGCCGACCGCCCGGCAGAGGCGGCGGATCGCCCCCGGCCCGCCGACCGCAACCTGCCGATCGAGGCGCTGGCCCCCAACCCGGGCCAGCCCCGGCGCGATTTCGACCCGGAAGGGCTTGAAGAACTGGCCCAGTCCATCCGCGAACATGGCGTGATCCAGCCGCTGATCGTCCGCCGCCAGCCGGAAGGCGAGGGTTATCAGATCGTCGCCGGCGAACGCCGCTGGCGCGCCGCGCAGATGGCGAAGCTGCATGAGGTTCCGGTCGTCGTCCGCGACTATTCCGACACGGAGGTGCTGGAAGTCGCGATCATCGAGAACATCCAGCGTGCCGATCTCAATCCGGTGGAAGAGGCGCTCGGCTATCGCCAGTTGATCGACCGTTTCGGCCATACCCAGGAACGCATTGCCGAGGCCCTCGGCAAAAGCCGCAGCCATGTCGCCAACGCCATGCGCCTGCTGCAACTACCTGACGAGGTGCTTGGCCTCTTGCGTGACGGCGCGCTTTCCGCCGGCCATGCCCGCACCCTGATCGGCGCGCCCGAACCGCTGGCCATGGCGCAGCGGATCATTCGCGAGGGACTGACGGTGCGAGAGGCCGAGCGCCTCGCGCAGGCCGGAAAAGCCGCCGAATCCCCAGGCAGCGCCCCCCGCCGCCGCAACCCGGCCGAGGAAAAAGACGCCGATACCCGTGCGTTGGAGGCCGATCTGTCCGCTAATCTGGGCATGTCGGTGAAAATCACCCACGAACCGGGCAGCGAAGCGGGCATCATCAGCATCCGCTACAACCGTTTCGATGACCTCGACCGGCTCTGCAACGTGCTGTCGGCGATCAGCCGCGATACCCAGATCTGACCGCAACCGCGGTCAGAAATTCGCATCCGTCAGCAATTCCGCCAGCAGGCTGTTCAGCACCATCCGCCCGTGCCGCGTCGCGCGCAGGCTATCGCCTTCGCGCTGCAACAGGTCCAGTTCTTCCAGCCCCGCCAGCCGCGGCAGATCCGGTACCACGCCCAGAATCGCCGCCAGCCGCGCCATAGATACACCTGTATCCCGGCGCAGGCCCATCATCAGATACTCATACCCCTGCGCATCCGCCGGAACCGCCTCGCGCGGCGTTTCGCCATTGCCGCGTTGCTCCACCGCCTCCAGCCAGGCGCCCGGCGCGCGCAGGGTTTCGGTCGCCCATCGCGCACCGTCCAGGGTCAACCGCCCATGCGCCCCGGGCCCGACCCCGGCATAATCCCCGCCGTTCCAGTAGATGATATTGTGCCGCGACTCTGCCCCGGGCCGCGCATGGTTGGAAATCTCATAGGCCGGCAGTCCCGCCGCATCGCAGATTTCCTGCGTGATTTCGTACATTTCCGCCGAAACAGTCTCTGTCGGCAGGCCGGGCAGCCGCCCGCGGGCAAAACGGTCGCCGAAAGCCGTGCCGTCTTCGATCGTTAGCTGGTAAAGTGACAGGTGATCCGTCCCGATCGCCAGCGCCGCGCGCAGTTCCGCCTGCCAGTCCTCGGCGCTCTGGTTCTGCCGCGCATAGATCAGGTCGAAACTGACCCTTTCGAACAGATCCTGCGCGATGCCGATGGCCCGCCGACCTTCCCCGGCGCTGTGCAGCCGCCCCAAAAGACGCAAGGATTCATCATCAAGTGCCTGAATTCCAATGGAAATCCTGTTGACACCCGCCTCACGAAACCCGCGAAACCGCGCTGCCTCCACCGTGCCGGGGTTCGCCTCCAGCGTCACTTCCAGATCGTTCGCCAGCGGCCATGTCCGCCGCACGCGCTCCAGTATCGCGGCTACAACCTGGGGGGCCATCAGTGAGGGCGTACCCCCGCCGAAGAACACCGTATCCAGCCGCCGCCCGCGCGTTTCCGCCCCGATCCGGTCTATTTCACGTAGGTATGCGTCCTGCCAGCGCCGCTGGTCGATCCGGGCCGCGACATGGCTGTTAAAGTCACAATACGGGCATTTAGAGACGCAAAATGGCCAGTGGATATACAGCCCGAACCCGCCGTTGCGCCAGTCTTCCACGCCCTAGCCCCGCATCGCCGTGACTTCGATCTCGATCTTCATTTCCGGCTTGATCAGACCCGCAATCACCATCGTCGCCGCAGGCCGCACCTCGCCCAAAACCGCGCCCAGAACCGGCGCCACCACATCCACCAGCGCGGCATCGGTCAGCGTGTATTGCACCCGCACGATATCGCCCATCGCGAACCCGGCCTGTTCCAGCACCCCGGCGATGGTGGCAAAGCAGTTGCGCGCCTGTTCGACGGCATCTTCGGGGATCTGCATGGTGGCGTAATCATAGCCGGTGACGCCGGAAACGAAGCAGAAATCGCCCTTCACCACCGCGCGGGAATAGCCCAGGGCGGCCTCGAACGGGGATCCGGTGCTGATGCGTTTCATGCTGCCCTCCTCAGGCAAAGGCGGCGGCGACCATCTTCTGGAATGCCCGCCCGCGGTGGCTCATCTCGTTCTTCTGCCAGCGGTCCATTTCCGCGAATGTCTGTTCATACCCTTCGGGCTGGAAGATCGGGTCATAGCCATGCCCCTGATCGCCCCGCATGGGCCAGGTGACGCGGCCCTCGATGGCGCCTTCGAACACCTCGTCATGGCCGTCGGGCCAAGCCAGCACCAGCGTGCAGCGGAACCGGGCGCGTCGGGGTTCCGGCGCCGAAATCGTCTCCAGCTCTGCCCAAACGCGGGTCATCGCCATCACGAAATCCCGCCCCTCAGGGGTTTCCGCCCAATCCGCGGTATAGACCCCCGGTGCGCCGCCAAGCGCGTCGATTTCCAGCCCCGAATCGTCGGCCAGCGCCACCAGCCCGGTGGCCTTGGCCGCCGCATGGGCCTTGATCCGGGCGTTACCGGCAAAGGTCGTCTCGGTCTCTGCCGGTTCCGGCAGGCCGAAATCCGCCGCCGACAGGACGGTGACGGCGAAGGGCTCCAGCAGCTTCGCGATTTCTTCCAGCTTGCCGCGGTTGTGGGTCGCCACCACCAGCCTGTCGCCGTCGAACCGCCGTGTCATGCCACCGCCGCCCGTTGGGCCGCCACCAGTTCCGCGATCCCCGCCTCTGCCAAGGTCAGAAGGTTGTCCATCTCGGCCCGCGAAAAGGTCGCGCCCTCGGCCGACATCTGCACCTCGACCAGCCGCCCCGCGCCGGTCAGGATGAAGTTCCCGTCCGTGCCCGCCGCGCTGTCCTCCAGATAGTCCAGATCCAGCACCGGCTGGCCGCCGTAGATCCCGCAGGACACCGCCGCGACGTGATCCATGATCGGATCGGTCAGGATCGTGCGCGCCGCGAGCATCTTCTGCGTCGCCAGCCGCAGCGCCACCCAGCCCCCGGTGATCGCGGCGCAACGGGTGCCGCCGTCGGCCTGAATGACATCACAGTCGATCACGATCTGTTTTTCGCCAAGCGCCACGCGGTCCACGCCGGCGCGCAGCGCGCGGCCGATCAGGCGCTGGATCTCGATCGTGCGGCCCTGCTGGCGGCCTGCCGCGGCCTCGCGCCGGTTGCGGGTGTTGGTGGCGCGCGGCAGCATGCCGTATTCCGCCGTCACCCAGCCCAGACCCGTGCCTTTCAGGAAGGGCGGGGTCTTTTCCTCGACAGAGGCGGTGCACAACACATGCGTGTCCCCCATCTTGATCAGGCACGACCCCTCGGCGTGTTTCACCACCCCGGTCTCGATGGACACCGGACGCATCTGTGCAAGTTTCCGACCCGAAGGGCGCATGTTCGATCCTTTCCGCAGAACGTCGCCAGATACGCCCGCGCGACCCTTTGGCGCAACCCCGATTGACGTTGCCGGATGCGGCACTTTAATGTCAGCAGCCCCCCGGGGAATGGACGCGATGAACGACCGAACCAAGATCCTGACCGAAATGAACGACCGCAGCCGCGAGGTTTTCCGGCGCGTGGTCGAGGGCTATCTGTCCTCCGGCGATCCCGTGGGCTCGCGCACGCTGACGCGCAGCATGTCGGAAAAGGTGTCGGCGGCGACGATCCGCAACGTGATGCAGGATCTGGAATACCTCGGCCTGCTGGACAGTCCGCATGTGTCCGCCGGGCGGGTGCCGACGCAACTGGGGCTGCGGATGTTCGTGGACGGGTTGCTGGAGGTCGAGAACCTCGACGAGACCGACCGCGAAAGGATCGATTCGACCCTCGGCGTGAACGACCGCGACGTGGCCTCGATGCTCGACCATATCGGCGCCACGCTGTCGGCGCTGACGCGGGGGGCGAGCCTCGTGCTGGCGCCCAAGCACGAGGCGACGGTGCGGCATATCGAATTCGTCAGCCTCGCCCCCGACCGCGCGCTGGTGGTGCTGGTGTTCACCGACGGCCATGTGGAAAACCGCGTGTTCACCCCGCCGCCCGGCCAGACGCCCTCGTCCATGCGCGAGGCGGCGAATTTCCTCAACGCCCTGGTAGAGGGGCGGAGCCTGTCGGACCTGCGCCGCCATATCGCGGCAGAGGTCGCGCTGCGGCGGCAGGAAATCGACAGTCTGGCGCGCGAACTGGTCGAAAGCGGCTTTGCGGTCTGGGAACATGCCGGCCAGCCGCATGAACGGCTGATCGTGCGGGGGCAGGCGAACCTTTTGCCCGATGCCGATACGGGCGCGGAACTGGACCGCATCCGCACCCTTTTCGACGATCTGGAACGCAAGCGCGACATCGCCGAATTCCTCGAACTCACCGAGGACGGCGAGGGTGTGCGGATCTTCATCGGATCGGAAAACAAGCTTTTTTCGCTGACGGGTTCCTCTCTGGTGGTTTCCCCCTATATGAACGCCGAACGGAAGATCGTCGGTGCAGTCGGCGTGATCGGCCCGACGCGGCTCAACTACGGGCGCATCGTGCCGATCGTCGATTACACCGCCCAGTTGGTCGGACGGCTGATTTCCGACCGGCACAAGGGATGAAGCGATGCAAGCGGACGAAGACAAGAAGGACGACATGACCCAGGATCAGGCAGAGGGCGCGGCGAACCCGGCAGAGGCCGACGCGATCGAGGCGCTGCGCGCCGAACGCGACGAGTTGCGCGACCGCTACATGCGCGCGCTGGCGGATGCCGAGAACAGCCGCAAGCGCGGCGAGCGCGACCGGCGCGAGGCCGAACAATACGGCGGTTCGCGGCTGGCGCGGGATCTGCTGCCGGTGCATGACAACCTGCGCCGCGCGCTGGATGCCGTGACCGACGACCAGCGCACCGCCGCCAACGGACTGATCGAGGGGGTGGAACTGACGCTGCGCGAGCTGGAAAACGTCTTTTCCCGCCACGGGGTCAAGGTGATCGTGCCCAAGGTCGGCGACATGTTCGACCCGCAGCAGCACGAGGCGATGTTCGAGGCCCCGGTGCCCGGCACCACTGCGGGCCAGATCATTCAGGTGATGGTGAACGGTTTCATGCTGCACGACCGGCTGTTGCGCCCGGCGCAGGTCGGCGTGTCCTCCATGACGGCCTGAACCGCAGGGTGCGCAGGGTGCGCAGCCTGCGCACCCTACAGCAGCCCCCGCAGGTCATAGACCAGTTGCAGCGCCTCCAGCGGCGTCAGCGTGTCGGGATGCACGTCGCGCAGGCGCTCTTCCACCGCCGAGGGCTGCGGGGCCGCCCGTGGCGGGGTGGGCGGGGGGCTGGCCGCGAACAGGGGCAGGTCGTCGATCAGCGCCTTGGGGCGCGCGCCGCCGCCCTCGCGTTCGCCCTTTTCCAGCGCCTCCAGCACCACGCGGGCGCGGTCCACCACCGCCTGCGGCAGGCCCGCCAGCCGCGCCACCTGCACGCCATAGGACCGATCCGCCGCGCCCTTGCGGACCTCGTGCAGAAAGATGACCTCGCCCTGCCATTCCTTCACGCTGACGGTGGCGTTTTCGACCCCCGGCAGCTTGCCGGCCAGCGCCGTCATTTCATGGTAATGCGTGGCGAACAGCGCGCGGCAGCGGTTCGTGTCGTGCAGATGTTCCAGCACCGCCCAGGCGATCGACAGCCCGTCATAGGTCGCCGTGCCCCGCCCGATCTCGTCCAGGATCACCAGCGCGCGGTCGTCGGCCTGATTGAGGATCCCGGCGGTTTCGACCATTTCGACCATGAAGGTCGACCGCCCGCGGGCAAGGTCGTCCGCCGCGCCCACGCGGCTGAACAACTGGCTGACCAGCCCGATCCGCGCCCGGCGCGCGGGCACGAAACTGCCCGCCTGCGCCAGCAAGGCGATCAGCGCGTTCTGGCGCAGGAAGGTGGATTTGCCCGCCATGTTCGGCCCGGTCAGCAGCCAGATCGCCGGTGTTCCGCCATCCGTCAGCGCGCAGTCGTTGGCCACGAAGGGCGTGCCGGTGCGGCGCAGGGCGCGTTCCACCACCGGGTGGCGGCCGCCCTCGACCTCGAAGGCATGGCTGTCGTCCACCACCGGCTCGCACCAGTCCTCTGCCGCCGCCAGTTCGGCCAGCGCGGCGGCCAGGTCGATTTCGGCCAGCGCGCGGGCGGCAAGGCCGATGGGCCCGGCATGGTCCAGAACCAGCGCCTTCAGGCACTCATAGAGCCGTTTTTCGATGTCCAGCGCGTGGTTGGCGGCGTTGAGGATGCGGGTTTCCAGATCCGACAGTTCCAGCGTGGTGAAGCGGACCTGATTGGCCGTCGTCTGCCGGTGGATGAACCGTTCCGACAGCGGCGGTGCGCGCATCTTTTCGGCATGGGTGGCGGTGGTTTCGATGAAATAGCCAAGCACGTTGTTGTGCTTGATCTTCAGGCTGCCGATGCCGGTCTGCGCGGCGTAATCCGCCTGCATACGCGCGATCACGCCCCGGCCCTGATCGCGCAGCGCGCGGGTTTCGTCCAGTTCGCCGTCATGCCCCGGGGCGATGAAATTGCCGTCGCGGACCAGCAGTGGCGGTTCGGGCACCAGCGCGTCCGACAGGCTCTGCGCCAGCCCTTCGTGGCCTTGCAGCGCCACGGTGGCCTCTGCCAGCACCGCCGGCGCCCCGGCCCCGATCTGCGCGGCGATCGCGCCCGCCTGTTCCAGCCCGGCGCGGATCGCGGCCAGATCGCGGGGCCCGCCCCGGTCCAGCGCCAGCCGCGACAGCGCGCGGTCCATGTCGGGCACACGGCGCAGGGCGGCGCGCAGATCCTCTGCCAGACGGCGGTTATCCAGCAGAAAGCGCAGCGCATCGTGCCGAGCGCGGATCACCGCCAGATCGCGCGCGGGGCTGGCCAGCCGCCGTTCCAGCAGCCGCCCGCCCGCCGCCGTTACCGTCATGTCGATGGCGGCCAGAAGCGAGCCCTCACGCCCCCCCGACAGGCTGGCCGTGATTTCAAGGTTGCGGCGGGTCGCGGCGTCGATCTGCATCGCGCTGGCGGCCGTTTCGCGCACCGGCGGGCGCAGCAGGGGCAGCTTGCCGCGCTGCGTCAGGTCCAGATAATCGGCAATCGCCCCCATGGCGGCCAGTTCGGCCCGGCCATAGCTGCCGAACCCTTCCAGCGTCGTCACATTCCACAGGGTGCAGAGCCGCTTTTCCGCCGCCGCGCTGTCGAAACTCGCCCGGCCCAACAGGGTGGGCGTGGCGGCGTGATCCGTCACTATTCCGGCCAGATCCTCGCCTGCGGTCTCGCTCAGCAGCACCTCGCGCGGGGCCAGCCGCGCCAGTTCGGGGCCAAGCCGCGGCGCGGGGCAGGGGGTGACGCGGAATTCGCCCGTCGAGATGTCCACCCAGGCCAGCGCGGCGTCGTCGCGCACCTGCGCCCAGGCGGCGAGGAAGTTGTGCCGCCGGGCATCGAGCAGGGTTTCCTCGGTCAGCGTGCCGGGGGTGACGAGGCGCACGACCTCGCGCCGCACGACGGATTTGGACCCGCGCTTCTTCGCCTCTGCCGGATCTTCCATCTGTTCGGCGATGGCGACGCGAAAACCCTTGCGGATCAGCGCCAGCAGGTATTCCTCGCCCCGCACCACGGGCACGCCGCACATCGGGATGTCCTGCCCCAGATGCTGGCCGCGCTTGGTCAGCGCGATGTCCAGCGCCTCTGCCGCGGCGACGGCATCGTCGAAGAACATTTCGTAGAAGTCGCCCATCCGGTAGAACAGGATCGCATCGCGATGCTGCGCCTTGATGTCCAGATACTGCGCCATCATCGGCGTGACGGTTTCTTCGCTCACCTCTGCCCCCCATGATCGGGGCAGACCCTAGCGAACCGCGGGCGGGTGGAAAAGGCGATTGTGGCCGGTTGGCAATTGCGTTTCGAGGCGCTATTACGCAAGAATCGCAAAGGAAAACGCTGATGTCGAAAACAAAGATTACCCCGGAAGAAGCACTCGCCTATCATCTCGAACCGAAGCCGGGGAAATACGAGATCATCGCCTCGACCCCGATGGCGACGCAGCGCGATCTGAGCCTTGCCTATTCGCCCGGGGTGGCCGTGCCGGTGCAGGCGATCGCCGACAACCCGGAAACGGTCTACGACTATACGGTCAAGGGCAACATGGTGGCGGTGGTGTCGAACGGCACCTCGATCCTCGGGATGGGGAACCTCGGCGCGCTGGCCTCCAAACCGGTGATGGAGGGCAAGGCGGTCCTGTTCAAGCGGTTCGCGGATGTGAACGCCATCGACATCGAGCTGGACACCGAGGACCCGGAAGAGATCATCCAGGCCGTCCGCCTGATGGCCCCCACCTTCGGCGGCATCAACCTTGAAGACATCAAGGCGCCCGAATGCTTCATCGTCGAGCAGCGGCTGAAAGAGATCTGCGACATCCCCGTGTTCCACGACGACCAGCACGGCACCGCGGTGATCTGTGCGGCGGGGCTGATCAATGCGCTGGAACTGTCGGGCAAGAAGATCGGGGATGTGAAGATCGTGCTCAACGGCGCGGGGGCCGCCGGGATCGCCTGTCTGGAACTGGTCAAGGCGATGGGCGCGCGGCATGACAACTGCATCATGTGCGATACCAAGGGGGTCATCTACCAGGGCCGTACCGAGGGCATGAACCAGTGGAAATCGGCCCATGCCGCCCATACCGATGCCCGCACGCTGGAAGACGCGATGCGCGGGGCGGATGTGTTTCTGGGCGTGTCGGCGCGGGGTGCGGTGACGGCGGCGATGGTGGCCAGCATGGCCGAGAACCCGGTGATCTTCGCCATGGCGAACCCCGACCCGGAAATCACGCCGGAAGAGGCGCATGCCATCCGCGCCGACGCCATCGTGGCCACCGGGCGGTCGGACTATCCCAATCAGGTGAACAACGTCCTCGGGTTTCCGTACCTGTTCCGCGGGGCGCTGGATATCCACGCCCGGGCGATCAATGACGAGATGAAGATCGCCTGCGCGCAGGCGCTGGCCCGGCTGGCGCGCGAGGATGTGCCGGACGAGGTGGCGATGGCCTATGGCCGGAAACTGTCCTTCGGGCGCGACTACATCATCCCCACGCCCTTCGACCCGCGGCTGATCTATGTCATCCCGCCGGCAGTGGCCAAGGCCGGGATGGATACCGGTGTGGCCCGCCGCCCGATCATCGACCTGAAAGCCTATGAACAGAGCCTGAAGGCCCGCATGGACCCGACGGCGAGCATCCTGCAAGGCATCCACGCCCGCGCCCGCGCCGCGCAGGCCCGGATGATCTTTGCCGAGGGCGACGACGTGCGCGTGCTGCGCGCGGCGGTCGCCTATCAGCGCGCGGGCCTGGGCAAGGCGCTGGTGGTGGGGCGAGAGCCGGATGTGCGCGAAAAGCTGGAACTCGCGGGCCTGCCCGACGCGGTGCGCGAGCTGGAGGTGGTGAACGCCGCCAACACCCGGCACCTGGATACGTACAAGGATTTCCTTTACCGCCGTTTGCAGCGGCAGGGGTTCGACCGGCAGGATGTGCACCGGCTGGCGGCGCGGGACCGGCATGTGTTTTCGGCGCTGATGCTGGCGCATGGGCATGGTGACGGGCTTGTCACCGGGGCCACGCGCAAGTCGGCGCATGTGCTGAACCTGATCAACCATGTGTTCGACGCCACCGCGGCGGACGGGGCGGTGGGGGTGACGGCGCTGCTGTACAAGGGGCGCATCGTGCTGATCGCCGACACGCTGGTGCAGGAATGGCCCGAACCGGAAGATCTGGCCACCATCGCGATCCGCGCCGCCGCCGTGGCCCGCAATCTGGGGCTTGATCCCCGGGTGGCCTTCGTCAGCTTTTCCACCTTCGGCTATCCGATTTCGGAACGTGCGATCAAGATGCACAAGGCGCCGGGGGTGCTGGACCGCATGAAGGTGGATTTCGAGTATGAGGGCGAGATGACGGTGGACGTGGCGCTGAACCCCGAGGTGATGGCGCAGTATCCCTTCTGCCGCCTGACCGGGCCCGCCAACATCCTTGTGGTGCCGGCGCGGCATTCGGCCTCGATCTCGGTCAAGCTGATGCAGGAAATGGCGGGGGCCACGGTCATCGGGCCGATTCTGACCGGCGTGAAGAAACCGATCCAGATCTGCACCACCACGGCGACGGTGAACGACATCCTGAACATGGCCGTGATGGCGGCCTGCAAGATGGGGTGATTCGCCTAGCCGATCAGCTTCACCAGCGCCATCGCCACCGCCGGATTGCCCGACAGTTTCAGCTTGCCGGTGGCCATCGCCAGCATCGGGTTCAGCCTGCCTTTCAGCAGGCTGACCAGATTTTCCTCGCTGATGCGGATGGTGCAGTCGGTTTCGCGGTCTTTCGTCGTGGCAGTGTTGTCGGCCATCACCAGCACCCCGGCATCGCCGCAATCGAATTTGAGGCTGCCGGTGAAGGTCTTGCCTTCCAGCGCGCTGCGGATGCCTGCGGCGATGTCTTCCAGTGCCATGCGGTCCCCCTGTTTCGCGCAGGGTATCGCCGCGCTGCGGCATGGCAAGCGTGGCGTGGCGTCAGGCCATGGAAAAGGCCGCGCAGAAAGCCCTGCGCGGCCCGTTTCACGTGAAACATTCAGCGAACAGATCAGCCCTTCTTCGCCACCCGCGCATTGCGCGTCGCGATCAGTTTCAGCCGTAGCGCGTTCAGGCGGATGAAGCCGGCGGCGTCCTTCTGGTCGTAGGCGCCCGCGTCTTCCTCGAAGGTCACATGCTTTTCGCTGTAGAGCGAGTGGTCCGACCACCGCCCCACGCAATGCACCGAACCCTTGTAAAGCTTCAACCGCACCGTGCCGGTCACATGTTCTTGGCTCTTGTCGATCAGGGCCTGAAGCATCTCGCGTTCGGGGCTGAACCAGAAGCCGTTGTAGATCAGTTCGGCATAGCGCGGCATCAGGCTGTCTTTCAGATGCCCCGCGCCGGCGTCGAGCGTGATTTGTTCGATCCCGCGATGGGCCTCCAGCAGGATGGTGCCGCCGGGGGTTTCGTAGATGCCGCGCGATTTCATCCCGACAAAGCGGTTTTCCACGAAATCGAGCCGCCCGATCCCGTGCCGCCCGCCATAGTCGTTCAGCGCGGTCAGGATCGTGGCCGGGCTCATCGCCTGACCGTTGATCGCCACGGCATCGCCCTTTTCAAAGGCGACCTCGATATATTCCGGGGTGTCGGGGGCATCCTCGGGCGCCACCGTGCGCTGGTAGACGTAATCGGGCGCTTCCTCGGCCGGGTTTTCCAGCGCCTTGCCCTCGCTGCTGGTGTGCAGCAGGTTCGCGTCCACGGAAAACGGCGCCTCGCCCCGCTTGTCCTTGGCGATCGGGATCTGGTTCGCCTCGGCGAATTCGATCAGCTTGGTGCGGCTGGTCAGATCCCATTCCCGCCACGGCGCGATGACGCGGATCGAGGGGTCCAGCGCATAGGCCGACAACTCGAACCGCACCTGGTCGTTGCCCTTGCCGGTCGCGCCATGGGCCACGGCATCGGCGCCGTGGCGGTGCGCGATCTCGACCAGATGCTTGGAAATCAGCGGCCGCGCGATCGAGGTGCCCAGAAGATACAGCCCCTCGTAGACCGCATTGGCCCGGAACATCGGGAACACGAAGTCGCGCACGAATTCCTCGCGCACGTCGACGATGTGGATGTTCTCTTCCTTGATGCCCAGCATCAGCGCCTTCTGGCGCGCGGGCTCCAGTTCCTCGCCCTGGCCGAGGTCGGCGGTGAAGGTGATCACCTCGCAGCCGTATTCGGTTTGCAGCCATTTGAGGATGATCGAGGTATCGAGGCCGCCCGAATAGGCAAGCACGACTTTCTTGGGCGCGGACATGCGGTGCTCCGTCAGCGAAAATACCGGGCGGGTCTAGTCTGTTTTCCCCAACCGGACAAGCCCGCCCGCGGGGGTGCGGCCCGGCGCGCCCTTGTATCCCCCGGCGCACGCCGCTATCCCCCCGCAGAGGGACAGAACGGGGGCAGGCATGTCGGGCGATTCTTTCTGCGACGGGGCGCGGCAGGCGACCGGGGCGCTGCGGGAACTGTTCCCGGAAACGCCGCTTCTGCGCAACGACTATCTGTCCAACCGCTACGGCGCCGACATCTGGCTCAAGCGTGAGGATCTGAGCCCCGTGCGCAGCTACAAGATCCGCGGCGCCTTCAACGCCATGCGCAAGGTGCGCGCGGCGCATCCCGAACAGCGGCATTTCATCTGCGCCAGCGCGGGCAACCATGCGCAGGGCGTGGCCTATGCGTGCCGTCATTTCGGGGTGAAGGGGACGATCTTCATGCCGGTGACGACGCCGCAGCAGAAGATCGACAAGACCCGCGCCTTTGGCGGCGATGCGGTGGAAATCGTGCTGACCGGCGACTATTTCGACCACACGCTGGCCGCCGCGCAGGCGCATTGCCGCCGGGCGGGGGCGTTCTTCCTGTCGCCCTTCGACGACCCCGACGTGATCGAGGGGCAGGCGAGCGTGGGGGTGGAAATGCTCGAACAGCTTGGCCGCGCGCCCGACATGGTGGTGGTGCCGGTGGGCGGCGGCGGGCTGTCGGCGGGGATCACGCGGTATCTTGGCTGCGCCGCGCCGGATACCGCTTTGCGCTATGTCGAACCTCTCGGCGGTATGAGCCTTGCCGCCGCGCTGGCCGCCGGTGCGCCGGTGACGCTGCCCCGGGTGGACAGTTTCGTGGATGGCGCCGCCGTGGCGCGGATCGGCGAGCTGACCTTCGCCACCCTGCGCGGCGCCGACCCCGCGCATGTGATCGCCGCGCCCGAGGACCGGATCTGCGTCACCATGCTCGACATGCTGAACGTCGAAGGGGTGGTGCTGGAACCCGCCGGCGCGCTGTCCATCGACGCGCTGCGCGACCTGCGCGACCAGATCCGCGGCAAGACGGTGGTCTGCGTCACCTCGGGCGGCAATTTCGATTTCGAGCGGCTGCCAGAGGTCAAGGAACGCGCGATGCGCCATTCGGGGGTGAAGAAATACTTCATCCTGCGCATGCCGCAGCGCCCCGGCGCCCTGCGCGAATTCCTCAACATCCTCGGCCCCGACGATGACATCGCGCGGTTCGAATACCTCAAGCGGTCGGCGCGCAACTTCGGCTCCATCCTTCTGGGGATAGAGACGACGCGGCCCGAGAATTTCACCACCCTTCTGGCGCGGCTCGATTCTGCCGGTTTCACGTGGCGCGACATCACCACCGACGAACTGCTGGCCGAATTCCTGATCTGATCACCTGGCCCGCTGCACCAACGCCAGAAACTTCCGGCGCGAGGCGGCATAGCTGGCCAGAACCGCCGCCACATCCACCGGGGCGTGCCGGGCGGCGGCGCGTTCGCCCTGCTGGCACAAGGCGCTGAGATGGCGAAAGCCGAGGTTCAGCGCCAGCCCCTTGAGGTAATGCAGATCCCGTTCCAGCGCCGCCGCATCGGACCCGGCGCGCAGGCGGGCCATCGCCTCTTCCACCTCTTCCAGGAACAGGTCCACCACCTCGTCGAACCCCGCCGCGCCGACCTCTGCCCGCAGGGCCTCGATCCGGTTCTGGTCCAGCATCATGCGCCCCCCGTCTTGCACCTGTGACCAGTCTGGCCCGCGGCGGTTAAGCGTTGGTAAGCCCGCCCGGGCGTGACGCGTGCAATTTGATGTTTCACCTGCCGTTAAGTTCCGCGGCGGAAGGTGCGGCGCAGGTGTGAAGGTACGGGGACGATGGTGGAGGGTATCGGCAGTACAAGCGTATCGGTCCCGCAGGTATCGGGGCGCGTGCTGGTCGTGGATGACAGCCGCGCGCAGCGGCGCATCCTGCAGGCGTCGCTTGCCCGGTGGGGCTATCAGGTGACAGAGGCCGGGTCGGGCGAAGAGGCGCTCGACCTTTGCCGTGCGGCGGCGTTCGACATCGTGCTGTCGGACTGGATGATGCCGGGCATGTCGGGGCTGGAATTCTGCCACGCCTTCCGCGCCCTTCCGCGCGACAGCTACGGCTATTTCATCCTCCTGACCTCCAAAAGCGAAAAGGACGAGGTGGCGCAGGGCCTCGGCGTGGGGGCGGACGATTTTCTGTCCAAACCCGTCGACCCGGACGAACTGCGCGCGCGGATCCAGGCCGGCGAGCGCATCCTCGGCATGCAGCGCGAACTGGCGCAGAAGAACCGGCTTCTGTCCACCACCCTGACGGAATTGCAGGGCATCTACGATTCGCTCGACCGCGACCTGATCGAGGCGCGCAAGCTGCAACAATCGCTGGTGCGCGACCGGCACCGCGATCTGGGGACGGCGGCGATTTCGCTGCTGTTGCGGCCCTCGGGGCATGTGGGGGGCGATCTGGTGGGGTATTTCCAGTTGAACCCCCGGCGGCTGGCGTTCTTTGCGGTGGATGTGTCGGGGCATGGCGTGGCCTCGGCCATGCTGGCGGCGCGGCTGGCGGGCATGCTGTCCAGCGCCGCGCCGGATGGCAATATCGCATTGGCGCTCGATGGTGGCGGGGCGGTGGATACCTGGCCGCCGGAAATGGTGGCGGCGCGGCTGAACCGGATGCTGCTGGATGTGGTGCAGGTGGATCAGTACCTGACCTGCATCTATGCCGACGCCGATGTGGTATCCGGCAAGGTGGCGCTGGTGCAGGCGGGCCATCCGCATCCGATCCTGCTGGGGGCGGACGGGTCGGTGGCGCGCGTGGGGCAGGGCGGCATGCCGGTGGGCCTGATCCCCGGCGCGCAATACGAACGGGTGGAACTGCGCCTGCGCCCGGGCGACCGGCTGTTGCTGATGTCGGACGGGCTGACGGAATGCACCGGCCCGGATGGTGCGGAAATGGGCGAAGAGGGGCTGGCCGATCTGGTCCGCCGCAATGCCGCCGTTCCGGGCGATGCCTTTCTGGATGCGCTGATGTGGGAGATCGAGCGTTTCACGGGAAGCGGAGAGTTCACCGACGACATGTCTGCGGTGCTTTACGAATACCGCGGCGGGCCGTCATAGCCTGCTTTTCAGGATCGCGGTCAGCCCCGCCTCGAACCCTTTCGCATCGGGGCCCAGAAGGGCGCGCAGTTCGGCCTGGAATTCCGCCGCCAGCGGGATCAGCCGGTCCATCACCGCCCGCCCCTTGGGGGTCAGCGACAGCGACACCAGCCGCCGGTCCCCGGGATTGGCGAGCTTGACCACCAGCCCCTGTTCTTCCAGCCGCGAGGCCGCGCGGCTGACCTTGGATTTTTCCATGTCCACCCGCGCCTCGATCTCGCGCACCGACACTTCGCCTTCCTGCGACAGATGTGCCATCACCCGCCATTCGGGGACGGAAATCCCGGCCTCGGCCATGTAGCGGCGTTCGAACGCCCGGCTGACGCGCCCGGCGGCGACGACGAGGCGATAGGGCAGAAAGTCATCGAGCACGAAAGGTGCCATCGGCGGGGATCCGTCAAAACCTGTGATCTCACAGCTTCTTCACCAGAAATCGGGCGCATTCAACCTTGACTTCATTGCATTTGCAACAACTATGGCCGCGCCGCTGCGGCCCGCGGATGCGGGGCTCGACAACGGGCGCGACGGCGTGCAGGAAACAAGGGGCCCGGGCGCGATGCCCCGGTTCCACCGGATGACAAGCTGAAAGGATAGGAAAACGGCATGGCATTGCTTCGGTCATGGGTCGAAAGCGCGAATGCGCCCGAGGGGTCGTTTCCGCTGAACAACCTGCCCTATGGCGTGTTCTCGCGTCCGGGCGAAGAGCCGCGCTGCGGTGTCGCCATCGGGGATTTCGTGCTGGATCTCGCCGCCTGCGAGGATGCGGGGCTGGTCGATCTGCCGGGCGCGCCCCTGCTGGACGTGCCGTTCTGGAACGAGGTGATGGAGGCCGGGCCGGAGGTCTGGGCGCAACTGCGCGCGCGGCTGACCGCCCTGCTGGCCGAGGGTGCGGCGGAACGCGACGAGGTTGCCCGCCATCTGGTACCGCTGGCAGAGGCGGAAATGCATCTGCCCTTCCTGGTGGCGGAATACACCGATTTCTATGCCGGCAAGCATCATGCGTTCAACGTGGGCTCGATGTTCCGCGACCCGGCGAATGCGCTGCCGCCGAACTGGCTGCATATCCCCATCGGCTACAACGGCCGCGCGTCCTCGATCGTGGTGTCGGGCGAGGATGTGCGCCGCCCCTGGGGGCAACTGAAATCGCCCGAACACCAGATGCCGATCTTCGCCCCCTCGCGCCGGTTCGATTTCGAACTGGAAATGGGCGCGGTCGTCGGTACGCCGTCCGAGGGCATGGTGTCGGTGGCAGAGGCGGACCGGATGATCTTCGGCTATGTGCTGTTGAACGACTGGTCCGCGCGCGACATTCAGGCGTGGGAATACCAGCCGCTCGGCCCCTTCCAGGCCAAGGCGACGGCGACCACGATTTCGCCCTGGATCGTCACTGCGGCGGCGCTGGAACCCTTCCGCGTGTCCACCCCGGAACGCGAGGTGCCGTTGCTGCCGCATCTGCAGGAACCCGGCCCGATGCTCTATGACATCCAGCTGGAGGTCGGCCTGACGCCCAAGGGCGGGACGGAAACCATCATCAGCCGCACCAACTATCGCGAGATGTATTATTCCGCCGCGCAGCAATTGTGCCATCACACGACCTCGGGCTGTCCGATGTCGGCGGGGGATCTGCTGGGTTCGGGTACGATTTCCGGCCCGCAGCGGGAAAACCGCGGCAGCATGCTGGAACTCAGCTGGGGCGGGAAGGAACCGATGGAGATCGCGGGCGGCACCCGCAGCTTCCTCGAGGACGGCGACCTGCTGGTCATGCGCGGCTTTGCGCAGGGCGCGGGCTATCGGATCGGTTTCGGGGATTGTGCGGGCCGGGTGATCCCGGCGCATGCCGCGCCGGCCGGGGCCGGGCGCTGACATTCCGGCCCCCGCGCGTCAGGCGTGGGGGCCGTGGCTTTTTCAGGCGTCTGCGGCCGTCTGGCCGATGACATAGCCGAACGCCAGCGCCGGGCCGAGCGTGATCCCCGGCCCCGGATAAGACCCCGACATGATCGAGTTCACGTCGTTTCCGCAGGCATAGAGACCCTGGATGACGTTGCCCGCGCGGTCCTTGACCTCGCCCTTGCCGGTGATGTCGAGGCCCATCGAGGTGCCGATGTCGCCCGGATAGATCTCTATCGCGTAGAACGGGCCCTGTAGCGGACGCAGGCAGGGGTTCGGCTGGTTTTCGGCATCGCCCAGATAGCGTTGATAGCTGGTCGAGCCCTTGCCGAAGGCCGGATCCTCGCCCCGCGCGGCATCGGTGTTGAAGCCCGCGATGGTGCGGGCCAGCGCCTGCGGGTCGATCCCGCATTGGCGGGCCAGACCCTCCACCGTCGTGTCGCGTTTCAGGTAGCCGCTGGCGATATGCTTGCCGATCCTTGCCGGAAACGCATGCGCCGCGCCCAGGCCATAGCGGCGGACGGCGCGGTGATCGGCGACCAGCCAGGCGGACCGTTGGCCTTCGGCCAGCAGTTTCGCGATCAGGCCCTGCACGAAATCGTGGTAGCTCGACGCCTCGTTGACGAACCGCGCGCCGTCATGGCCGACCGCGATCACCCCCGGCTTGGCGCGGTCGAGGAAAAGATGCGGGAAGGGCCGTTTGGTGCCGTCCGGGTTGGGCAGCAGCGACACCGGCGTCCAGAAGCCGCCGTTGGAATTGGTTTCCACAAAGGCCGCGCCGGCGGCCTCTGCCGCCGCGATCGCGCCGCCGGTGCCGCCCGTGGGCGACATGGAATAATGCGGCAGGCCGCGTTTCACGTGGTCGAAGGTCTGCGCCCGGCGGGCGGTGTCGTGCGGGTAGCCGCCCGCCGCCAGCACCACGCCCTTGCGCGCGGTGATCCGGCGCAGGCCCCTGGGTCCCTTGACCTCTGCCCCCGTCACGCGGCCGGTGTCGTCCTGCACCAGCCGGATCAGTTCGTGCCCGGTGCACAGCGGGATGTTCAGCGCGAAAACCGTCTCTGCCAGCCGGCCAGAGACTGCGGCGCCCATCACCAGCCGCGTGTTGCGCCCCCAGCTCAGCCGGTCGAGCGCGTATTTCGCGATGATCTTCGTCGCATAGACCGCCGACTTGGCCGACCGCGCCATGCGCAGGAAGTGGTAGATGTCGGGCCGCCCCAGAGGCATGCCGCCGAGGATGGTGAAATCGGCGTAGGGCGGGCGCATGCGGTAGAGGTTCTTGCCCAGTTTCTTGCCGTCATAGTCCAGCGCATCGACGGACCGGCCCCCCTCGGCCGCGCCCTCGGCGTCCGAATGGTAGTCGGGCGAAAACACCCGGTGCGTCATCTTCAGCGCGGTCTTTTCGTGGAAAAAGCCGATGGCCTCCGGCCCCTTGTCGAGGAAGGCATCGACCAGTTCGGGGTTGAAAAGATTGCCCGCCTCGCCCTGGATATAGCGGCGGGCGGCCTCGCGGCTGTCGGTCATGCCGGCGGCGGCGGCGATGGGGTTGCCGGGCACCCAGATCGCGCCGCCCGAGACGGCCGTCGATCCGCCGAAATATTCGGATTTCTCGATGATGACCGGGTTCAGCCCGTGGTGGCGGGCCGAAATCGCAGCCGCCATGCCGGCGGCGCCGGAACCGACGACCAGCAGGTCGCAGCTATCGGGCAGGTCGGGGGATTCAGGCCGGGACATGGATTGCCTCTTCGCGCGGATAACGGCCAACGGCCCAGCCCCCGTCCACCGCCAGAACCTGGCCGGTGATGAAGGACGATTCGTCCGAGGCGAGGAACCGCACGGCGCGGGCCACATCCTCGGGCTTGCCGACGCGGCGCAGGGGGGCGCCGTCGATCATCTGATGGCGCCGCCATGCCTCTGTCTGGATGCGTTCGGCGGTCAGGGGCGTTTCGATCAGGCCGGGGGCGACGGCGTTGACGCGGATCCCGTTGGGGCCGAAATCGTTCGCCATCTGCCGCGTCAGCCCGATCACCGCCGCCTTGGAGGCCGAATAGCCGCAGGAATTCTGCGCGCCGATCATGCCGAAGATCGAGGCGGTGTTGACGATGGCGCCGCCGCCGGTGCGCATCATCCGCCCCACGGCCCACCGCGACAGGCGGAAAAGGCCAAGGACGTTGACGTCGAAATAGCGGGTGAAATCCTCGTCGCTGGTATCCAGCGCATGGGCGCCCCGCGCGATGCCGGCGTTGTTGACGAGGATGTCGAGCCGCCGGCCCGCCTTGTCGAGCGCGGCAGAAAGCGTCTCTGTCACGGCGGGATCGGTCACATCGCCCTGCACGGGGGTGACGTCGGGCCGGGCGGCCAGTGCGGCGATGCCCGCGGCCTCGCGGTCCACGGCCAGCACATGCGCACCGGCAGCCAACAGCGCCTCGGCGATGGCCGCGCCGATGCCCTGGCCCGCGCCGGTGACGATGGCGGTGCGGCCGTTCAGATTGGTCGGTTCAAGCATCTCGCCCCCCCTCAGAACGCCGCGGTGCCGCCGACGGAACGCCCGCCGTCCACGATCAGCACCTGACCGGTGATATATTCCGCCCGCGGATCGGCAAAGAGAGCCACCGCATGCGCGATATGTTCGGGCGCGCCCAGTTTGCCCGAGGGTTGCTGCACCCGCAGCCCCTCCAGCCCCTCGGCGCGTTCCAGCAGCATGTCGGTCACGATCACGCCCGGCGCGACCGCGTTCACGGTGATCTGCTTTTCCGCCAGTTCCAGCGCCAATGCCTTGGTGAAGCCCGCGACACCCGCCTTGGAGGCCACGTAATGCGCATAGTTCCGCGCCCCGAAGGCCGCGCGCGAGGCGAGGTTGACGATCCGCCCGCCTTCCGGCAGCACGCGCGCCGCCTGCTGGCACAGCGTGAACATGGCGACCAGGTTGACCTCGTACATCCTGCGGAAATCGTCTGCGGTCAGCTTGTCGAAATCGCGGGTGTTGAAGATCCCGGCATTGTTGACCAGCACGCGCAGGTTTTCCGCCCCGTCGATCAGCGCCTGTGTCGCCGCCGGGTCGGTGATGTCCAGCACCACGGCGCGGGCGCTGTGGCCCTGTTCCTGCAACTGGCGGACGGTTTCCTGCGCGCCCGCGGCGCCGAGATCGGCCACGATGACGGCGAATCCGTCATCGGCAAGGCGGTGTGCGATGGCGCGGCCGATGCCCTGGCCGGCGCCGGTGACGATTGCGGTGGGAAGCGGTTGGGAGGTCATGGATCACCATCAGGGGCCTTCCGGCCCGAATCGGAAAGCCCGCGCAGGGGGTTCTGCGCGGGCGCCTGGGTCAGTTCAGGCCGAAGGTCGCGGCATCGACCTTGGCGTAGATTTCATCGTGCACCAGTTTCGCCAGCGCATCCACATCGTTGCGGTCGACGCCTTCCAGCAGCGCGGACCATTTCTGCGTCAGGGCGATGTATTCCTCGATGATCGGGGTCGGGTCGGCGATGCCGCGCTGATCCATCGTGCGCTTGGCAAGACCGGCCACCATGCCGTCCTGGAATTCCTTCAGCCTGGCTTCCATCGCTTCATGCGGTTCCGCGATGTCGATGCCGCGTTCGGCCGAACCCTTCAGCGCCGAATCCACGCCCTGGTGATAGGCGACCTGCGCCCGCGCCAGCGCCTTGCCGGTCAGGTCGAGGATCGCGCGGCGGTCCTCGGTCGACAGCGCGGCCCAGAAGTCCTTGTTCAGCACATAGGTCGCGCCGAGCGAGGAACCCTGCGGCAGCCGGTTCACATGCTTGACGATTTCCCAGAACTTGTAGCCGAATTCGAGGTTCGTCGGATCCGACAGCGTGCAGTCGAGCGAGCCGCGTTCCAGCCCCGTATACACATCCGTCATCGGCACCGCGACCGGGATACCGCCGAGGAAGGCGATCCATTCGTTCTGCGCCGTGCCCGCGGTGCGGATCTTGAGGCCCTGCACCGACGCCGGGTCGGAAATCGGCTTCATGCAGAAGAAGTTGTAGATCGGCGTCGAATAGCCGCCGAGGAAGATGGCGTTGTGGCGGGTGTATTCCCCGATCAGTTCGGGGTTCAGCACGCCGATTTCCGCCAGCGCGAAGGCGGCGGCATAATCGTCGCGCGCCAGGAAGGCGAGATCGTTGATCACGCCCGACAGCGGCAGTTCGGACGGCGTGTAGGAGGCAGCGACGATCCCCAGTTGCGCCACGCCATCGCCGATCGCCTGCAACGTCGTCGGCGCCGGAACCAGCGAGCCCGAGGAATAGATCTCGAATTCCACCCGGTTGGCGGTCGCCTCGGCGATTTCCTTGGCGAAGGGCTCGTAGGCTACCGCGTTCAGGATATGCGAGGGCGCCATCCAGTTGGTCGCCTGATACATGTCGGCCAGCGCCGCAAAGGTGGTGAAGGGCAGCACGCTGGCCGCAAGCAGCAGTCGTTTCATCATGGTCTCTTTCAGGGAGGGAAGGATCCGGCCGGGCGCGTGGCCCGGCCGGGATGGTCTTATTCAAGACCGAAGGTGTTCTCGTCGATCTTGTCGTAGAGGTTCGCCTTGAGGATCGCGGCGACGGCATCGGCATCCGTGCGGTCCACATCGGCCACCAGACCCTGCCATTTCGCTTCCAGTTCGATGAACTGGTTCAGCACCTCGGTCGGATCCTCGATGCCGCGTTCGGCCATCGCCTTGGCGGGCAGTTTTTCGGCCACCTGCGCCTGGAAGGCGGCGAGGGTGTCTTTCATTTCCTGCGTCGGTTCGGTCACGTTCAGGCCGCGTTCCTTCGACCCGGCAAGGGCCGCCTCGACGCCGACATGATAGGCGACCTGCGACCGCGCGAGGCCGAGCGCCACGTTGTCCAGAAGGGTGCGGCGCTGTGCCGGTTCCAGCCCTTTCCAGAAGTCCTTGTTGAACACATAGGTTGCGCCCACGACCACGCCCTGGGGCAGGGTGTTCACGGTCTTGGCGACCTCCCAGAACTTGTTGCCCTTGTCGAGGTTGGTGGCATCCGACAGCGTGCAGTCGATCGAGCCGCGTTCCAGCCCCGAATAGACGTCGCCGATCGGCACCGAAACCGGCACGCCGCCGAGCGATTGGATCCATTCGGTCTGCGCCGTGCCTGCCACGCGCACCTTCTTGCCCGACACATCCTTGGGCGAGACGATTTCCGCCATGCAGATGAAGTTGTAGAAGGGCGTCGAATAGCCGCCGGCGAACAGGCCGCCGTTCTTGGACCATTCGGCCTTGACCGCCGGGTTGGTCAGGCCCAGTTCCGTGTAGGCGAAGGCCGCCGCCATGTCGTCCTTGGCGACGAAGGCCAGGTCGTTGACGGTGTTGTTCAGCGGCAGTTCCGAGGGCGTGTAGGGCGGATAGACGATGCCCATCTGCGCCACGCCATCCGCGATGCCCTGCATCGTCGTCGGCGCCGGCACCAGCGCGCCCGAGGAATAGACCTCGAAGGTCATCGCGCCGTCGGTGGCCTCTGCCACGTCCTTGGCGAACTGCTGGTAGGGGAATTCGTTCAGGATATGGGCCGGGGCCATCCAGTTGGTCGCCTGATAGGTATCGGCGCCGGCGGCCCAGGTCATGGCGGGCAACAGCGCCGCGCCGAGCAGAAGGTTCTTCATGGTCTCTCTCCCTTGGTGTTGATGGATGGCGGCCCCGGTGCTTTCTCTGCCCCGGGGCGGTCGTTCGCTTACCTGCCCATCATGCTGGGCAGCCACAGACTGATCTGCGGGAAGGTGATCAGCGCCGTCAGGACCAGCAGATCCGCGGCGATGAACCAGGTGACGCCGCCGAAGATCTGGTTGAGCGTCACCCGATCCCCCAATGCGGTCTTGATGACGAACACGTTCATGCCGACCGGCGGTGTGATGAGGCCGATGGTCATCAGCTTGATGACGAGGATGCCGAACCACGTCATGTCCACCCCGTGCTGTGCCAGAAGCGGCACCAGCACCGGCATGGTCAGCAGCATGATCGAGATTTCTTCCATGAACGTCCCCATCAGCACCAGGATGATGCAGATCAGGATGATGATCGTCATGGTGTTGAAGCCTTCGAAGAAGCCCATCACCCAGGTCGGGATCGTCGCCAGCGCGATGAAGCGCGCAAACAGCGCCGCGCCCAGGACGATCATGAAGATGGCAGAGGTGCCCGCCGCGGTGTCGATCACCGCGCGTTTCAGCATGGCGTAGTTCATCTTGCCGCGCATCGCCGCAAGGACGCAGGCGAGGAAGGCCCCGACGGCGCCGGATTCGGTGGCCGTGAAGGCGCCGGTGAAGATGCCGCCCATCACGATGAACGTCACCACCGGCAGCGGCCAGGCGTCGCGCAGCAGGGCGAGCTTTTCGGCGCGGGTGGTCTTGTCCACGTAACGGGGTGCGAGGTTCGGGTTCACCATGCAGCGGATGGTGATCATTCCCATGAACACCACCGCCGTGAAGATGCCGGGCACCACGCCCGCCATGAACAGCGTGTTGATGGAGCTGTCGACCAGCAGGCAATAGACGATCATCAGCACCGAGGGCGGGATCAGCGCCGCGAGCGTGCCCGCCGCCGCGACCGAGCCGGAAGCAATGCCGGGATCATACTTGCTGTCCAGCATCTCGGGCACCGCGATGCGCGAGAAGGCGGCGGATGTCGCCACGCTCGACCCGCTTGCAGCGCCGAAAAGGGCAGAGGCGAACACCGTCGAGGACGCGAGCCCCCCCGGGATCCAGGCCAGGAAGATGCGCGCCGCGCCGAACAGCCCGCGGGTCAGCCCCGCCTCGACCGCGACGAAACCCATGAACAGGAACATGGGGATGGCCGACAGGTTCCAGTCGCCGATCAGGTTGAAGGGAATGGCCTTGGTGATGCCGATGGCGGGCCGCAGCCCCATCATCGCCCAGATGCCGAAGAAGGCGGTAGACCCCATCGCAACCCCGATCGGCACCCGGATGCCGATAAGCGCGAGAATGGCGACGACCCCGATGAAGCCGATTTCAAGACGTTCCATGATGCGACCTCAGATTTCCAGGGCGTGACCGGCGGTGCGGACCTTGCCGCGCTCGCCAAGGAAAAGCCGCAGCACGATGACGATGACGGCGATGGCGAAACCGAAGGGCAGCAGGAACTTTGCCGGCCAGGTGGTGATGCGCCAGATGCCGTCCACGGTTTCATTGATGCGCCAGGCGTGGGTGGCGACGCCCCACGAAAACCAGCCGAGCACGCTGTAATAGATGATCGACACGATATCGGCGAGCTTCAGCATCACCCGGCGCGCGCGGGGCGACACCTTTTCATAGATGACCTCGACCACGATCGACCCGCCCGAAGCCTCGACCCAAGCCAGCGGCAGGAACACGCAGCCGATCATGTAATAGGCGGCGACCACCTCTGCCGTGCCGGGCAGCGGGGCGTTGAACACGTATTTGCCGATCACGTCGACCATCACGTGGATCATCATCAGCACGACCGTCAGCCCGGCGATCCAGCCGAGAAGAAAGGTCAGTTTCTCTGCAATCTTGACCATGTCGCCCTCCCCGGCGGTGTCATTGCATGCGGTAGCCACCATTCACGTCGATGACTGCGCCGGTAATATAAGCCGCATCGCGGCCCATCAGGAAAGCAACGGCGCCCGCCACGTCCTCGGGCGTGCCGATGCGGTTGAGCGGGATGTTCGCTGCGGCCATGGCGTCGTTTTCCGGGGCCAGCGACTGACGCAGCATCGGCGCGTCGATCAGCCCGGGGGCGACGGCGTTCACGGTGATGCCCAGATGCGCGGATTCGCGGGCGCCGGCCTTGACCAGCGCCAGCACCGCCCCCTTGGACGCGATATAGGCGGCGCTGGACCGATAGCCGCCAAGCTGCGCCGCGACAGAGGCGAAACCGACGAAACGGCCGTTCGCGACCTGCCGTCCCGCCGCGTCGCGCAGGTATTCGCGCAGCAGAAGGAAGGTGCCGGTGGAATTCACGTTCTGCGTCAGGTTCCAGTCGTCCAGCGTGATCTCGGTGATGGGCGGGCGCTCGCCGTTGGCGGCGAACAGCAGGATCCCGGCGGCGGCGACCACCTGGTCGATGGGGGCGCCCAGATCGCGCGCCTCGGCAAAGGCGGCGCGGACGGCGGATTCGTCTGCGACATCAAGCCCGATTGCGCGATGGCCCTGCCCCGGCAGACTGGACACGATTCGTTCCGCCGCATCGCGCGAAAGATCGGCTGCGAGGATGCGAAAACCATCAGCGGCAAGGCGTTTGCCGACAAACGCACCAATACCACCGGCGGCGCCGGTGACGAGACAGGCTCCAGACATGGGTTGACGGCTCCTCCTTCTTCGTTGTGAATGCAATGAACACATTTTGTCGCACATTGCAAAAAGAATCTGCCCTTGATACATGTTTTGGATCCAATCAACAAAAATGAATCAGGGGGGAAACTTGGCCGAGCCTCACACCAGCACGGAACTGGCGACCGAGCGTCTGCGCGAGGCGATCCTGAGCGGAGAGCTGCTTCCGGGCGACAAGTTGCGGCAGGACCGGCTGGCGGAAATGCTGGGAACCTCGCGCACGCCCCTGCGGGCGGCGCTGACGACATTGGCCCAGACCGGGCTCGTATCCTACGAAAGCAACCGCGGCTTCTTTGTGCGCGAATTCTCGTTCTCAGAGGTCGAGGGCGCCTTCGAGGTGCGCGCGGAACTGGAGGCGATGGCCTGCCGACTGGCCGCCGGTAACATGACCGATGCCGCCCGCCGCCATCTGGCCGATCTGGTGGCAGAGGGCGACCGGCTTCTGGAGCCGGGCGAGTTGCTGCCGGAAAAACTGCCGGAATACAGGCGGATGAACGTGAATTTCCACACCGCCGTGATGCGCCTTTCCGGCAATTCCTGGATCACCACCTGCGTGCAGCAGTTGCACAATGTGCCCGCGGCCTCGGATCGCGTCATCATGTGGCGCGACTTCCGGGTCATCCTGCGGTCGCACGACGACCATCACCGCATCGCCCGCGCGCTGTCCAAGGGGCAGGGCGAACGCGCCGCGGGGATCATGCGCGAACACATCACCTTCGCGCTGGAACACCTGCATCTGCAGATGCAGCTTTACCCGCAGGATTTCCTGCGCATGCCCAACCTCGAAGAACCTGTCCGGGCCCGGCCGGCCCGCAACCGAAGGAATACCGCCGCATGACGATCCGCCTGTTCTTTTCCCCCGCCTCGCCCTTCGTGCGCAAGGTGATGGTCGCCGCGCTGGAACGCGGGGTAGAGATCGAAAAGCTGCCCTCGGCCGCCTGGCCGGTGAAGCGCGACCCGAACATCGTGCGGCACAATTCCACCGGCAAGGTGCCCTGCCTGCTGCTGGAGGACGACAGCCCCGTGTTCGACAGCCGGGTGATCACGGCCTATGTCGATTCGGTCGGCACCACGGGGGAAACGATCTATCCGCAGGACACCCGCCGCTTCACCGTGCTGACGGTCGAGGCGCTTGGCGACGGCATTCTGGAGGCCGCGCTGCTGCACCGTTACGAAAACGTGCTGCGGCCCGAGGACAAGCGGTGGGACGATTGGGCCCGCGGGCAGATGGAAAAGGTGGATTCGGGTCTGGATGATCTGGAAGGCCGCTGGTTCGCCGCGATTTCCGACGGGTTCAATGCGGGCAGCATCGCCGCGGCCTGCGCGCTCGGCTATCTCGATTTCCGTTTTGCCGACAAGGATTGGCGCAGTGGCCGTCCCCGGCTGGCGGACTGGTTCGCGCAGGTTTCTGCCCGGCCCTCGATGCAGGCGACGCTGCCCTCGGCCTAGGCCAGCAGACGGCGCAGGAAATGCCTGTCGCCGTCATTGCCCAGAAGCCCCACCGCGGTTCCGATCGGCGCCCAGATCGCGCGGTGGCCCGGCTCGCTCGGCGGACCCAGCCGCGCGACAGGGCGGGCAAGATAGACGGTGCACAGCTTTTCCGCCCAGAGATCGTATTCCGGCATGTAGGTGAACCGCCGGAACGCGCCGAGCCGCCGGGTGACGGCCATCGACCACCCGGTTTCCTCGCGCACCTCGCGGTGCAGCGCGGGCAGGGCCTGTTCGCCCGGGTCGATCCCGCCGCCGGGCAACTGGAATTCCGGCACCGGCGCCGATTGGTGCGTCAACAGCACGTCGCGCCCGCGCAGCAGCACCGCATAGACCCCCGGCCTGCGCCGATAGCGGATGCCGCTTTGCGGGCTGTCGCCGAATCGCCGGATCATGGGGCCCTCTTGGAGTGCGCGTTGCCGTGGCTATATAGTGCGGATATGCCAAGACGTGGCACACAAGGAAACCCCATGACCATCGGATCGCAGATCGCCTGGGACGATACCGTCCTGCCCTTTCAGCTTGACCGCGCCGACATCCGCGGCCGCGTCGCGCGGCTGGACGGCGCGCTGGACCAGATCCTGGGCCAGCACGACTACCCACCCGCCATCGAGGCGCTGGTGGCAGAGGCCGCGTTGCTGACCGCGCTGATCGGCCAGATGATCAAGCTGCGCTGGAAGCTGTCGTTGCAGATCCGCGGCAATGGCGCGGCGCGGCTGATCGCGACCGATTATTACGGCCCCGGCGATGACGGTGCGCCGGCGCGGATCCGGGCCTATGCCAGCTATGACGCCGACCGGCTGGACCCGGATATGCCCGCCTTCGACCAGATCGGCGAGGGCTTCTTTGCCATCCTGATCGACCAGGGCCCCGGCACGCTGCCCTATCAGGGCATCACGCCCATCGCCGGCGGGTCGCTTTCCGCCTGTGCAGAGACGTATTTCGCCCAGTCCGAACAGCTGCCGACCCGCTTTGCGCTGTCCCACGGGCGGGCCGAGGGCTGGCGGGCCGGGGGCGTGATGGTGCAGCACATGCCCAAGGCCTCGCCCTTTGCCCAGGGCGGCGGGTCGGGGGATGGGGGGTTGCTGGCGGCGGACGACATCGTGCACGGGGACGACCGTGAAAACTGGACCCGCGTGAACCTGCTGCTGGATACGGTGGATGCCGAGGAACTGATCGGCCCCGAGGTGCAGCCGACCGACCTGCTGATCCGGCTGTTCCACGAGGAAGGCGCGCGGGTGTTCGACGCGCGGCAGGTGCGCTTCGGGTGCAGCTGTTCCGAAGACAAGGTGCGCAATTCGCTGTCCATCTATTCGGCCAAGGACATCGCCACCATGACCACCGATGACGGCGTGGTGACAGCGGATTGCCAGTTCTGCGGCGCGCATTACGAACTCGACCCCCGCACCGTGGGGTTCGAGGCCGAGGGCGCAGAGGGCCGGCCATGAACGACGGGGCCGAGGTCGGACGGCTGCGCAAGGCGCTGGCCGGGCCGATGCCGGCCTCGTCGGATTTCGACCTGAACCCGGGCGTGCAGCTTGACCCCGGCCGGGTGCTGCGGCCCGCGGCGGTGCTGATCGGCCTGCTGCCCGGCCCGGCGGGGATGGAACTGGTGCTGACCAAGCGGTCCTCGCGCCTGCGTCACCATCCCGGCCAGATCGCCCTTCCCGGCGGCAAGATCGACGCCGGCGACGGCTCGCCCGAGGCCGCGGCGCTGCGCGAGGCCGAGGAGGAAGTGGGGCTGGATCGCAGGACGGTCGACCTGCTGGGGCAGTTGCCGCCGCATGAGACCGTGACGGGCTATCGCATCACCCCTGTCGTGGGCGTGATCCGCGCGCCCTTCGCCCCCGTGCCCGAGGCGGGCGAGGTGGACGAGGTGTTCCGCGTGCCCTTTGCCCATGTCGCCGATCCCGGGCGGTACAGGGTCGAGCGGCGGCAGTGGCTGGGGGCATGGCGCAACTATTACGCCGTGCCCTGGGGGCCCTATTACATCTGGGGGGCGACGGCGCGGATCTTGCGGGGGCTGGCCGAACGGGTGCAGGCGTGAGGATCGGCGGCGACTGGCTGACCCGCCCGGAAACGCAGGCCGTTTGCGCCATGCTGACCGGGGCGGGGCACCGGGCGTTGTTCGTGGGCGGCTGTGTGCGCAACGCGATCTTCGGCGTGGCGGTGGCGGATGTGGATATCGCCACCGATGCGCGGCCGGAAACCGTCACTGTTCTGGCCGAAAAGGCCGGGTTGCGGCCGGTGCCGACAGGGATCGCCCACGGCACCGTGACAGTGGTGTCCGGCGGGATCCCGCATGAGGTGACGACCTTCCGCCGCGATGTGGAAACCTTCGGCCGCCATGCCACGGTGGCCTTTGCCGATGATGTGGAACAGGATGCCGCCCGGCGCGATTTCACCATGAACGCGCTTTACGCCACGCCCGACGGTGAGGTGCTGGACCCGTTGGGGGGCTTGCCCGACGCTCTGGCCCGACGCGTGCGGTTCGCGGGCGATGCCGAGGCCCGGATTGCCGAAGATTACCTGCGCATCCTGCGCTTTTTCCGCTTTCACGCCTGGTATGGCGATCCGCAAGGCGGGCTGGACCCTGACGGGCTGGCCGCCTGCGCCGCGCTTTCAGCCGGAATAGAGACGCTTTCGCGCGAACGCATCGGGCAGGAAATGCGCAAGCTGCTGTCCGCCCCGGACCCTGCGCCTTCGGTCGCCGCGATGGCGCAGGCGGGGGTTCTGGCGCGGGTTCTGCCGGGGGCGGATGCGCGGGCTTTGCCGGTTCTGGTGCATCTGGAAGGCACCCTGCACCCCCGCTGGCTGCGCCGTCTGGCGGTGGTCGGGGGCGAGGCCGGGGGGCTGCGCCTGTCGCGGGCCGAAATGGCGGCGATAGAGACGATCCGGCGCGGGATCGATTCCATGCAGGGCCCGGCGGAACTCGGCTATCGCCATGGCGCGGATCTGGCGGCGGACATCGTGCTGGCCCGTGCCGCGCTGACCGGCGCCCCCCCGCCCGGGGGGTGGCAGGCTGACACCGCGCGCGGGGCCGCGGCGGTGTTTCCCCTGCGCGGGGGCGATCTTGCGGCGCGGGGTTTCAGCGGCCCCGATCTGGGCGCGGCGCTGCGGGCGGCAGAGGCGCGGTGGCTGCAATCGGGCTTTACACTGTCGCGCGAGGATCTGCTGCCCTGACCGCCCGGCGGTTCCCCTTTGCGGGGCGGGGCGCTATATGCGGTGGACAGCGCGAAAGGATGCCCCCTTGTTCCGGTTCTTCGAAGGGCTCGTCGATCCCTACACCGCCTATCCCGAAACCGACGCGCCGCCGCAGCGGCTGTGGCCTTTCCTGCGCGCCTATGCAGTGCCCTTCCGGCGGGTGTTCGTGGCGACCGGCATCGTGTCGATCATGGTCGCCACGGTCGAACTGGGGCTGATCTGGTATCTGGGCCGGGTGGTGGACCTGCTGGGTTCCGACGCGCCGGGCACGGTGTGGGATACCCATGGAGCCGAACTGATCCTTGCCGCCGCCTTCATCCTGCTGATCCGGCCCGCGTTGCAGGGGCTGGACGTGCTGTTGCTGAACAACGCGATCCTGCCGAATTTCGGCACGCTGATCCGCTGGCGCGCGCATCGGCAGGTGCTGCGCCAGTCGGTGGGCTGGTTCGAGAACGATTTCGCCGGCCGCATCGCCAACCGCATCATGCAGACCCCGCCCGCCGCGGGGGATGCGGTGTTCCAGGTGTTCGACGCCATCGCCTTTTCCATCGCCTATCTTGTCGGTGCGGCGGTGGTGCTGGCGGGGGCCGACCTGCGGCTGATGCTGCCGCTGCTGGCCTGGCTGGTGCTGTACGGGTTTCTGGTGCGCTGGACGGTGAGGCGCGTGGGCCCGGCCTCGCAGGCCAGCGCCGATGCCCGCAGCGCCGTGACGGGCCGGGTGGTGGACAGTTACGCCAACATCCATTCCGTCAAGATGTTCGCCCATCACGACCGCGAAATCGCCTATGCGAAAGAGGCGATCGAGACGACGCGGCAGACCTTCGCGCGCGAAATGCGCATTTTCACCACGATGGATGTGGCGCTGGTCACGCTCAACGGTCTCTTGATCGTCGCGGTGGTGGGCTGGGCGCTGGCGCTGTGGATGCAGGGCGCGGCGAGCGTGGGGGCGGTGGCGGCGGCCTCGGCGCTGGTGCTGCGGCTCAATGCGATGACCGGCTGGATCATGTGGGCGCTGACGTCGTTCTTCCGCGCGCTCGGGATCGTGGCGGAAGGGATGCAGACCATCGCGCAGCCGATCACGCTGACCGACGCGCCCGATGCCCGCCCGCTGGATTTCCGCGAAGGGCGGATAGAGATCGAGGGGCTGACCCATCACTACGGCCGCCCCTCCGGCGGGCTGCAGGGGGTGACGCTGGCGATCCGGCCGGGCGAAAAGGTGGGCGTGGTCGGCCGGTCGGGGGCGGGCAAGTCGACGCTGGTGAAGCTGCTGTTGCGGTTCTATGACGCCGAGGCGGGCCGGATCCTGATCGACGGGCAGGATATCCGCGCCGTCACGCAGGACAGCCTGCGCGCCAAAATCGGCATGGTTCAGCAGGATTCGAGCCTGTTGCACCGTTCCGTCCGCGACAACATCCTCTATGGCCGGCCCGATGCGACCGAGGCGGAGGTGATCGCCGCCGCCAAGCGGGCAGAGGCGCAAGACTTCATCCTGACGCTGGAGGATCCGCAGGGCCGCAAGGGCTATGACGCGCATGTGGGCGAGCGGGGGGTCAAGCTGTCGGGCGGCCAGCGGCAGCGGGTGGCGCTGGCGCGGGTGATGCTGAAGGACGCGCCGGTGCTGGTGCTGGACGAGGCGACATCGGCCTTGGACAGCGAGGTCGAGGCGGCGATCCAGGACACGCTGTACCGTGTGATGGAGGGCAAGACGGTGATCGCCATCGCGCACCGGCTGTCCACCATCGCGGCGATGGACCGGATCGTGGTGCTGGATGACGGCCGCATCGCCGAAGAGGGCAGCCATGCCGAACTGCTGGCGCGCGGCGGGCTTTATGCGCGGTTCTGGGCGCATCAATCCGGCGGTTTCCTGGGAACGGAGGACGCGGCATGAGGCGCCCCGCCGACTGGATCGAGGCCTTCCGCCCGGCTGACGGGCCCCCGCCGCGGCGGCTGCTGGCGTTTTTCGGCTGGGGTCTGTCGGGGGCCTGGCCCGCGCTGGCGTTGGCGACCGCGGTATCGGCCGCGGGCGGGGTGATGGAGGTGCTGTCGGCGCTGGTCCTGGGGGCGGTGATCGACGCGACCACAAGCGGCACGGCAGAAGGGTTTTTCGTCACCAACCTTGCCCTTTTGCTGCTGTCGACGGCCTTTTACCTGATCCTGCGGCCGCTGGTGTTCGCCGCGTCTTCCGCCGCGAACTCTGTCATCATCGGGCCGAATGTCTTGCCGCTGGTCCTGTCGCGGCTGCATCGCTGGACCATGGGCCAGTCCGTCACCTATTTCGACAATGATTTCGCGGGCCGGATCGCGCAGAAACAGATGCAGACCGCCCGCGCGATGACGGAAAGCGTGGTCGAGATCATCAACGTGGTCGCCTTCGCGCTGGCCTCGCTGGTGGGGTCGGCGGTGTTCCTGCTGGCGGTGGACGTGCGGGTGGCGGCGGCGCTGGCGGTGTGGCTGGTGGCCTATCTGGCGCTGATCCAGTTCTTCATGCCGCGCATCCGGCGGCGGTCGGGCGCGCGGGCGGCGGCGCGGGCGATGCTGACCGGGCAGGTGGTGGATACGATCACCAACATCAAGACGGTCAAGCTGTTCGCCCATGTCGATCACGAGGACCGCGCGGCGCTGGACACGATGCAGGTCTACCGGGCGCGGGCACGGGAATTCGGCTCTATCTCTGCGGTTTTCCGGCTGGCGCTGCTGGCGCTGGCGGGGGTTCTGCCGGTGGTGCTGATCGGCGGCATGCTGTGGTTGTGGACGCAAGGCGCCGCCACGCCGGGCGACATTGCGGCGGCGGGGGCGGTGGCGATCCGCATCGCGCAGATGACCGGCTGGGTGTCCATGTCGCTGATGGGCATCTATGCCAGTATCGGCGAGGTCGAGGACGGCATGCGCACGCTGGCCGCGCCCCACCTGCTGACCGACGCGCCCGATGCGGTGGATATCGGCCGCGCGCAGGGGGACATCCGCTTTGACGATGTGAGTTTCGCTTATGGCCGGGGCGAAGGCGGCCTGCGGGACATCACGTTACACGTGAAACAGGGCGAGCGTCTGGGGATCGTCGGGGCCTCGGGTGCCGGGAAATCGACGCTGGTGGCGCTGCTGTTGCGGCTCTATGACACCGAAAAGGGGCGCGTCCTGCTGGATGGCCACGATGTGCGGCAGGTCACGCAGGCCAGCCTGCGGCGGCAGATCGGCATGGTCACGCAGGAAACCGCGCTGTTCAACCGTTCGGCGCGGGAAAACATCCTCTACGGCCGCCCGGATGCGACCGAGGCGGAGGTGATCGCGGCGGCGAAGGCGGCCGAGGCGCATGCGTTCATTCTGGGCCTGCATGACCACCTTGGCCACAGGGGTTACGACGCGCAACTGGGCGAGCGGGGGGTCAAGCTGTCGGGCGGCCAGCGCCAGCGGATCGCGCTGGCGCGCGCGTTCCTGAAGGACGCCCCCGTGCTGGTGCTGGACGAGGCGACATCGGCGCTGGACAGCGAGGTCGAGGCGCAGATCCAGGATGCCCTGCTGCGGGTGATGGAGGGCAAGACCGTGCTGGCCGTCGCGCACCGCCTGTCCACCATCGCCGCGATGGACCGCATCATCGTGCTGGATCAGGGCCGTATCGCCGAACAGGGCAGCCATGCCGAATTGCTAGCGCAGGGGGGGCTTTACGCCCGCTACTGGTCGCGGCAATCGGGGGGCTTCATCGACCCCGATACGGCAGAGGCGGCGGAATGATCGTGACCATCGAAAGGCTGGGCCATCTGGGCGACGGCATCGCGCCCGGCCCCGTCTATGTGCCCGGCATGTTGCCCGGCGAGGTGGTGGAGGGAGAGTTGGAAGGCTCTACCCTTGCCAAACCGCGGATCCTCGCACCCTCGCCGCAGCGGGTGAAGCCGCCCTGCGCCCATGCCCGCACCTGCGGCGGTTGTGCGTTGCAGCATGCGTCGGACGATTTCGTCGCGGGCTGGAAACAGGCGGTGGTCGAGGCCGCGCTGGCCGGGCAGGGGCTGTCTGCGCCGTTCCGGCCCATCGTCACCTCGCCGCCCCGGTCGCGACGGCGCGCGACGCTGTCGGCGCGGCGGACGAAGGTGGGGGTGACGGTGGGGTTTCATGCGCGCGGGTCGGACATGCTGGTCGCTGTGCCCGACTGCCGGCTGCTGCATCCCGATCTGATCGCGACCTTCCCGGCAGTGGCGACGATCACCGAGGCGGGCGGGTCGCGCAAGGGGGAACTGACGCTGACCGTGACGCGCAGCCTGACGGGGCCGGATATCGCCGTGGCCGGGGGCAAGGCGCTGGATGCGTCACTGCGTCAGCAGATTGCGGCACTGGCGGAGGCCCACGGGATCGCCCGCCTGACATGGGACGGCGAGCCCGTCGCCCTGCGCGTGCCCCCGGTGGTGGCCTTCGACGGCATCCGCGTCACCCCGCCGCCGGGCGCCTTCCTTCAGGCGACCGAGGCGGGCGAAGCCGCCCTGCGCGACGCGGTGGCCGAGGCCGTGGGGGGTGCGCGGCGGGTGGTGGATCTTTTCGCCGGTTGCGGCACCTTCGCCCTGCCGCTGGCCCGGCAGGCAGAGGTCCACGCGGTGGAGGGCGAGGCCGCGCTGACCGGGGCGCTGGCGCAGGGCTGGCGGCAGGCCGAGGGGCTGAAGCGCGTCACGACAGAGACGCGCGACCTGTTCCGCCGCCCGCTGGTGGCCGAAGACCTGCGCGGTTTCGACGCCGCGGTGATCGACCCGCCCCGCGCCGGGGCAGAGGCGCAGACCCGCATGCTGGCCGAATCCGGGCCGCCCCGCATCGCCGCCGTATCCTGCAACCCCGTCACCTTTGCCCGCGATGCGGCGGTTCTGGTGGCGGCGGGCTATCGGCTGGACTGGGTGCAGGTGGTGGACCAGTTCCGCTGGTCCACCCATGTGGAGCTTGTGGCCTGCCTGACACGCACCCCCTGAACCCGCCGGCCCCCGGGCCGCAGGGATTGAGCGGGGCCGCGTTTTTCGCTATTTTCGTCCCAAAATACCGAGGGGCAGGACAACAGGCTTATGTGGTTCTTCAGGGTGCTTCTGGTGCTGGCGGTGGCCTTTGGTCTGACCGCCTGCGGTTCGGGCAAGTTCAAACGCTATCACGGGCCAGAGGTCACGCGGATCGAGGTGCATAAAAGCGCCCGGCGCATGTATCTGCTGCACCATAACGAGGTGCTGAAAAGCTATCGCATCGGGCTCGGCTCCAACCCCGTGGGCCACAAGCAGCGCGAGGGCGACGGCCGCACGCCCGAAGGCATCTATTTCATCGACCGGCAGAACCCCAACAGCAACTTCCACCTGTCGGTGGGGATTTCCTATCCCCGGCCCGTGGATGTCGAGGTCGCGCGGGCGGCAGGCGTCTCGCCGGGGGGCGACATCTTCATCCATGGCCGCGCGGGCAAGCATACCGCCCGGGGCCGCGGCGTGGACTGGACGGATGGTTGCATCGCCGTCACCGACCGCGAGATGGAAGAGATCTATTCGATGGTGCGCCTCAGCACCCCGGTGGTGATCTATCCCTGAACCCGGCGCGCGCGGCCCCGGGGCCCCGGGGGCGTCCGCCCCCGGCCCTGCCGGATCAGCCGCCGGTCAGCAGCGTCCACCAGATCTTGCCGTTCGGTTCCTGGTAATAGGCAAAACCCAGATCCCGCGCCTCGGGTTGCAGCAGGATCGTGCGGGTGTCTGGGTCCTTGGTCCAGGCGGCGAGCGTTTCCAGTTCCGTCTCGTAGGTTTCCGAGATCAGTTCGCCCAGCATCATGCCCGGATAGCCCGCGCGCCTGACCCGGTCCAGCGGCGACGACCCGTCGGATCCGAAATGCCACGGCCGGTTCTGCACCGACATGTCGCGCGAATGCGTCGCGGCGGCGGCGTTGAGTTCGGCGTTCAGCTGCAGCGGCCCCGCTGCCCGCGCCCGGCGCAGCGCGTTGACCGAATCAAGCACCCGAAGCTGGATCTTGCCGGTTTCAGCCGGGGACAGCTTGTAAAGCTGCGGCAGCGGCTTGCCATCCGAGCCAAGCTGAACGGCAGGCGCGGCGCAGGCCGTCAGGGCAAGCGCGCCGCACAGCGCGATGGCGAGGGAACGTCTCATCTGGGGTCATCCGTGTTGTCCCGGTTGGCCCTGCATTACAGCAAGCGGGGGGCGGGATCAAATCCGGGGCGGTACACGCTTTGGTCAGTTTGGCGCCGCGTTGCCGATGACGGCGCTTTGAATTGCGAAAAGCCTGCAAGGGGCGTAAACGGACAGCTTGTATTCGATGACGCAGGAAAGGGTTCCTGACATGAGCAGTTCGCAAAAGCCCGGGATCAACCGGCGCGGGTTCCTGGCCGGCAGCGCGGTGGCGATGGGCACGCTGGCCATGCCCGCGCTGGCGCAGACCAACGGCACCACGGAAATGGAATCGCAGGTCGACGGTCTGGTGCGCCGCAACATTTCCAGCTTCCGCTCGCTGGACTGGCGGCCCTATTTCAGCGACACCCGCAAGGGGGCGATCCTGGTCGACACCACCTCGCGCGCGCTGCATTTCTGGTCGGAAGACCAGTCGATCTACAAGCTCTATCCCACCTCGGTGCCGCTGACCGAGGATCTGACGCGCCGGGGCCGGACAGAGGTCGTGCAGAAGGTGGTCAACCCATCCTGGCGCCCGACGCCGGCGATGAAGCTACGCAATCCCGAATGGCCCGATGTGGTGCCCGGCGGGTCGCCGGAAAACCCCATGGGGGTGCGCGCGCTTTATCTGTCGTGGACCTATTACCGGATTCACGGCACCCATGACACGCGCAAGATCGGCCGCAGATCTTCCAATGGTTGCGTGGGCTTGTACAACGAACATATCCTCGAACTTTACGATCTGGCCCAAGTCGGCACGCAGGTGTTGCTGATTTGACAACGCCGCGTTTCGGCGCGGCAACATGGGTTTTCCCCAGTTGCCTTTTCTTTCGGGCGATGCTTAGAAGCAGATACGAGGTACACTTTCGCGCCTGTTGCCGCCCTCTGCAACCTCGGTGGCAGGTCCTATTGGAGGTCAAGATGAAGAAAGTCGCTCTTGCTGCCGCTCTGTCGCTTGCGGCGTCGTCGGCGTTCGCTGGTGGTCTGGTTCAACCGCAGGTCGAGCCCCCGGTCGTCCAGGCTCAGACCAGCTCGTCGGCCAGCGGCGTGATCGTTCCGCTGATCCTGCTGGTGGCCGTGGCTGCCGCGGCTGCCGCGAACTGAGAACGGTCCCAAAGGGCCGAATTCGGGCGCCGGTCTTCCGGCGCCCTTCTTTTTTGTTTGTCCTGCATCCGGCACGGATCGGAATTCGGCTTCGTGCCTAGCGCGCCGGGTCCAGCCATCCGGCCAGATTGTCCTCGATCACCTGTACCAGGGCCGCGATATGCGCGGGCTGGTCGTTGAGGCAGGGGATATAGGTGAAATGCTCGCCCCCGGCGTGGCGGAACGCCTCCTGGATCTCGCCCTGGATTTCCTCCAGCGTCTCGATGCAGTCGGCGGAAAAGGCCGGCGCGATGACGGCGATGTTCTTCTTTCCCGCCTTCGCCAGTTCGGCCACATGTTCGACCGTGTAGGGGCGCAGCCATTCCTCGCGCCCGAAGACGGACTGGAAGGTGGTGTCGATGTCGCCTGCCGCCCATCCAAGCCGTTCGCGCAACAGGCGCGAGGTTTTCTGGCATTTGCAGTGATAGGGGTCGCCCTGCATCAGGTATCGCTGCGGCATCCCGTGGTAGGACGCCACCAGCACATCCGGCCGCGCGGGCAGCGCCGCATAGGCGGTTTCCACCGATTGCGCCAGCGCCTCGATATAGAGGGGATGTTCGAAGTAATCCGGCACCGTGCGCGCCGCGGGCTGCGCCGGTTCCCGCATCAGCGCGCGGAAAAACTGGTCGTTGGCGGTGGCGGTCGTCGCGCCCGCGTATTGCGGATAAAGCGGGAAGAACAGCACCTTGTCGCATCCCGCGGCGACCATCTGCCGCACCTTGTCGAAGGTCGAGGGGTTGCCGTAGCGCATGCAGAAATCGACCATCACGTCGTCGCCGTAACGGTCCGCCAGCGCCGCCGCGATCGCCTCTGTCTGGGACCGGGTGATCGTCATCAGCGGGCTTTCGTTCTTTTCGGTGTTCCAGATCAGCCGGTAGTTCGCGCCGGAACTGAAGGGCCGCTTGGTCAGGATGATCAGCTGCAACAGCGGCTGCCATTTCCACGACGGCAGGTCGATCACCCTTTTGTCCGACAGGAATTCGTTCAGGTAACGCCGCATCGACCAGTAGTCGGGGCTGTCCGGCGTGCCCAGATTGGCCAGCAGCACGCCGACCCTGCGCCGGGGCACCTTGGGGTGGCTCGCGGGGGCGTGGGGCGGGGTCTGGGGGGTGTCGGGCATCGGTACTCCTGTTGGCGCGGGGCCTCGGGCCCGAGATAGGCGGAATCTCGCCGCGGTCAATCCTCGGGTTTCGCGGGGCTTTCGGGCAGCGGCCGTTCCACCGTGCGCAGCGCATCGGCCAGACGGTGGGTGGCCGACCCGGGGCGCAGCGGTTTCGGCTGGCTGTCGTCGGGCGCCCATCCGGTGAGGAAGATCATCTCGAACGTCGCGGCGACGCGGCCATCCTCGGCGGGGAAATTCTCGGCATGGATGCGCGCGGCCTCGGCGAACAGCGCGCGGGGGGCAAAGCGGCGGGGCCGGGCGGCAAGGGCGCTGGTTTCGCCCATCGCGCGCAGGTCGCGCATCAGGTGGAAGGCGCTGGCATAGCTTGTGCGCTGCATCAGCGCATCGGCCACCGGCAGCGCCAGCCCCCCGCGCTGCAACAGCGCGCCAAGGTCGCGGATTTCCCCCATCGGCAGCACCCGGGGCGACAGGCCCCCGGTCAGGCGCGATTCGGCCTCGGCCAGGCTCGCGCGCAGTTCGGCCAGCGTCTGGCCCCCGAACAGCACCGCGAGGAACAGCCCGTCCGGGCGCAGCGCGCGGCGGCATTGCACGATCTGGCCCACCGGGTCGTTGGCCCAGTGCAGGCAGAGCGCATGGATCACCAGATCATGCGCCCCCGGTTCCAGCGCCAGCACATCCGCATCCGGCACGATGCGCGCGCCGGGCAGGCGCGGGGCCCAGACCTGCGGAAAAGGGCTCACCACGGCGGGGGCCGTAAACCTTTTGTTAACGTCGAGCAGTCTCTCCTGCACCTCGTCGGCGGCGAGGTCTTGCAGGAACATCGCCGGCGCGCGCAGGGCGCGGGCGCGGTGGCGGGAAAGGGCCTGGGTGTCGGTCAGCCGGGGCGGGTTCTGCATGATGGCCGGACCATAGGAGGGTGCGATGGGAATGCAAGCGGTGTTGCAGATGATCTACCCGCCGCAATGCCTGTCCTGCGATGCTTTCGTGACCAGCGATTTCGGCCTGTGCAGCCGGTGCTGGCGCGATACGCCCTTCATCGCGGGCGTGGTCTGCGACGGCTGCGGCCAGCCGCTGCCGGGGGGCGAGGACGGCGGCGGGCCGCTCTATTGCGACGACTGCCTGCGCATCCCCCGGCCCTGGGCGCGGGGGCGGGCGGCGCTGGTCTATCGCGACAACGGGCGCGGGCTGGTGCTGGCGCTGAAACACGGCGACCGGCTGGACCTTGCCCGCCCCGCCGCCGGGTGGCTGGCGCGGGCGGGGGCGGCGATCCTGCGGCCCGACATGCTGGTGGCGCCGGTGCCGGTGCACTGGACGCGGCTGGTGCGGCGGCGGTTCAACCAGGCGGCGGTGCTGTCGGGGGCGCTGGCCCGTGCGCAGGGGTTGGACCATATCCCCGACCTTCTGCACCGCACCCGCCGCACCCCCAGCCAGGACGGCCGCGACCGCGAGGCGCGGTTCATCAACATGGCCGGCGCGATCCACGTCACCCCCCGCCACCGGGACCGGGTGCAGGGCCGCCATGTGCTGGTGGTGGACGATGTGTTCACATCCGGCGCGACGCTGGCCGCGGCGGCAGAGGCGGCGCTGGCGGCCGGCGCGGCGGAGGTTTCGGTTCTGGCGCTCGCGCGCGTTGCGAAAGAGGTTTGAATCCCTATAGTCGTGCCCGACCCAGGGGATGATGCGATGAAACCTGTCGAAATCTATACCACGCCGTTCTGCGGCTATTGCCACGCGGCCAAGCGGTTGCTGACCCGCAAGGGGGTCGCCTTCACCGAAATCGACGTATCCGCCGACCCCGGCCTGCGCACGGCGATGGTTCAGCGGGCGCACGGGCGGCGCACGGTGCCGCAGATCTTTGTCGGTGACGTGCATGTGGGCGGCAGCGACGACCTGCACGCGCTGGATGCCACCGGCAAGCTCGACCCGCTGCTGGCGGACTAGGCGATGCGCGCGGGGCTGGTGCAGATGACGGTGGGCGACGATCCGGCGGAGAACCTGCCGGAAACCATCGCGCTGATCCGCGCGGCGGCAGAGGGCGGGGCGGTCTTTGTGCTGACGCCGGAATGCACCAATGCGCTGTCCACCAGCCGCAGCCACCAGCGCGCGGTGTTCCGGCACGAAGGCGACGACCCCACGCTGGCCGCCCTGCGGGCAGAGGCCGCGCGGGCGGGGGTCTGGCTGCTGGCCGGCTCGCTCGGCCTGCTGACCGACGACCCGGGCGGGCGGTTCGCCAACCGCAGCGTCCTGATCGGCCCCGATGGCGCGGTGGCGGCGCGGTACGACAAGATCCACATGTTCGACGTGAACGTGACGGATACCGAGGTGTTCCGCGAATCGGCGGGCTATCGCCCCGGGACGCGGGCGGTGCTGGCGCAAACGCCGTTCGGCCGGGTGGGGATGACGGTCTGTTATGACCTGCGGTTCCCGCATCTCTATCGTCATCTGGCAAAGGCGGGGGCCGATATCCTGACGGTGCCTTCGGCCTTCAACCACATCACCGGGCAGGCGCATTGGGAGGTGCTGTTGCGCGCCCGCGCGATCGAGACCGGGTGTTTCGTGCTGGCCCCCGCACAGACCGGCTTTCACGCCGAACGCGCCGGCAAGGGGCGGCGGACATGGGGCCATTCGCTGGTCGTCGCGCCCTGGGGCGAGGTGCTGGCGGATGCGGGCACCGAACCGGGGGTGATCTTCGCCGATCTGGATCTGGCAGAGGTCGCCCGCGCCCGGGGCCGCGTGCCCGCCCTGACCCATGACCGCCCGTTCGAGGGACCATGAGCCCCCACCGCCCCCTCGACCGGGTAGAGGACATCGCCATCACCCTGTTCGGTGAGCTGTTCATGGCCGACCAGCTGGCGCGCAACCGGCTGTCCAAGGCGCTGCCCCGGGGGATGGAACTGTCGCATTTCAGCGTGCTGAACCACCTTTCCCGCACGCAGGAGGAACGCACCCCCGCGCAACTGGCCCGTGCGTTCCACGTGACGCGCGGGGCGATGACCAACACGCTGTCGCGGCTGGAATGGGCGGGCCATATCCACATCCGCCCCGATTGGGACGACGCCCGGCGCAAGTTCGTGTCGATCAGCCCCGCGGGCCGGATGGCGCGGGATGCGGCGGTGCAGGCAATCGTGCCGATGCTTGCCGATGCGGTGAATGCGATCGGGATGGACCGTATCCGCGCGGTAATCCCGGTCCTGCGCGATCTGCGCACTCGGTTCGGGGACGGGGATTGATCGACGTCAATGTGAACACAAGCCGGCAGTGATAAAATAGCGGCATTCAGGGAAAGGAAAGCCCATGCACGCTATCCAGAACGATACCGGAACCATCTTTGACGCCCCCGGCGCCCATGTACAGATCTGGGGCTATGATCCGCTCACGTTCGATCCGGTCCTGCTGTCCAGCCACGCCACGCTTCAGGCTGCGCTGGACGCGGCCGAGGCGGGCCAGCGCGTCGTGGTGAACGACGCTTCGGTGCCGGTCGAGACCGCCGTGGTCAGCGTCGGCCAGCTGATCGTCGAGGCGCCCGCAGGCGTGACGGTGCGGCTGACGCTGGCGGACCCGGCGATGTATCTGTCGCTGGCCGGTGAGGCCCGGTTTCAGGTGACCGGCGGACCGGGGTCCAACATGATCTTCGGGGCGCTTGGCAACGATACGATCAACGGCGGCGGCGGTCACGATTTTCTGGAAGGCTTTATCGGCAACGACGTACTGCATGGCGGTGCGGGAAACGACACGCTGCTTGGCATGGATGGCAACGATACGATCTGGGGCGGTATCGGCCATGACGAGATCATGGGCGACAACGGCCGGGACCGGCTGTCCGGCGACGCCGGCAACGACACGATCTGGGGCGGCGCGGGCATCGACACGCTGTCGGGTGGCGATGGTGCCGATCTTCTGTATGGCGATGGCGGCAACGACCTGATTTCGGGCGATGGCGGGGCGGATGCGCTGTATGGCGGCGGCGGGAACGACACGCTCGATGGTGGTTTCGGGGCGGACCGGCTGTTCGGCGGTGCGGGCAATGACGTGCTGATCGGCGGGCGTGGCACCGACACGATGCTGGGGGGCGCAGGGACGGACAGGTTCGTCTTTACCTCTGCGGCGGATACGGGCGTGGGCGCCGCCGCCGATGTGATCCGCGAGTTCCAGTCCGGTATCGATGTGATCGACCTGTCGGCCGTGGCGTCGGGGCTGCACTTCATCGGTGCCGCGGCCTTCACGGGCGTGGCGGGCGAGGTACGCTATGCCAATGGCCGCGTGGGCATCGACCTTGACGGCGACCGGATCGCGGATGCGGAAATCAGGATGCAGGGCGCGCCGGTGGTGGTGGCGGGCGATTTCGACGTTATCCTGTGATCGCGGCCGGGCGCGGGGTCAGCCCCCGCGCCTGATGCTGGCGGTGACGTAGTTCACCGAAAGGTCGCGGTCCGACAGCGACCAGCCCCAAGTCACCGGGTTGAACACCATCCCCTTGCGGTCCACCGGGTCCAGCCCCGCGCGGCGCAGCAGGCCGGCCAGTTCATCGGGCGTGATGAACTTGGCCCAGTCATGCGTGCCGCGCGGCAGCCAGCGCATCACCCATTCCGCCCCGACGATGGCCATCATGAAGCTTTTCGCATTGCGGTTGAGGGTGGAACAGACCATCAGCCCGCCGGGTTTCAGCAACTCCCGGCAGGCGGTCAGGAAGGCCAGCGGATCGGGGACGTGTTCGACCACCTCCATGTTCAGCACCACGTCGAACCGTTCGCCGGCGGCGGCCAGCGATTCCGCCGTGGTGTGGCGATAGTCGATGGCAAGGCCCGACTGTTCGGCATGCAGGCGCGCCACGGGAAGGTTGCGTTCCGCCGCATCCGCGCCCACCACATCGGCCCCCAACCGCGCCATCGGTTCCGCCAGCAAGCCCCCGCCACAGCCGATGTCCAGCAGCCGCAGCCCGGCGAAAGGCGCGGGCGCGCGCAGGTCGCGGTCGAATTCCGCCGCGATCTGGCGGGTGATGTAGTCCAGCCGGCAGGGGTTGAGCATGTGCAGCGGCTTGAACTTGCCGTTCGGGTCCCACCATTCGGCGGCCATCGCCTCGAACTTGGCGATTTCGGCCGGGTCGACGGTCTGGCCTGTGTCCGTCATCGCGTCCTCCTCGTGGCTTTGCCCGTGGCGGGGCGGGTCTGGCGCGTTATATAGGGGGTCATGGACAGGACGTCAGGACAAAAACGCGCAGTCGAGTTCCTTTACCCGCCGCTGGAGCCTTTCGACCAGCGGATGGTAGAGGTCGGCGACGGCCACCGCATCTATGTGGAACAATGCGGCCATCCGCAGGGCGTGCCGGTGGTGGTGCTGCATGGCGGGCCGGGGGGCGGGTGCAGCCCGGTGATGCGGCGCTATTTCGACCCTGCGCATTACCGCATCATCCTGTTCGACCAGCGCGGCTGCGGCCGGTCCCGCCCGCATGCCAGCGTCGAGGCGAACACCACCTGGCATCTGGTCCGCGACATAGAGGTGATCCGCACCCTTCTGGGCATCGACCGCTGGATCGTCTTCGGCGGCAGCTGGGGCGCGACGCTGGCGCTGGTCTATGGCATCACCCACCCCGACCGCGTGGCGCATCTGGTGTTGCGCGGTGTGTTCCTGATGACGCGGGCCGAACTCGACTGGTTCTATGGCGGCGGAGCGGGGGTGTTCTTTCCCGACGAATGGGCGCGGTTCATCGCCCCGATCCCGGAAGGGGAACGGGGCGACCTGATCGCCGCCTATCACCGCCGGCTCTTTTCCGGCGACATGATGGAGGAGATGCGGTTCGGCCGTGTCTGGTCCGCCTGGGAAAACGCACTGGCGGCGATTGCGGTGCATGGCCCGGTGGGCGAGGGACCGTCGGAATACGCCCGCGCCTTCGCCCGGCTGGAAAACCACTATTTCACCCATGGCGGGTTTCTGGATCATGATGGCTGGATCCTTGCCAACCGCCACCGGCTGGCGGACGTGCCCGCGACCGTGGTGCAGGGGCGCTATGACATGATCTGCCCGCCCCTATCGGCGTGGAAGCTGGTCGAGGGCTGGCGGCGCGCCGATCTGCGCATGGTGCCGATGGCGGGGCATGCGCTGTCGGAACCGGGGATCAGCGCGGAACTGGTTCGGGTGATGCACTGCCTGCAAAGCCCGCGGGCCTGGGCATGAGGATCGCCGCCGCCGCCTATCCGCTGGACTGGTTCGACGATTGGGGCGCCTATGCCGCCAAGCTGTCGGATTGGGTCGCGCGTGCCGCGGCGCAGGGGGCCGACCTGCTGGTGTTCCCCGAATACGGCGCGATGGAACTGGCGAGCCTCGGCGGCGCGGCCGTCGCCGCCGATCTGGAGGCCGCGCTGCACGAGGCCGCCCGCCACCGCGACGCGGTGGACGATCTGCACCTGACACTGGCGCGGCGGCATGGGGTGCATATCCTCGGCGCCTCGGGCCCGGTCTGGGCGGGGGGTGCGCGGCCGGTGAACCGGGCGGTGCTGTACGGGCCGGGGGGCATCGTCGGCCATCAGGACAAGCAGATCATGACCCGGTTCGAGCGTGAGGACTGGGATGTGACCCCCGGCGGGCCGCTGGCGGTATTCGATACCGCCGTGGGGCGGATCGGGGTGCTGATCTGCTACGACAGCGAATTTCCCCTGCTGGCGCGGCATCTGGCGGAATCGGGGGCGGAAATCCTGCTGGTGCCGTCCTGCACCGATTCGGTCGCGGGGTTCACCCGGGTGCGGGTGGGGGCGATGGCGCGGGCGCTGGAAAACCAGTGCGTGGTGGTGCAGGCGCCCACGGTGGGGCCCTGCGCGTGGTGCCCGGCGGTGGATGAAAACCATGGCCGCGCCGCGATCTATGGGCCGCCCGACCGCGGCTGGCCCGAAACCGGCATCCTGACGGAAACGCCAATGGATGCGCCGGGTTGGGCGATTGCCGATGTGTCGATGGACGCGGTGGCAGAGGTGCGGCGGGATGGCGGGGTGCTGAACCTGCGCCACTGGCCCGAACAGGCGGGGCGGATTGCCGCCGGCGGGGCGGGGTGATCACGTTTTCGCGCATTTGCCCTTGAAAACCTGCGCGGTTGCGCGCATTTACTGTGCGCCTGCGGTTCCCGCGGGCCGTTTTGCGTTGGAGTGGACATGGCCAAGGAAGAACTGCTCGAATTCCCGGGTGTCGTGAAGGAACTCCTGCCCAATGCGACGTTTCGGGTCGAGCTGGAAAACGGCCATGAGATCATCGCACATACGGCGGGAAAGATGCGGAAGAACCGGATCCGCGTGCTGGCGGGCGACCGCGTGCAGGTGGAAATGACGCCCTATGATCTGACCAAGGGCCGGATCAACTATCGCTTCAAGTAAGATGCGGCTCATCCTCGGGTCCGCAAGCCCGCGCCGGAAGGAGCTTCTGGCGCAGATCGGCGTCGTGCCCGATGCCATCCTGCCCCCCGACATCGACGAGGATCCGCAGCGGGGCGAACTGCCGCGGCCCTATTGCCTGCGGCTGGCGCGGGAAAAGGCGCTGGCGGTGGATGCCGGCCCCGACGATGTGGTGCTGTGCGCCGATACCACGGTGGCGTTGGGCCGCCGGATCCTCGGCAAGCCGCGCAACGCGGGCGAGGCGGCGGCGTTTCTGGTCGCGCTCGGCGGGCGGCGGCATTCCGTGATCACGGCGGTGGCGGTGCGGCGGGGCGAGCGGCTGTGGCTGCGCGAGGTGGTGACGGCGGTCAAGATGAAGCGGCTGTCGGATGTCGAACTGAACGCCTATCTTTCCAGCGGCGAATGGCAGGGCAAGGCCGGCGGCTATGCCATTCAGGGGCTGGCGGGGGCCTTTGTCCCGTGGATTTCGGGGTCATTCACCGGGGTCGTGGGCCTGCCGGTGGCAGAAACCGCGGCGCTGCTGGCGGCGGCGGGCTGGCCCGTCCATGGGGGATGCGCATGAAGGGCCGGGTCGTGGCGCTGGACCAGATCGACGGGCGCGAGGCCGCGGCCCTGATCGTCGACGGCACCCTGGTGGATTTCCTGATCGACCCGCCGGGCGATGACGCGCTGACCCCCGGCGCGATCTGCCGGGGTATCGTGGACCGCCCGATGAAGGGCCAGGGCGGGGTGTTCGTCAAGCTGCCGGGCGGGTCGGGTTTCCTGAAACAGGTGTCGGGCCTCGCGCCGGGGCAGCGGGTGGTGGTGCAGGTGTCTGGCGTGGCCGAACCCGGCAAGGCCGTGCCGGTGTCGCTGCGCGTGCTGTTCAAAAGCCGCCATTGCATCGTGACCCCGGGGGCGCCGGGAATCAACATCTCGCGCCGTATCCGCGAAGAGGACCGGCGCGCGGTGCTGGAGGCTTTGGCGGCGGATGCGATGGCCGGTGCGGGCGAAGGCTTCGGTCTGATCCTGCGCTCGGTCGCGGAACATGCGGATGACGAGGACATCGCCGCCGACATCGCCGAAATGCGCGCGCTGGCAGAGGCGGTGATGGCCGATACCGCCGGCGGGCCGGAACTGCTGGTGGCCGCCGCGGGTGCGCATGAACTGGCGTGGCGCGAATGGGCCGACCCCGCGCCCGACGCGGTGGAGGAGGACGGCTTTGCCCCCCTCGGCGTGCACGAGATGCTGGACGACCTGCTGGACGCGGATGTGGCGCTGCCCGGCGGTGGCGGCATGGTGATCGAACCCACGCGCGCACTGGTGGCGGTGGATGTGAACACCGGCCCCGACACCTCGCCCGCCGCGGCGCTGAAGGTGAACGTGGCGGCGGCGCGCGATCTGCCGCGGCAGTTGCGGTTGCGGGGCCTTGGCGGGCAGGTGGTGGTGGATTTCGCCCCCATGTCCAAGAAGGACCGCGCGGTGCTGGATCAGGTGTTGCGCGGCGTGTTCAGGGCCGAAGGCGCAGAAACCAGCCTTGCGGGCTGGACGACGCTCGGCCTGTACGAATTGCAGCGCAAACGCGACCGCCAACCCCTGCGCGAGGCACTGGCATGACCTGCCCGATCTGCAAGAAACCCTCCGATCCGCAGTATCGGCCGTTCTGTTCCAGACGCTGCGCCGACATCGACCTCGGCCGCTGGCTGAACGGCAGCTATGTCATCCCCGTGCCGGAAACGGACGAGGACGAGACACCCCCGCGGGAAGAGGGCTGAGGCCGGACCGCCCAAAAATTTTCGGACGAAAATTTTTGGGCCCTTCCCCTGCGTTTCAGCCCACCCGGACCCATTCCGACCGACGGGGCAGGAATACCGTCAGCAGGCCGAGCGCGGGCAGCCAGCCGCAGATCTCGAACACCCGCACGATGCCCAGATGGTCGCCCATCACGCCCAAACCGGCGGCGGTCAGCCCGGCCATGCCGAACGACAGGCCGTAGAACACGCCCGACACCATCCCGATCCGCCCGGGCAGCAGGTTCTGCGCAAAGACGACGATCGCCGGGAACGACGCCGCCATCACCAGCCCGATCAGCACCGTCAGCACCCCGGTGCCCACCAGCCCGACATGCGGCAGCAACAGCGTCAGCGGCAGCACGCCGAGGATCGACACCCACATCACCGTCACATGCCCCAGCCGGTCGCCGAACGGCCCGCCGAACACCGTGCCCACCGCCGCCGCGGCCAGAAACACGAACAGCATGATCTGCGACTGCTGTGTGGAAAGCCCGAAGTTCTCGATCAGGTAGAAGGTATAGTAGTTGCCGAGCGCGGCCATATAGGCGGCCTTGGAAAACATCAGGAACGCCAGCACCACCAGCGCCACCGCCACCCGCCGCCGGGGCAGGGGCAGCGTGCGGTCGGCGGCCTGGCCGCGCGCGGCGGCGCGGACGATGCCCGCATACCAGCGGCTGACCCAGCTGAGCACGAGGATCGCCACCAGCGCCAGCACGCTGAACCACGCCACCGACCCGCGCCCCATCGGCACCACGATGAAGGCCGCCAGCAGCGGCCCGATGGCCGTGCCCACGTTGCCGCCCACCTGAAACACCGACTGCGCCATCCCGTAGCGCCCGCCGGAGGCCATCCGCGCCACCCGCGCCGATTCGGGGTGGAAGACCGACGACCCGAGCCCGATCATGCAGGCCCCCATCACCATCATCACATAGCTGTGCGCCAGCGCCAGCAGCAGCAGCCCGCAAAAGGTGGAGGCCATGGCGAAAGGCAGGCTCCACGGTTTCGGGTGGCGGTCGGTGTAGATCCCCACCACCGGCTGCAACAGCGATGCGGTGAACTGGAACACCAGCGTCAGCATGCCGATCTGCCAGTAATCCAGCGCGAATTCTTCCTTCAGCATCGGATAGATCGCCGACAGAAGCGACTGCATCACATCGTTCAGAAGGTGGCAGAGGCTCACCGCGAGGATGACGGAATAGGTGGCGGTTTGGGCTGTCTTCAGCCCCGGCCCCGTATTGGCGGCGATGGTCATCGGGAAAACTCCGATCCGGGATGACCCGCTTCAACCAGACGCCGCGGGAAAAGACCAGAGGCAGATGCGCTTTTCGGCAGACCCTTGCAAAACCGCCCCGCCGCGCGTATATCGCCATCAACAGCGGCGCTACGGGGTCCAAACCCGCAGCCCACCGGAGCTTGCGACGGGCCGCGTGGCCCGTTTTTTGTTTTTCGCCCTCAGGCAACCCAAATGACCGACCTTATCGCCAAGACCGCCATCGACCGGCGACTCGCGCAGATCGTCACGCCCACCATCGAGGGGATGGGCTATGAACTGGTGCGCATCCGCCTGATGGGGGGCAAGACGCGCATCCTCCAGATCATGGCCGACCGCCCCGACGGCGGCATCGACGTCGAGGATTGCGCCCGCATTTCCACCGCCGTCTCGGCGCTGCTGGATGTGGAAGACCCGATCGAGGACAACTATACCCTCGAAGTGTCCTCGCCCGGGATCGACCGGCCGCTGACGCGGCTGAAGGATTTCGACATGTGGCTGGGCTACGAGGCGCGGGTGGAAACGACCGAACTGATCGACGGCCGCCGCCGCTTCAAGGGGATCCTCGCGGGCACCGAAGGCGACGAGGTTCTCATCACGCTGGAAGAAGGCGGCGAGGACGTGACCATCGGCCTGCGCTTCGACTGGCTGTCGGATGCCAAGCTGATCCTGACGGACGAGCTGATCGCGGAAATGCTCCGCCAGCGCAAGGAATCGGGGGCCTTCGACGGCGCCGATATTGACGACGCGGCCTTCGACGGGCTGGAAACCGAAGACGACAGCGACGACGAGGGGGCCGAGACCCCCCGCACCAGGCACTGACAGGAGGCCGCGATGGCAATCACCTCTGCCAACCAGCTCGAACTGCTGCAAACCGCCGAGGCGGTGGCGCGGGAAAAGATGATCGACCCCGACCTGGTGATCCAGGCGATGGAGGACAGTCTGGCCCGCGCGGCCAAGTCGCGCTACGGCGCCGACATGGACATCCGGGTCAAGATCGACCGCAAGACCGGCCGCGCCACCTTTGCCCGCGTGCGCACTGTGGTGGAGGATGACGCGGTGGAAAACCACCATGCGCAACTGACGGTGAAGCAGGCGAAATCCTACCTGCCCGATCCCCAGGTGGGCGACGAGGTGGTGGACGAGGTGCCCCCCGTCGATCTGGGCCGCATCGCCGCGCAATCGGCCAAGCAGGTGATCCTGCAAAAGGTGCGCGAGGCCGAACGCGACCGCCAGTACGAGGAATTCAAGGACCGCCAGGGCAGCATCATCAACGGCACCGTCAAGCGCGAGGAATACGGCAACGTCATCGTCGACATCGGCCGGGGCGAAGGCATCCTGCGCCGCAACGACAAGATCGGCCGCGAAAGCTATCGCATCGGCGACCGTATCCGCGCCTTCATCAAGGACGTGCGGCGCGAGGCCCGCGGGCCGCAGGTGTTCCTGTCGCGCACCGCGCCCGAATTCATGGCCGCGCTGTTCAAGATGGAAGTGCCGGAAATCTATGACGGCATCATCGAGATCAAGGCCGTGGCCCGCGATCCCGGCAGCCGCGCCAAGATCGCCGTCATCAGCTATGACAACTCCATCGACCCGGTGGGCGCCTGCGTCGGCATGCGCGGCAGCCGCGTGCAGGCGGTGGTGAACGAGTTGCAGGGTGAAAAGATCGACATCATCCCGTGGAACCAGGATCAGGCGACCTTCCTTGTGAACGCCCTGCAACCGGCAGAGGTGTCCAAGGTCGTCATCGACGAAGAGGCCGGCAAGATCGAGGTCGTGGTCCCCGATGACCAGCTGTCGCAGGCCATCGGCCGGCGCGGGCAGAACGTGCGGCTGGCCAGCCAGCTGACCGGGCTCGACATCGACATCCTGACCGAGGCCGACGAATCCGCCCGCCGGCAGGCCGAATTCGCCGAACGCACCAAGCTGTTCATGGACACGCTCGACGTGGACGAGATGATGGCGCAGCTTCTGGTCGCCGAAGGCTTCACCAACCTCGAAGAGGTCGCCTATGTCGAGATGGACGAACTGCTGTCCATCGACGGGTTCGACGAGGGCACGGCCGAGGAATTGCAGGCCCGCGCCCGCGACTATCTGGAAGAACAGAACCGCAAGGCGCTGGAAAACGCCCGCGCGCTCGGCGTGGACGACAGCCTTGTGACGTTCGAGGGCCTGACGCCCCAGATGCTCGAGGCGCTGGCCAAGGACGGCATCAAGACGCTGGAAGATTTCGCCACCTGCGCCGACTGGGAACTGGCGGGCGGATGGACGACGGTGAACGGCCAGCGCGTCAAGGACGAAGGGCTGCTGGAAAAATTCGACGTGGGCCTCGAAGAGGCGCAGACCATGATCATGACCGCGCGCGTCATGCTCGGCTGGGTGGACCCGACCGAGTTGCAGGACGAGCCGGTCGAAGAAACGGAGGACGAGGCCTGATCGCGGGCCTCGGGTTTTCGCGTGACGCGCGGCGGCCGTGAAAAGAACCGTGACGAACCGGAACGGCGTTGCATCGCCACCGGCGAGGTCAGCCCCAAGGCGGGACTGATCCGTTTCGTCGTCGGGCCGGAAGGGCAGGTGGTGCCCGATCTGCTGGCCCGCCTGCCGGGGCGGGGGATCTATGTCGCCGCCGACCGCGCCGCGCTGGACAAGGCGGTGAAGAAGAACCTGTTCGCCCGCGCCGCCCGGGCGCCGGTGACGCTGCCCGAGGGTCTGGCGGATCTGCTGGACGCGCAACTGGCGCAACGGGTGGTGGATCTGATCAGCCTCGCGCGCAAGGCGGGGGCGGCGGTGGCAGGGATGGAAAAGGTCAAGGACTGGCTGGAAAAGGATCAGGCCGCAGTGCTGATCCAGGCCAGCGACGGGTCGGGGCGCGAAAAGACGCGGCTGCGTCCGCCGCACGGCCCGGACAGTTATATCGGCTGCCTCACGGCACGGGAATTGGGTTTGGCTTTCGGGCGCGAACATGCCATACACGGCGCGCTTGCGGCTGGTGGACTCACAGCGCGTGTTGTAGAGGAAGCGGCAAGGCTTGCGGGGCTCCGCGGGCATGTCGGCGGCGGGACCGCCGGGAAGGATACGAAGAACGCATGAGCGATACTGACGGCAAGAAACCCCTCGGCCTGGGTGGCGGGTCGCGTTCCGGCCAGGTGAAGCAGAGCTTCAGCCACGGCCGGACGAAAAGCGTCGTGGTCGAGACCAAGCGCAAGCGCGTGGTCGTGCCGACGAAACCCGGCGCGGCAGGCGGCTCTGGCTCGGGGTCGTCGACGCATCTGGGTGACCCTTCCAAGCGCCCCGCAGGGATTTCCGACGCCGAGATGGAACGCCGTCTCGCCGCGCTGCGTGCCGCCAAGGCGCGCGAGGCCGAAGAGGCCGCGCAGCGCGCCGAGGACGAACGCCAGCGCGAGGAAGAGCGCCAGCGCCGCCGCGAGGAAATCGAGGCCAAGGAACGCGCCGAGCGCGAGCATGAAGAGGCCCTGCGCCTCAAGGCCGAGGAAGAAGAACGCGCCAAGGCCGAGGCCGAGGAAAAGGCCCGCCGCGAGGCCGACATCGCCCGCCGCGCCGCCAATGCGCCTGCGCGCGTGGCCGCCGCTTCCGGTGCCGCACCTGCGGGGGCAGTCACCCCGGCGGACGAGCCGCGCACCGGCAAACCCGGCGCCGCCGGCCCGACCCCGCGCAAGACCGACCGCGAACGCGAGCGCGAGGAACGCGAGCGCGCCAACCGCGGCAAGGGCGGCGACGACGGCCGCCGTTCCGGCAAGCTGACGCTTTCTGCCGCGCTGGAAGGCGAGGGCGGGCGCACGCGCAGCCTCGCCGCGATGAAGCGCAAGCAGGAAAAGGCCCGCCAGAAGGCGATGGGCTTTGGCCAGAAGCCGGAAAAACAGGTCCGCGACGTCCAGTTGCCCGAAACCATCGTGGTGCAGGAACTGGCCAACCGCATGGCCGAACGTGCCGGCGATGTGGTCAAGGCGCTGATGAAGATGGGCATGATGGTTTCCATGAACCAGTCCATCGACGCCGATACCGCCGAACTGGTGATCGAGGAATTCGGCCACAAGGCCGTGCGCGTGTCGGACGCCGACGTCGAGCAGGTCATCGACACGGTGGAGGACAAGCCCGAGGATCTGCGGTCCCGTCCGCCGATCATCACCATCATGGGCCATGTCGACCACGGCAAGACCAGCCTGCTGGACGCGATCCGCCATGCCAACGTGGTGTCGGGCGAGGCCGGGGGCATCACCCAGCATATCGGCGCCTATCAGGTGACGACCGATTCGGGGGCGGTGCTGACCTTCCTCGACACGCCGGGCCACGCTGCCTTCACCTCCATGCGTGCCCGCGGTGCGCAGGTGACGGATATCGTGGTGCTGGTGGTGGCCGCCGACGACGCGGTGATGCCGCAGACGATCGAGGCGATCAACCACGCCAAGGCCGCCAAGGTGCCGATGATCGTCGCCATCAACAAATGCGACAAGCCCGATGCGAACCCCCAGAAGGTGCGCACCGACCTGCTGCAACACGAGGTGGTCGTCGAGGCCATGTCGGGCGACGTGCAGGATGTCGAGGTTTCGGCCAAGACCGGCAAGGGGCTGGATGCGCTGCTCGAGGCGATCGCGCTTCAGGCCGAGATCCTGGAACTGAAGGCCAACCCGAACCGCCCCGCGCAGGGTGCGGTGATCGAGGCCAAGCTGGACGTGGGCCGCGGCCCCGTGGCGACGGTTCTGGTGCAAAGCGGCACGCTCAAGCGCGGCGACATCTTTGTCGTGGGCGAACAATGGGGCAAGGTCCGTGCGCTGATCAACGACAAGGGCGACCGCGTGGACGATGCCGGCCCCTCGGTTCCGGTCGAGGTGCTGGGTCTGAACGGTACGCCCGAGGCCGGCGACGTGCTGAACGTGGTGGAAACCGAGGCGCAGGCGCGCGAGATCGCCGATTACCGCGAACAGGCGGCGAAGGACAAGCGCGCCGCCGCCGGGGCCGCCACCACGCTGGAACAGCTGATGGCGCGGGCCAAGGCCGACAAGGACGTGTCCGAACTGCCGGTGGTGGTGAAGGCCGACGTGCAGGGTTCGGCCGAGGCGATCACCCAGGCGCTGGACAAGATCGGCAACGAAGAGGTGCGCGTGCGCGTGCTGCATTCGGGCGTCGGCGCGATCACCGAATCGGACGTGGGCCTGGCAGAGGCTTCGGGCGCGCCGGTGATCGGCTTCAACGTGCGGGCCAACGCGCCCGCGCGGGCGGCAGCCAACCAGAAGGGGGTCGAGATCCGCTATTACTCGATCATCTACGACCTGGTGGACGACATCAAGGCGGCTGCCTCGGGCCTGCTCAAGGCCGAGGTGCGCGAGAACTTCATCGGCTATGCCAAGATCCTGGAGGTCTTCAAGGTCTCTGGCGTCGGCAAGGTCGCGGGGTGCCTTGTCACCGAGGGCGTGGCGCGGCGTTCGGCCGGCGTGCGTCTGCTGCGCGACAACGTGGTGATCCACGAAGGCACGCTCAAGACGCTGAAACGCTTCAAGGACGAGGTGAAGGAAGTCCAGTCCGGGCAGGAATGCGGGATGGCCTTCGAGAACTACGACGACGTCCGTCCGAACGATGTCATCGAGATCTTCGAGCGCGAGACGGTCGAGCGCAAGCTGGCCTGACGCCGGAAGCGGATTGGGGAATGACAGGGGCCGCGGGAAACCGCGGCCCTTTTCGTCAGACGCTTTTCGTCAGACGGGTCGGCCGGTGTAGACCGTTCCGCCCACGCAGACCGAGATCCGCCCGTCGGACAGCGCACCCACGAACATCCCCTGTACCGATACGCAGCTGCCCAGAATGATCGTGCGGATCATCGCATCCCCCATGCTTCGACAGGCTGACGCTAACGCATCCGTGATCGCGGCCATAGCGGGGAAATGCGCTTTGTGTTCAGAAATTAGGCAGCATTCGATTCAACCGCCCGGCGCAGGGCGGCGGCGATCAGTCCGGGGATCGCGGGGTCGCTGCCGATTTCCGCCAGCAGGGGCCCGGTGAACCCCGCCTCGGCCAGCGCCTGCGGCACGTCATCGGCCACATGGCCGGCGTGCAGGGCAAAGAACGGCAGGCAGATCGCGGGGGAAAGGCCCGTCGCGGCCTGTGCCAGAAACGGTGTTTCCTCGACGAAACCGGCGGTGATCCGGGCGAATCGCGTCAGCGGGCGCAGTGCGGCCGCCATCGCCCAGGTGCTGTCGGCCGACACCCGCGACACCTTGGATCCATGCGCCGCCAGCAGCAGCGTGGCGGTTTCCGGCGCGATCCCGGCGCGGCCCGCCGCCGCCATCGTCACCTGCGCGATCAGCGCCGGCAGATCGGGATCCACACCAAGCGGGGGCAGTTGCCGCGCCCCCGTGGCCCCCGCCTGCGCTAGGCGGCGGGGCAGATGGGTGCCGGTGAACCAGCCCTCGGCCATGAAGAACGGATAGACGAAAGGCGCGTCCAGCCCCGCCAGCGCCGATTCCAGCGCGCCATCCGCCGCCAGCGTCGCCCCGCGCACCACCCAACCGGGCAGCAGCCCCCCCACCGCCGCCGCCAGCGCCTGCAACACCCGTTCCTGCGACGGCGGGTCGGCGGGGGCGCCATGGGCGACGAGGATGGCAGAGGGCATGGGAAACTCCGGGCTTTCCCCGGTATGGCCTGTGGCGCGCGAAACGAAAAGGCCCCGGCGCAACCGCCGGGGCCTTCTGTCGGTCTGGCCGGGGGATCAGCCCTCGGCGGATTCCTCGGCTTCCTTGCGGGGCACGATTTCCTCGCCGGTGTCCTGATCGACCATTTTCATGCCGAGCCGCACCTTGCCGCGATCGTCGAAGCCCAGAAGCTTGACCTTCACTTCCTGGCCTTCCTTGAGGATCTCGTTCGGGTGGTTCAGGCGCTTGGCCGCGATCTGGCTGACATGGACCAGCCCGTCGCGCTTGCCGAAGAAGTTCACGAAGGCGCCGAAATCGACCAGCTTCACCACCTTGCCGGTGTAAATCTTGCCTTCTTCCGGTTCCGCCACGATCGACCAGATCATGTCGTAGGCCTTCTTGATGGCATCGGCAGAGGCCGAGGCGATCTTGATCACGCCGTCGTCATTGATGTCGACCTTGGCGCCCGACACCTCGACGATTTCACGGATGACCTTGCCGCCCGACCCGATCACTTCGCGGATCTTGTCGGTGGGGATGCTCAGCGTCTCGATCTTGGGGGCGTATTCGCTGAAGCCCTGCGGTGCGGACAGCGCCTTGGACATCTCGTCCAGGATGTGCAGCCGGCCGTCTTTCGCCTGCGCCAGCGCCTGTTCCATGATCTCGGGCGTGATGCCGGCGACCTTGATGTCCATCTGCAGGCTGGTGATGCCGTTCGCGGTGCCGGCGACCTTGAAGTCCATGTCGCCGAGGTGATCCTCGTCGCCCAGGATGTCGGTCAGCACGGCATAGCGGCCGTCCTCTTCGAGGATCAGGCCCATCGCCACGCCGGCCACGGGGGCCTTCAGCGGCACGCCCGCATCCATCATCGACAGCGACCCGCCGCAGACCGAAGCCATCGAGGACGAGCCGTTCGATTCGGTGATCTCGGACACCACGCGCAGGGTGTAGGGGAAATCGGTCGGCGCGGGCAGAACCGCCTGCAGCGCACGCCAGGCCAGTTTCCCGTGCCCGATCTCGCGCCGGCCGGGCGAACCGACGCGGCCCACCTCGCCCACCGAATAGGGGGGGAAGTTGTAGTGCAGCAGGAAGTTCGAACGGCTGTTGCCGTGCAGCGCGTCGATGATCTGCTCGTCCTCGCCGGTGCCGAGCGTGGTGACGACCAGCGCCTGCGTCTCGCCCCGGGTGAAGAGGGCAGAGCCATGCGCGCGCGGCAGGATGCCGGTTTCGCTGACGATCGGGCGCACGGTGCGGGTGTCGCGCCCGTCGATGCGCGCGCCGCCGCCGATGATGTCGCCGCGCAGGATCGCGCTTTCCAGCTTCTTGATCGCGGCGCCCAGGTTCGGGTCGGCCTGATCCTCGTCGGACAGGGCGGCCACGATGGCGGCGCCGGCGGCCTCGATCGCGGCGTAGCGGTCCTGCTTGTCGCGGATCGCGAAGGCGGCGCGCATCTGCGCCTCGCCCGCGGCCTTGACCTTGGCGTAGATGCCCGACAGGTCGGGCGGCGTGAAGTCGAAGGGTTCCTTCGCGCAATCCTCGGCGAAGTCGATGATCAGGTCGATGACCGGCTGCATCGCGGCATGGCCGAACTTCACCGCGCCCAGCATCTCGGCCTCGGACAGCTCGTAGGCCTCCGATTCGACCATCATCACCGCGTCCTTGGTGCCGGCGACGACCAGATCGAGGCGCTGTTCGGGGTTGTTGCGCAGCCCTTGCAGATCATCGACCGAGGGGTTGAGCACATAGCCGCCATTGGCAAAGCCCACGCGCGCGGCGCCGATCGGGCCCATGAAGGGCACGCCCGAAATCGTCAGCGCGGCAGAGGCGGCGATCATCGCCACGATGTCGGGTTCGTTCACGAGGTCATGCGACAGCACGGTGGCCATCACCAGAACCTCGTTGCGGAAGCCCTCGACGAACAGCGGGCGGCAAGGGCGGTCGATCAGGCGCGAGGTCAGCGTCTCTTTTTCGGACGGGCGTGCCTCGCGCTTGAAAAAGCCGCCGGGGATCTTGCCGGCGGCGTAGTATTTTTCCTGGTAATGGACGGTCAGCGGGAAGAAGTCCTGGCCGGGTTTCGCCGTCTTGGCGAAGGTCACGTTGGCCATGACGCTGGTTTCGCCGAGCGTCGCGATGACCGAGCCGTCGGCCTGGCGCGCAACCTTGCCGGTTTCCAGGGTCAGCGTTTCATCGCCCCACTGGATCGACTTTTTCGTGATATTGAACATCGAGCATCCTATCTGGGAGCACTCCCGGCCCTCCGGGTCTCCCGTTCCTATGGCGGCCCCATTGCCGCCGCCCCAATCCTTCGCATGTGCCCGGGGCCAAGGGCGTCACGTCACAGATGCCGGGCGCATACAGGAAAACGGGGGGTTTGGGAAGCGGGATATGGGTTTGGGGGTCAGGCGGGGAGGAAGCCGGGGTGAACCCCGGCCCAAGGATTCCACCGCCCTTTGCCCGGCGTCTGGCCCGGCGGATGGGGCAGCAGCCTCCGGCGGGGATATTTAAGAGACAGAAAGTGAGACCCGGATCCTTGAGGGGAAGAGTGCGCGTGACTTCATCTTGCCGGCAAATACTCCCGCCGGAGGCTGCTGCCCCATCCGTTCGCGGATCGGCGGGGCGGGAGAGTGCCTTCGCCCGCAAACGAAAACGCCCGCGCCTTGGCGGGCGCGGGCGTTTGTGTGAAACCTGTGAGGGTTCAGCGGCGCAGGCCCAGGCGGCCGATCAGTGCGGTATAGCGCGCTTCGTCCTTGGACTTGAGGTAGTCCAGCAGCTTGCGGCGCTGCGCCACGAGCTTGAGCAGGCCGCGACGCGAATGGTTGTCTTTCTTGTGCGACTTGAAATGCTCGGTCAGCGTGGCGATCCGCGACGACAGGATGGCGACCTGGACTTCGGGCGAGCCGGTGTCGCCCTGCTTGGTCGCGTATTCCTTGATGACGCGGGCCTTTTCTTCGACGGTGATCGACATCGGGTCTCCTTTCGGAAGTGGGGCGCAAGCCGGGATGTCGTCCAGCAGGGCCTTGTGGGAGAGATCCGTCCAGACGGGCGGATGGCGGCGTATAGGCAGAATTTTCGGGAAAATAAAGCCCCGAAAGGCCCCGCCTGCGAAGGTGCTGGCGCGCGCGCCCCGTTTCTGCCATAGTGCAGGGGTAAAAGTGAAGCAAGATCAGTATGTTAACCGATATATTGGTTAACGGGGACCTTGCGGGGGTGTGGGATGCTGGGTTTGTTGGGCCTTCTGGGGCTGGTGATGTCGGGGTTCGCGGCCGATGCGGCGCTGGCGCGGCGCGATATGGGCGAGGAGGAGGACGATCCGCCCCCGCCCGAGGTGGAGGAGACGGCGGCGCAGGGCGATCTGCTCGACTGGGGCGACGATCCGGTGATGTCCAGCGACATCCCCCCGGTGCCCGACCCCGACCAATGGCAGGAGGGCGGCGCGGCGGGCGATCTGATCACCGGCGGCGGCGGCAACGATGCCGCCTTCGGCGGCGCGGGGAATGACGGGCTGTCGGGGATGGCGGGCCATGACACGCTGGAAGGCGGGGAGGGCGACGATCAGCTTTACGGCGGCGCGGGCGATGACCTGCTGCGCGGCGGCGATGGCGATGACACGCTGGTGGGCGAGGACGGGGCCGATACGCTGGTGGGCGGCGCGGGCAACGACCGGCTGGCGGGGCACGAGGGCGACGACCTGCTGGCGGGCGGCGATGGCGACGATACGCTGATCGGCGGCGGCGGGGATGACACGCTGGTCGGCGGCGCGGGGGCGGACTGGCTGGCGGGCGGTGCGGGCGACGATGTGGCGATCGGTGGCCCCGGCGACACGCTGGATGGCGGCGATGGCGATGACACGCTGATCGGCGGCGGGGACGGGTTCCTCAACGGCGGCGCGGGGAACGACAGCCTTGTGGGCGCGGGCGGCGATGTGCTGACCGGGGGCGAAGGCGCCGACATCTTCGCGCTGACCGGTGCGGGCGGCGCGTCGGAGGTGATGGATTTCGACATGGCGGAGGACGAGCTGGTCGTGCTCTACGATCCCGCGCAGTTCCCTGAACCCGCGGTCACGCTGCAATGGCTGGCCGACAGCGAGGTGATGGAGCTTTGGCTCGACGGCATGCCGCTGGCGCGGGTGGCGGGGGGTGCGGGGCTGACGCCAGACATGGTGCGGCTGGTGGCGGCGGGGTAGCGCCCGCCGTATCGCGCGACCGCGCCAAAATTTTTCGCCGAAAAATTTTGGCGCCCGGTCAGGCGTCGGGCGCCACGAACACGCGGGTCGGGTGCAACTCGCCCGCCTTGTAGACGCCCACGGCCACCGCCTTGCCTTGGTAGGACGCCCAGGCTTCCTCACCGTAATCCACATCGGCGGCGATCACCATGCCGGGGTTGCCGTTGCGCATCCGCGCCGCGCCCTCTGCCGTGGCGGGCAGTTCGGGCAGGTCGGCCAGCCCCTGTTCCAGCGGGCGCAGATGGCTGTCCAGTTCCGGCGTATGGGCCAGACGGTCCAGATCCTCCATCCCGATCCCTTCGGCGGCGTCGAAGGGGCCCGACCAGACCCGGCGCAGGCGCAGCACATGGCCCTTGCAGCCCAGGACCTCGCCCAGATCCCGGGCGATGGACCGCACGTATCCGCCCTTGCCGCAGACCATTTCCAGTTCGGCATGATCGGCATCGGGGCGGGCCACCAGCGTCAGGCTTTCCACCCACAGGGGCCGGGCGGCCAGATCCAGCGTCTCGCCCCCGCGCGCGAGGTCATAGGCGCGTTCGCCCTCGACCTTCACGGCGGAAAACTGCGGCGGGACCTGCATGATCTCGCCCCGGAACCGTTCCAGCGCGGCCTCGATGTCGGCATCCGTGGGGCGGGCGTCGCTGCTGGCGATCGGTTCGCCCTCGGCATCGTCGGTGGTGGTCTGCTGGCCGAACCGCACGGTGAAGCGATAGCATTTCAGCGCATCGGTGATATAGGGCACGGTCTTGGTCGCCTCGCCCAGGGCCACGGCCAGAACCCCCGTCGCCGCCGGGTCGAGCGTACCGGCATGGCCTGCCTTCTGCGCGCCGAAGGCCCACCGCACCTTGTTGACCACGGCCGTAGAGGTCACGCCCGCAGGCTTGTCCACCACCACCCAGCCCGATACCGCCCGGCCCTTGCGCCTGCGTGCCATGTTCGCCCCCGTCGCCCCGAAAGCCCGCCCGATAACGCCCCGGCGCGAGCCCGTCAACGTGTGCCGTCAGCGCGGGCCGACCAGCCCCACCACCGGCCCCATCGGAAAGCCGCCATCCCGCCGCCCCAGCCCCGGCGCATGCAGGCGGGATATGTTGCCGTCGAAGTAAAGCGCCTCGGGCACGCCCAGACCGTCGCGGAAGAACCGGGCGAACTCGTCGAAATTCACCCGCCCCGCCGATATGGCGAAGAACGCCCGCCGGCCATCGGCGCTGACCCCCACGCCGTTGCGGATATAGCGCGACTCCGACCCGGGGATGAACCGCGGATGCAGCGCGCCCCGATGCACCAGCATCGGCCCGGACTGGCTGGCATGGCGGCAGCCGGGGCGGCGTTCGGCGAAGGCGCGGCTCTCGACGATGGCGAAACGCCCCTCGCCGATGCAGAACACCCCGTTGGGCAGCATGCCGAAGTTCCCCGGCCCGGCAGAGGTGACGATGGGCGCCCGTTCGGCCCCGTCCTCGATGTACAGCCCCACCGGACGGCGGTCGGAATGATACATGCCCGCGTTCATGGCAAAGACCAGCCGCTGGCCCACGGGTTCCAGCGCGGCGTCGATCCGCTGGAAGGTGCCATAGGGCCGCCCGTCGGGCGCGGTCAGGAACAGCCGCAGATCCTGCCCCGCCTCGGCCTCGCACAGCGCATAGTCCTGCCCCTCATGGGTCACGACGCGGCAGGGGCCGCCCGCCTCGGGCGTCTGGCCCATGACCAGCGGCGCGGCCATCAGCCCCGCCAGCAGCGGCAGAAACCTAAGCCTGGTCCAGCGGATCGGCATCGTCGTCGTCGCGCGCGGCCACGTCGCGCCGCACCGTTTCATCCGCGAACAGCCGGCGCGCATCGTCCAGCCGGTCGAAGGTCTCGTCGATGGCGAACCGCAGTTCCGGCGCGAATTTCAGCGCCATGCCGCGCGCCACCAGATGCCGCAGCTCGCCCCGGTTGCGGCGCAGGGCAAGCAGCGCGCCGTCCCGGTCGCCGCCGCCAAGCGGCAGCACATAGGCCGTGGCGACCTTGAGGTCGGGCGACACCCGCACCTCGCCCACGGTGATCGAATGGCGGTTCAGGTCGGGGTCGTGGACCTCGGCGCGGTTGAGCACATCCGACAGCTTGCGCCGGATCAGTTCGCCCACGCGAAGCTGGCGCTGAGTGGGGCCGGAGCCCTGGGGGAAGCGTTTGCCTGACATGCCCTGCATCTAGGCCTTTTCCGCCCGCCCCGCAACGGCGGGCTTTGCCTTGCCCGCCGAAGGGGCTACACGGTTGCGTAAACGAAGGAGACTTCCATGACCGATCTGCCGGGCATCGTCATCACCGGGGCCTCGGGCCGCATGGGCCGGATGCTGATCCAGACCGTGCTGGCATCGGGCAAGGCGCGGCTGGCGGGCTGCGTGGAACGGCCCGGCCACGCCTGGATCGGCCGCGATGTGGGCGAGGCGATGGGCGGCGCCCCGGCGGGCGTCAGCGTCACCGACGACCCGCTGGCGGCCTTCGCGCGGGCGCAGGCGGTGATCGACTTCACCGCCCCCGCCGCCACGGTGGAATTCGCGGCCCTCGCCGCGCAGGCCCGTGCCGTGCATGTCATCGGCACCACGGGGATGGAGCCGGAGCATCTGGCGAAAATCAAGGCCGCCGCCCGCCATGCGGTGATCGTCCGCGCCGGCAACATGTCGCTTGGCGTCAACCTGCTGGTGCAGCTGACGAAAAAGGTGGCCGCCGCGCTGGATGCCGACTGGGATGTCGAGGTGGTCGAGGCGCATCACCGCATGAAGGTGGATGCGCCCTCGGGCACCGCGCTGATGCTGGGGCAGGCCGCGGCAGAGGGGCGGGGGGTCGCGCTGGACGCGGTGGCCGACCGCGGCCGCGACGGCATCACCGGCGCGCGCAGCCGCGGCCATATCGGCTTTTCCGCCATCCGGGGCGGCGACATCGTGGGCGAACATGACGTGATCTTCGCCGCCGATGGCGAGCGGGTGATCCTGCGCCACATCGCCACCGACCGCGCCATCTTTGCCCGCGGCGCATTGCGCGCGGCCCTGTGGGGGCAGAGGCAGAAGCCCGGCGAATACGACATGATCGACGTCCTGGGGCTTTGATGTTCAGCATCCTCCTTCAGCGCGAGGATCGCCGGTACTACCGCATCGAACTGGCCGACAACATCTTCGGCGAATACACGCTGCTGCGCGAATGGGGCGTGGCCCGCCCCGGCACGGCGCCCCGGCCCCGCATCGCGTGGTTTTCCAACCTGCGCGACGCCTGCCTCGCCGCCGACCGCGCGCTGGCCCGCCAGCAGCGGCGCGGGTATCGGCCGTTGCAGATGTAGGGCGCGCTGCGGCGTCGAGGGCGCGCCGGGGCGCTGCCCCGGACCCCGGGATATTTAGGGACAGAAAATGAAGAGGGTCGGGCCTTGAGCACCCCCCTTCACTTTCTGTCCATAAATATCCCCGCCGGAGGCTCCCGCATTCTCCACCGGGCCAAAGGCCGGGCGAAGGGTGCAAACGCCCGCTCAGCCCCGCGGCAGGCCGGTGGGCGGCAGGGCGTCGGGGGCCAGTTCCTCGAAATCGAAGGCGTCCAGACGCCGGGCGCGGCGTTGCGCCTTGTCGGCGGAGATGCGGATTTCCTCGACGTCGCGCGCCGCCTGGCCGAAATGGCGGCCGAGGTTTTCCACCCTTGTGCCCAACCGTTCCACATCGGCATGCAGCAGCGACAGTTCGCGGCGGATCGCGCCGGCCTGTTCGCGCATCCTTGCGTCCTTCAACACCGCGCGCATCGTGTTCAGCACCGCCATGCAGGTCGTGGGCGACACGATCCAGACCTTGAGCGCAAAGCCCTCGCGCACCAGATCGGCGAAATTCGCGTGCAGTTCGGCATAGACCGCCTCCGACGGCAGGAACATCAACGCGCCATCGGCGGTTTCGCCTTCGAGGATATAGCGTTCGGCAATCGCCCGCAGATGCGCGCGCACCGCGGTGCGGAAGGCGCGGGCGGCCTCTGTCTGCGCCTGCGCGGTGGTGGCGTTGCGCAGCGCCTCATAGGCTTCCAGCGGGAACTTGCTGTCCACCGCGATGGGCCCCGGGGGTTTGGGCAGGTGGATCAGGCAATCCGCCCGCCGACCGTTCGACAGCGTGGCCTGCATCGTATAGCTGTCGGGCGGCAGGGCCTTTTGCACGATGTCGTGCAACTGGATCTCGCCGAAGGCGCCGCGCGTCTGCTTGTTCGACAGGATGTCCTGTAGCGACAGCACGTCGCCCGACAGTTTCTCGATCTTGGCCTGCGCGCGGTCGATGGTTTCCAGCCGCTGCTGCAATTCGCCAAGCGACCGCGCGGTGCGGGTGGCGGAACCGTGCAGGGTTTCGCCCATGCGCGCGCTGACCTCTGCCAGCCGGTTTTCCATCAGTTGCAGCATGGCGTGCTGGCTTTGCGTCTGCGCCTCGGACACGTGGGCGAGCCCGCCGGCCAGCCTTTCCTGCCCGTCCGACAGCGCCTCGACCCGGCGCGCGATCCAGTCCATGTCGCGCAGCACCGGGTTCATGGCGCGGGCCGACCGGCCGACCGCGCGCAGCACCAGAACCAGCAGGATCGCCAGCACCAGCGCCGCCAGCGCGCCCCAGACCACCGGATCATCCAGCGCGAATGTCTTGCCGCCGAGGGTGATCATGTGCGCCCGAAGAGCCGCTCGATGTCGCTCAGCCGCAGTTCGACATAGGTGGGGCGGCCGTGGTTGCACTGGCCGGACAGGGGCGTCAATTCCATTTCCCGCAAGAGCGCGTTCATCTCCTCCACCCGCATCTGGCGGCCGGAGCGGATGGAGCCGTGGCAGGCCATGCGGCTGAGAATGGCGTCGATCTTGGCGCGCAGCAGGGTGCTGGCGCCCTGATCGGCCAGTTCGTCCAGAATGTCGCGCAGCATCGCGCCCGCGTCGATGGGGCCGAGGATCGCGGGGGTTTCGCGCACCGCGACGGCGCCGCCGCCGAAGGGCTCGATGGTCAGGCCGAGGGTGGCAAGGTCGTCCGCGATCTCCAGCAGGCGGGCGGCGTCACTGGGGGAAAGCTCGACAATATCGGGGATCAGCAGCGCCTGCGCGGCGATGCCGGTGCCTTCGGCCTGCCGTTTCAGCCGTTCATAGACCAGCCGTTCATGCGCGGCGTGCTGGTCGACGATGACGACGCCGGTTTCGGTCTGCGCGATGATGTAGTTTTCATGCACCTGCGCCCGCGCGGCCCCGAGGGGGCGGGCGGTGTCGGCGGCTTCGGCCTCGACCACGCGGGCAGAGGCTTCGGCGAAACCGGGGGCGAGTTCGGGCGCCGGGGCCTGCCATGCCGCCGCCTGCCGCAGCACGGGGGCGGAGGGGCGGTCCATCTGGTAGACGTGCGGTGCAGCGGGTTCCGGGCGCATCGCGCCGAGGGTCAGGCCCGCGACGGTGGTCGATGCGCGGTGCCCGGCCTCTGCCAGCGCATGGCGCAGGGCGGATACCACCAGCCCGCGCGCCACGCCCGCCTCGCGGAACCGGACCTCGGATTTCGCGGGATGTACGTTCACGTCCACCCGTTCTGCATCGCAGGAAAGATAGAGCGCCGCCGCCGGATAGCGGTCGCGCGCCAGCACATCGGCATAGGCCGCCCGCAGTGCGCCGATCAGCAGGCGGTCCTGCACCGGGCGGCCGTTGACGAACAGGTATTGCGCCACCGACGACCCGCGCGAATAGGTTGGCAGGGCGGCATAGCCGGTCAGGCGGATGCCTTCGCGTTCGGCGTCGATGGGGATGGCGTTGTCGGCGAAATCATTGCCGATCACGCGCGCCAGCCGCCCGCGCAGCGCGTCGAACAGATCGCCCGGTTCCGGGTCCACGCGGAAAACCACCCGCCCCTCGCCCCCGCCCGACACATCGCGCAGGGTAAAGCCAACGCCGGGTTCGGCCATCGCCAGACGGCGCATCGTGTCGGCGATGGCCTGCGATTCGGCGCGGTCGGTGCGCAGGAATTTCAGCCGCGCGGGCGTGGCGTAAAAGAGATCGCGCAGTTCCACCACCGTGCCGCGGGTCAGCGCCGCCGGGGCCACAGCCCCCATGCGCCCGCCCGCAACCGTGACCGTCGCCGCCCCCTCGCCCCCCGTGCGCGAGGTCAGGGTCAGGCGGCCCACGGCGCCAAGGCTCGGCAGCGCCTCGCCGCGAAAGCCGAAGGTGTGGATGTTCAACAGATCCGACCCGTCGATTTTCGAGGTCGCATGCCGCGACAGCGCCAGCGGCAGGTCGCCCGGCGCCATGCCGCAGCCGTCGTCGGTGACGCGGATCAGGGTCTTGCCGCCATCGGCGTAATCCACCACCACCCGCCGCGCGCCGGCATCCAGCGCGTTTTCCACCAGTTCCTTCACCGCGGATGCGGGACGTTCCACCACCTCGCCCGCCGCGATGCGGTTGATGGCGGATTCGTCCAGCTGCCGGATGACCGGGCGGTGGGTCGGGCTGATGTTGGGGGCGCTGGCGTTCATGCCACCATCCCTAGCATGTGCGTGCAGATTCGGCCACCGGGATCGTCAGTCCTGCGGCAGCCCCTCGGGCGCGCCCACCACCACGAAGCGCAGGTTGTCGGGGCGGAACAGCCGCCGGGCGGCGCGGTTCACATCCTCCAGCGTCACGGCCTCGACCATGGCGTTGCGGGCGGCGGGGTAGTCGATGGGATAGCCCAGCAACTGCAACCCCACGAGGATCCGCGCGATGGGCGCGTTGCCGTCGAACCGCAGGGGGTAGGATCCGGTCAGGTAGGTCTTGGTCGCCTCCAGCTCCTCTGCCGTCACGCCCTCTTCGGCGATCCGGTCCCATTCGGCGCGGACGACCTCGATGGCTGCGCCTGCGGTCGCGTTGGCGGTGGACAGTTGCCCCATCGCCAGATCGGCGCTGGCGAGGGTATAGAGATAGCTGCCCACGCCATAGGTCAGCCCGCGCCTGTCGCGCACCTCGCGCATCAGGCGGGCGGAAAAGCGGCCGCCGCCGAGGATTTCATTGGCGACATAGGCCGGGATGAAATCGGGGTCGTGGCGGGGGATGCCCTCGTGGCCGAAGATGATGACGGATTGGGGGCCGAGAAATTCCTGCACGGTGATGCCGCGCGTCAGGTCCACCGTGGCGGGGCCGGGCAGGGGGGCGCCGGTTTCGGGCAGGCCGGACAGCAGGTCGTCCAGCAGCCTGCCCAGTTCCTCGGGCCCGATGTCGCCCACGGCGGCGACATGCACCCGGTCGCGCGCCAGTGCGCCGCGATGGGCGGCGGCGATGTCGTCGCGGGTAAGGGCGGGCACGGTTTCCAGCGTGCCGTCCAGCGGCAGGGCATAGGGATGGGCGCCGAAGGCCAGCGCGTCGAAGGCGCGCGAGGCTAGGGTGCCGGGGTCCTTTTCCGCCGACCGCAGGCTCGACAGCACCTGACCGCGCACCCGTTCCACCGCATCGGCATCGAACCGCGGTTCGGTCAGCGCGGACCGCAACAGGGTGACGGCATCGGCACGCGATTCGGTCAGGAACCGGGCGGAAACGGCGACCGCATCGGTGCCGGCGGAAAAGCGGAAATCGGCTGCCAGCGCGTCGCGCGCCTCGGCGAAGCCGCGCGCATCCAGATCGCCCGCGCCTTCCTCCAGCAGCCCGGCCATCAGGTTCACTGCCCCGGCCTTTTCGGGCGTATCGAGGCTGCCGCCGCCCCGGAACCGCAGTTCCAGCGCGACAAAGGGGATGTCATGCGATTCGACCAGCCAGGCGGTGATGCCGCCGGGGGATTTCACCTCGGTGATCGGGATTTCCGCCTGCACCGGCAGGGACCAGATCGTGGCGGCAGCGACAAGGGCGAGAAAGCGGTTCATGGCGTCACCTCGCGCATCAGATGGCCGGTCACGGCGCGGCGGCGGTCGAAGACGTCTTTTGCCGCCTCCATCACCGCGTCGGGGGTGACGGATTGCAGGACACCGCGCCAGGCGCGTTCATCCGCCACCGTCAGGCCAGAGGCCAGCGCCGCGCCATAGCGGCGGGCGACGGACTGGGTGTTGTCGCGGGCATAGACCTCCGCCGCCTCAAGCTGCGCCATGATCCGCTCGAACGCCGCGCGATCCACGCCATCGGCCAGGAACTGCGCCAGAACGGCATCCATCGCGGCCTCTGCTTCTTCCAGCGTGGTGCCCTCTGCCGGGACGACGCCGAGGCCGAACAACGTGTCATCCACCGCGACGGCATCGTACCAGGCGAAGGTATGGGTCGCGGTCTGCTTGTCGAATTGCAGCGCCCGGCCCAGCACGGATGTCGCCGGCGAGCCGCCCAGAAGTTCGGCCAGCACCACCAGCGCCGCGGCGCGGTCCTGTGTGCCGGTCTTGCGCGCGGGGGCAAGATAGGTGCGCATCACATAGGGCTGGCCCACGCGCGGGTCGGCGAACATCACCCGGCGTTCGGCCAGTTGCGGGGGTTCCGCCCGGCGGATGCGCGGCGGCAGGTCGGGGTTCGCCGGGATCGGGCCGTAGTGCGTTTCGGCCAGCGCGCGCACCTCGTCGGGCACCACGTCGCCCGCCACCACCAGCACGGCATTGTTGGGCGCGTAATGCGCGCGGTAGAACGTCAGCGCGTCCTCGGGGCCGAGCGCCGCGATTTCATGCCGCCAGCCGATGATCGGCGTGCCGTAGGGGTGGTTGAGGTACTGCGCCGCCTGCCGCTGTTCGTTGAACAACGCGCCCGGGTCGCTGTCCGTCCGCTGTGTGCGTTCTTCCAGGATCACGTTGCGTTCGGTCAGCACGTCGGATTCGGCCAGCCGCAGGTTCACCATGCGGTCGGCCTCCATCTCCATCATCAGGGAAAGCCTGTCGGCCGCCACCCGCTGGAAATAGGCGGTGTAGTCGGTGCTGGTGAAGGCGTTGTCGTTGCCGCCCTGTGCCTCTACTGCCGCGGAAAAGGCGCCGGGGCCGATCTTTTCGGTGCCCTTGAACATCAGATGTTCAAGGAAATGCGCGATGCCCGATTTGCCCGCGGGTTCGTCGGCGGAACCGGTGCGGTACCACAGCATCTGCACCACCACCGGGGCGCGGTGATCCTCGATCACCACGACCTCGAGGCCGTTGGGCAGGGTGAAATCCGTCACCGGCTGCGCATGCAGCGGCAGGGCGGGCAACAGCAGGGCAAGGCAGAGGGCGATCAGGCGCATGGAGGCTCCGGTTAGGCCGGGGGTGCCCGGGCAGCCTAACCGGCGCGCGCGGCGCCGCAAGCCGGGCATACGCGGTTGTGACCTAGCGCGACAGTTCGGGCCATTGCTTGGGATCGGGAGGCGAGGCCGGGGTGCGCCGGCCGGCGGCGCGCCAGCGTTCCAGTTCGCGTTGCTGTTCCACGGTCTGGTCGGAATAGGCCTTGTTGTAGACATCGGTGCCCAACAGGCGTTCCAGCAGCTTGGGCCGGTTGCGGTCGCGGATCGCATAATCCTCGCGCGCCAGATCCTCGCGGATGGTGGGCGAGACGCCATGCGCCGAGGCCGCGGCGACCAGCGCGCCGTCATTGCCGCCCGCGCCGGGCTTGCCGCCAAGCGCCACCATTGCATCGGCCATCGGGTCGCGGTCGGTCAGGTTGCCGCCGCCGGGGGTGGGTTCGGGCAGGGCGGTGAAATCCGGGGGCATTTGCAGCGGCTTGGGCGGCAGGATGGCAAATTCGTCCGGCCCGCCGGTGGCGGACCGCAGGTTGCGCAGCACCGGCGCGTCGCCGCGCCCGCCGCCACAGGCCGACAGCGCCAGAATCAGGATCAGCGCCGCGCCGCCGATCATGCCCTTTCCCGCCTGCATCCGAGACTCCTTGCCCGCTCTTCCCCGCCGTATTAGCGCAAAGGCCCCGTCACGTCACGGGGTCTTTCGGCGCGGCTTGCGGGCGGGCGCCTTGCCGCTGCCGCCGGAAAACAGCACCAGACCCATCGCGCCCGCCGCGATCGCCACATCGGCGACGTTGAACGCATAGGGGTTTTCGATCCCGCAGCAGGACATGTTGAGGAAATCCGCGACATAGCCATAGGCCAGCCGGTCCACCACATTGCCCAAGGCGCCGCCCACCAGCAGGCCCGCGGAAATCTGCGTCCAGCGGTTCTGCCTCTCGCGCCGGGCCCAGTGGACGACCCAGGCCGAAATCGCCAGCGCCAGCGCGATCAGCACCCACCGCGCGGCATTCGCGTCATGCGCGAACAGGCCGAAGTTGATGCCGCGGTTTTCGGCCCACCGCAGGTTCAGCAGCGGGTCGATCACATCGACCTCGCCCCGCAGCGGCAGGCGCACAAGGTGGATCACCGCCAGCTTGCTGGCCTGATCCAGCGCGAAGGCCGCGATGGCCGTCAGCCACAGCCGCCGCATCGTCAGTGCCGGAAATGCCGCTGGCCGGTAAAGACCATGGCAAGGCCGCGTTCGTCGGCGGCGGCGATCACCTCGGCGTCGCGCATGGATCCGCCCGGCTGGATGATGGCGGTCGCCCCGGCCTCTGCCGCGGAAATCAGCCCGTCGGCAAAGGGGAAGAACGCATCGGACGCGACGACCGACCCTTGCGTCAGGGGCCTCGGCAGGCCCAATGCCTCTGCCATGTCCTGCGCCTTGCGGGCGGCGATGCGGGTGCTGTCCACGCGGCTCATCTGGCCTGCGCCGACGCCGACGGTGGCGCCGTCGCGGACATAGATGATGGCGTTCGACTTGACGTGTTTGGCGACCTTCCAGGCGAACATCAGGTCTTTCAGTTCCTGTTCGGTGGGGGCGCGTTTCGTCACCACCTTCAGGTCGGCCGCGGTGATGGCGGAAACGTCGCGGTCCTGCACCAGAAACCCGCCCGCCACCTGCCGCCACGCCAGCCCGCCGGCCTGCGCATCGGGCAGCGCGCCGGTGGTCAGCAGGCGCAGGTTCTTCTTGGCGGCAAAGATCTCTCGCGCCTCGGGCGTGGCCTCGGGGGCGATGACGACCTCGGTGAAGATTTCGGTGATCTTGCGGGCGGTGTCGGCATCCAGCATCTGGTTCAGCGCGATGATGCCGCCGAAGGCCGAGGTGCGGTCGCAGTCGAAGGCCCTTGCATAGGCTTCGGCCAGCGTCGCGCCGCGGGCCACGCCGCAGGGGTTGGCGTGCTTGATGATGGCGCAGGCGGGGCCTTGGGCGGGGTCGAATTCGGCCACCAGTTCAAAGGCCGCATCGGTATCGTTGATGTTGTTGTAGCTGAGTTCCTTGCCCTGCCACTGCTTCGCCGTCGCCACCCCGGGCCGGTCCGACCCGTCAAGGTAGAAGGCCGCCGCCTGATGCGGGTTTTCGCCATAGCGCAGCGTCTGCGCCAGCGTTCCGGCAAAGGCGCGGCGGCGCGGGGCGGGCTGGCCGATGGCGCCCGCCATCCAGGTGGAAACCGCCGCGTCATAGGCCGCCGTGCGGGCATAGGCGATCTGCGCCTGCCGCTGGCGATAGGCATAGCCGGTGGCGCCGTCATGGGCGGCAAGCTGGTCCAGCAGGGTCGCGTAATCCTCGGGGTCCGTCACCACGGTGACGAACTTGTGGTTCTTGGCCGCGGCGCGGATCATCGCCGGGCCGCCGATGTCGATGTTCTCGATACAGGTGTCGTAATCGGCGCCTTTGGCCACCGTCGCCTCGAACGGGTAGAGGTTCACCACCAGCAGGTCGATGGGCTCTATCCCGTGGGCGGCCATCGCCACCAGATGTTCGTCGTCGTCGCGCAGCGCCAGCAGACCGCCATGTACCATCGGATGCAGCGTCTTGACCCGGCCGTCCATCATTTCGGGAAAGCCCGTCACATCCGCCACATCGCGCACCTTCAGCCCCGCCGTGCGCAGCGTCAGCGAGGTGCCGCCGGTCGAAATCAGCTCGACCCTCCGTGCGGCGAGCGCGCGGGCGAAATCGACCAGGCCGGTCTTGTCGGAAACCGAGATCAGCGCGCGGCCGATCGGCACGAGGTTGGTCATGGCTCTGCCTCCTCAGATGACCGGGTCGTCCCGGTCGAGATCGCGGATGGCCAGCGGCGTATCCTGCGCTTTCGCCAAGGTCCACCCCACCTGTGCGGCATAATCCAGCACCCTACCCGAAAGGATGATCTGTTTTGTCGCCCGCGGGGCCAGCCGCCCCTTTTCCAGATAGACCGAGGGTTCCAGCGACAGCCGCCCCGCGCCGTCATGGCGGAACACCCAGATCTCGCCGCTTTTCAGCGCCAGCGACACCGCGGTCCCGCCCATGTCGAGTGCCGCGTCCACATCCGGGTGCAGGTGGAACCGCACGGCGAAGGGCACGCCCGCCAGCCGCATCTGTTCCATCACCGTGTCGAACCGCTTGCGTTCCGTCGTGGTCGCGGCGCCGAGCGTATCCTCGCCCGCCAGCCTGCGGCCGTCGTTCGACAGTTCCAGCGCGCGGACATGGGTCAGCCCGTGGGTCTGCGACCAGCCGTCATGGCCCAGAACCACCGCATGCCCGCCGTTGCCCGCCGTCTGGCGCAGGTGGATGACATGCGCGCGATCCTCCAGCGCCAGCCGCGCGCGGCCCCGGCCCGGGCCCATGCGCGACGACGAAAAGCCGTCGATCGCCAGCGTGGAATGCGAGGCCGTGGCGCGCCCCGCCAGCGCCCAGTCCACCCCGAAGGGCAGGCCCGACCCGCAGCTGACCACCACCGGCCGGCGGCCCGAGGTCAGTTCGAACGCAAGGGTCGAGGCATGGGCGCCTCCCGCCGCGCCCCCGCCGGGCGGGTCGGCGGCGTCGATGATGATGCTGGTCCGCCCGCCCGACAGGCGCAGATAGCCCATCGCCGGCCCGCTTGCCGCCAGCGCCCGCACCCCCGATTCCGCCAGCGCGTGGTCGAGCCGCCCCTCCATCCCCCTTCCGCCGCCGTGGAACCGGGCCAGCCCCCCGTCGGCATGGCGCAGCGCGCGCAGCGTGGGGGCGATGCGGGCGATGGCGTCGTGCAGCGCGGTGGGCGCGGACTGGCCCGCCTCTGCCAGCGCCTGCGCCGCCCCGGTCAGAAGGGTCAGCACCTCCAGCAGTTCCTCGGGGTTGCGGGTGGGGATGCCGCCCTGCGCGTCGATTTCCTGCCCGCATTCGCGCGCCAGCGCCGCCACCGCCGGATCCACCAGCGGCGACAGCCCGTCCAGCGACAGCGCCGCGCGCGTCAGGCCCGCCAGCGCCTCGAACCGCGGCAGGCCGGGGGCGGCGGCGGACCAGCGGCGGGCCAGATACCGGGCCTGCCGGGTCAGGGCGGTATAATAGCGGTCGGCCTCTGCCCGGTCGCGGCCCTGCAACAAGAGCGCGGTATGGTTGATCCAGCGGACAAGCCGCCGCCCCGTCAGGTCGGGGACCCAGCCCGGCCCCTGCCCGGTGCCGTAACGGTCGATCCAGTCGAACAGCCAGTCCTGCGCCCGCGTGCGCGCCTGCGGATCGGCCACCGCCGCCAGATCGTCGAGCCAGCCGAAGCCCTGCGCCGCCGCCGTGAAGCCCGGTTCCGGTGCGGGCACATCCCACAGCGACAGGCCCGGCGCCTCGACCAGCACGCCGGCCAGCAGGAAATTGCCGGCCAGCAACTGCCGCCCCCGCGCCACCATGCCGATGGTGCGCGGTTCGGGCTGCGCGACGAATCCCACCGCCGGCCGGCCAAGCCCCGCGCGCCATGCGGCGATGCGGTCGCGCAGGCCGGGTTGCGGCGCGTCCTGCCCGGGCTGTGATGCCTGTTCCGTCTCCGCCATTGCCCTGCCCCGGCGGGTTTGCCCCCCGCTTTCTGCCGCGGGAACCATAGCGGCGCGGCCCGTTCCTGTCACCGTTTCAATCAGGCGCGCCGCCGCAGCCGGACCATGAAGAACCCGTCCATGCCCCCCCGGTCGGCCCACATGTCGGGCCGCAGCCGCAACCCGCCGCCCTTCGCGCGCCATGCGGGGTCCGCGCCCGGGGGCATCGCGTCCTCCACCTCCACCTCCAGCGGATGGCGGGCAAGGGCGGCGGCCAGTTGCCCCTCGCCCTCTTCGGGCAGGATCGAGCAGGTACAGAACACCAGCCGCCCGCCCGGGCGCAGCCATGCCAGCGCGCGGTCGATGAGCCGGGCCTGAAGGGCGGCCAGATCGGCGATCCCGGCGGCATCCTTGACGAAAGGCAGGTCGGGGTGGCGGCGAATCGTGCCGGTGGCGGAACAGGGGGCATCCAGCAGCACGGCGTCGAAGGGCTGCGCGGGTTCCCAGACCAGCGCATCGGCCGCCACGCAGTCCGCCGCCAGCCCGGTGCGCGCCAGATTTTCCGCCACCCGCGCCATGCGGGCGGCGGATATGTCCAGCGCCGTCACCCGCGCGCCCGCCGCCGCCAGTTGCATCGTCTTGCCCCCGGGGGCGGCGCAAAGGTCCAGCACCCGTTCGCCCGGCGCGGGCGCCAGCAGCCGCGCCGGGATCGCGGCGGCGGCATCCTGCACCCACCAGTCGCCGCCGTCATAGCCCGCCAGGGCCGACACCTGCCCCGCCGCCGCCAGCCGCAGGCTGCCGGTCGGCAACAGGTCGGCGCCGAGCCGTTCGGCCCATTCCGCCGCCTGCGCAGGGTCGCGCGGCGTCAGGTCCAGCGGCGCGCCTGCCGCATGCGCGGCCTCGATCCCCGCGACGGCGGCCCGGCCCCAGGTGCTGCGCAACGGCGTGCGCAGCCAGGGCGGCAGACGCTGCGGCGGCAGGGCGGCAAGGGGCGCCTCCATTTCCGCCACCCGGCGCAGCACCGCGTTCACGAATCCCGCCTGCGCGGCGGTGGCCCGGTTGCCGCGGGCGATGGCGACGGCGGCGTTGACGATGCCATGCGCGTCGGCGGGCCGTTCGGCCAGTTCCACCACCGCCAGCCGCAGCAGGTTGCGCAGCATGGCGGGCGGGGGCTTGCGCAAAAGGGGGGCGAGGACAGTATCCGCAGGTTCCAGCCGCCGCAGGGTGGCCAGCGCCAGCCGCTGCGCGCGCGCCCGGTCCTCTGCCGCCAGATCCGCCAGCGGCCCCGCCGCATCGGCCAGCACATCGGCCAGAAGCCGCCGCGCCCCCAGCACCTGCCCCAGCACCGCCAGCGCCGCCCGCCGCGCCGCAACCCCTTGCGCCATCCCGCGCGCCCCGCCTTGCCTGATCCGCCCCCCGGGTATATCACGCGGGCAGCCGAGACAAGGAACGCCGCAACCGCAGGGGGCCCAGATGTCCGACACCGATCCCGCCACCCCGAACGCCGAACCGCGCCCCGACCTGCCGCCCGCCGCCCGCCGCGCGCTGGCCGAGGCAGAGGAACGCCGCCGCAAGGCCCGCGCGCTGGACCTGCCGCCCGAACTCGGCGGCCGCGAGGGGCCAGAGCCGGTCCGTTACGGCGATTGGGAACGCAAGGGGCTGGCGATCGACTTCTGATGCCGTTGCGGCGAGGTGGGCGCCGGGGCGCTGCCCCGGACCCCGGGATATTTATGGACAGAAAATGAGCAGGGAAATCCCTCCGCCCGGCGGCGGTGCGGGTGGAGCGTGCAGGGGCCTTCGGCGGGGATATTCAAGTCCAGCCTGAAGATGCAGACCGCGCCTTTCGTGCTGGAATGTACTGTTCTTCAGGCTGGCCCAAATATCCCGGGGGTCCGGGGGCTGGCCCGCGGCGCGGCCCTCTCAGTCCCAGTCCACGTCGCCGAGGAAGATATACCCCGCGCCATAGATCGTCTTGATCAGCCGGGGGTTGCGCGGATCCTCGCCCAGTTTGGTGCGCAGGCGCGACACGCGCACATCCATCGCGCGGTCGAAGCTTTCGCCCGCGGTGCCGCCGAGCGCCTCCTGCATCTGCGCGCGGGACAGCAGCCGTTTGGGGTTGTCGAGGAACAGCCGCAGCACCTCGCCCTCGGCATGGCTGAAGGGGGTTTCCATCCCGTCGCCGCCGATCAGCATGTAGCGGTCGAAATCCGCCCGCCAGCCGGCGAAGCGCACCACCTGCCCGCTGCGCCCGGCGCCCGGCCGGGGGGCCTTGCGCAGGCGGGCGCGGATGCGGGCGACGACCTCGGCGGGTTCGAACGGCTTGATGATGTAGTCGTCCGCGCCCAGTTCCAGCCCGGCCACCCGGTCCTCGACCTGCGCGCGGCCCGAGATGATGATGATCGTCGCCCCCGATTCCAGCGCCAGCCGGTGCACCACCGCCAGCCCGTCGCTGTCGGGCAGGCCCAGGTCCACCAGGCAGACCTCGGGCGTGCCGTCGGCCAGGGCGGCCTCGAATTCGGCGGCGCTGGCATGGGTGGTGACGTGATAGCCCGCTTCTTCCAGCGTGGCGGCAAGGATCCGGCGGATGTCGGCCTCGTCGTCGAGGATGGCGACATGGGGCAGCAGCGTTGCGCTCAGGTCATTGGGCATGGGCGGGTTCCGTCGAGGTGCCGGGGGCGGTGGAGGAAGGCGGCGGCAGCGCGGCGAGGGCCGCGGTCAGCGCCGGCGCGTCGAAGGGTTTGGGCAGCAGCGGGAACCGCGCCTCGGCGCGCTGGCGCAGCGGGTGTTGCTGCGGCAGCGATGTCATCAGGCAGATCTGGAGCGGCAGGCCGCGGGCGGTCAGCGTTTCGGCCAGATCCACCCCGGTCATGGCGCCGGGCAGCATGATGTCGCTCAGCACGGTGTCGATGCCCGGCAGGTCGGCGAGGTCCAGTGCCTCTTCGGCGCTGGCGGCCTCGATCACGCGGTGGCCGAGGCTGCGCAGCATGCCGCGCACCGATTCGCGGATCTCGTCCACGTCCTCGACCAGCATCACCATGCGGCTGCGGTCCTGTACCGGCGCGGCCGGGCGCAAGGGCATGCGCAGGGCCACGCGCGCGCCGCCGCCGGGGCGGTTCGACAGGTCCACCGTGCCGCCGGCGATCTTGAGGTGGTCGTTCACCATGGCGAGCCCGAGGCCCGAGCCCTCGCCCCCCTTGGTGGTGAAGAACGGGTCGAGCGCATGGTCCAGCGCCTCGGGGCTGAAACCGGGGCCGTCGTCGCTGACCGCGATTTCGACCCCGCCGTCGGCCGTCAGGCCGGTTTCCAGCCGGATCGTCCCGCCCGCCGCGCCCATCGCATCGCGCGCGTTCAGGATCAGGTTGACCAGCGAATCCTGCAACGCCCCGGTGTCGAGCAGATGCCGCCCCCGCACCGGCACCGGCCCGACCTCGAGCCGGATATGGTCGGGCAGGGTGCCGCGGGCCAGCACCGCGGCCTCTTCGATCACCACGGCCAGTTCCGCCGGCGCCTGCCGCAGCGACCGCCGCCCGGCGATGGATCCGATCCGGTCCAGCAGCACGCCGCCGCGCCGCGCCGCCGCCAGCGTCGCCTGCACCAGATCGCGGGCCGGGGCCGGCAGGTCCATGCGGTCCAGCCGCGTCTGCAACCCGAGGATGATCGTCAGCAGGTTGCCGAAATCATGCGCCAGACCCGAGGTCAGTTGCGCCGCCATCTCGCGCTTGCGGGTCTGGGTCAGCGCCTCGCGGGCCAGCGCCTCTTGCGTCACGTCCATCGACAGGACGTAGACGCCGTTGATCGGCCCCTCGCCGATGCGGTCGGGGGTGAAGGCCGAACGGATGCGCCGGCCCGTCACCGGGTCGGTGAATTCGAACGCGCTCGGCTCGCCGTCCAGCGCGAGGCGCAGGTTGGCCTCCAGTTGCGCGAAGGCGCCCTCGCCCAGGACATCGACGCAATCGCGGCCCACGATGTCCGAGGGCCGCCCCGGCAGCACCTTGCCGAGCCGCCGGTTGGAAAAGGTGTAGCGCAGGTTGCGGTCGAGATGCGCGATATGGGCCGGCATCATTTCGGTCGTCAGGCGGGTGCGCGATTCGATCTCGGTCAGTTCGCGCTTGGTGGCCTGAAGCGCGGAAAACTGCGCCGCGAGTTCGCGGTTCGCGTGGCCCAGCCGTTCGGCATGCGCCAGAAGCTGATCCGACAGCACCTCGGACCGGGTGCGCAGCAGGGCCTCTTGCAGCTTGATCTCGGTGATGTCGGTATAGACGGTGACAAGGCCCCCCTGCGGCAGGGGCGAGGCCTCGATGGCGATCCAGCGGCCGTCGGGGCGGGCGTGTTCCATGTAGTGCGGCGCGGTTTCGCGCGTCTTGGCCATGCGCCAGCGGATGATCTCTTCCACGCTGCGATCCAGCCCGTATTCGCCCCGTTCGGCAAGGAAGCGCACGGTGTCCTCCAGCCCCGCGCCGATGGTGACGAAGCGGTCGGGAAGCTGGAACATCTCCTGATACCGGCGGTTCCAGACCGCCAGTTGCAGGTCGCTGTCGAAGATCGACAGGCCCTGCTGGATCAGGTTCAACCCGGCGCGGATCAGGCCGTCGCGTGCGTCATCGGTCAGCGGCATGAGGTCCTCCGCCCCAATGCCTAGCATCGGGGCGCGGCGCGACCAAGGCCCGGTGCGCCGCGCCGGATGAATTCCCGGTTATGAATGCGTGTTGACTCGCCCCCTGCGACAATCTTAACTCTGCGGCAAAACGGCGCAGCACCGCGCCCGGGAGGAAAGAATGAAGAAATTCTGCGCCATCGCCTGCACCGTGGGCTTTTCCGCGTTCTGGATTTTCGGCGGGCTGGCCGTGATCGGGCTTGTCACCGGGCAGGCGGTGGGGATGACGGTGCTGGCGCTGTCGGGGATCGGCCTAGCGGTGGGTCTGGGGGCGCGGCTGGCGCTGGTGCAGATGACGCGCAGCCTGCCGCGCGGCACGCCGGTGCGTCAGCAGGAAACCCCCGCGGGCTGAATGCCCCCCGGCGATCTTGCGCCGATTTTCCGCCCGCCCGCGCGGGAACATTGTGCGGAAGCCGTGGGTTACTACATTCGTTGATGGCGGTCGGCTGTCCGCGACGGGCAGGCCGGGCGCAGTGCGAATGGGGGGATGCATGCGTGTTCTGGCCTTTCTGCTGATGCTGACGATGGCTGCCCCCGCCTTTGCGCAGATGCGCGCGATGGTGGTGGTGAACGGCGATGCGCCCACGACGCAGGCCCGGGCGGAACCGGATGCGCCGGGGCTGGTGTCCGGGTTGCAGGCCGCGGGGTTCGGGGTCTGGGCGGGGGGCGACATGACCACCGCGCGGATGCGGGACCTGCTTGAAGGCGTGCATGCCGAGGGCGAACCCGCGTCGCGGATCCTGATCCTGCTGGCGGGGCGGTTCGCCCATTCCGCCAGCGGCAACTGGTTTCTGGGCGCCGATGCCGACCGGCCCGGCCTTGCCGGCGTGGGCGGGCAGGGGATCGACCTTGCCGCCGTGATGGAAATCGCCGCCGCCGCACCCGAAGGGGGCGCGGTGGTGTTGCTGGGCGAAACGGCGGCAGAGGTGCCGCTGGCCGCCGGCCTGTCGCCCGGTGCGGGCGCGCTGGAGGTGCCGGAGGGCGTGACGGTGATCCGCGGCCCGGTGGCCCCTGTGGTGGCCTTTGCCCGTGATCAGCTGTTGCGCCGCGGTACGGTGCCGGCCACCGCGCTTGCCTCGCGCGCCGATCTGACGGGCGAGGGGTATCTGTCGCGGCAGGCGCCCTTCCTGACCGTGGACGGCTATTACCCGCCCGCGCGCGACACCACCCCTGCGCCTGCGCCGACACAGGCCGAACTGGAACTGCGCGACTGGAACGCCGCGCGCGCCGCGGGGACGCCGGATGCCTACGACCGCTTTCTGACCGCCTGGCCGAACGGCGCCCATGCCGCAGAGGCGCGCCTTGCCCGCGACCGGCTGGCGAACGATCCCGTGCGCATCGCCGAACGGGCAGAGGCCGCGCTGACGCTGAGCCGCGATTCGCGCCGGGCGATCCAGGAGGATCTGGTGACGCTCGGCTACAACACCCGGGGCGTGGACGGCATCTTCGGTGCGGGCACCCGCACGGCGATCACGGCGTGGCAGCGGGCCTCGGGCCTGCCCGCGACGGGCTATGTGGACAGCGCGCAGATCGCCCGGCTGCGGTCGGAGGCGGGCGCGGTGCGCGCGCGGCAGGACCAGCGGCCGGATGAGCGGGCCTATTGGGACCAGACCGGCGCCCTTGGCACCGCCGCCGGGGCGCGGGCCTATCTGGACCGTTTCCCGACGGGGCTGTTCGCGGCGACGGCGCTGGCGATCCTCGCCGTGCTGGCCAGCGACCGCGACGACGACCGCAGCGACCGTTCCGACTGGGACCGGGCGCTCTACTACGACACTGTGCAGTCGTATCAGCAATATCTGCAACAACACCCGCGCGGGGCCTTTGCCGCGAACGCCCGGGCGCGGATCGCCGCGCTTCAGGGGGGCAGCGACGCGCGCGATCACGCCGCCTGGGACCGGGCGCGCAACATCGACACGGTGGCCGCCTATCGCGACTACCTTTCCGCCTGGCCGCGCGGGATCCATGCCTATCAGGCGCGCAACCGGATCGAGGTTCTGGAAAGCCGCGATGACGGCGCGCGCGAACGGGTGGCGTGGCAACGCGCAGAGCAGCGCGACACCGTGGATGCCTACCGCGCCTATCTGGCGGATTTCCCGCGCGGCGCCCATGCCGATCAGGCCCGCCGGCGGATCGACCAGTTGCAGGGCGGCCAGAACGACGCCGCCCGCGAAGCCGCCGCCTGGGAACGCGCGATCCAGCGCGATACGGTCGAGGGCTATCGCGCCTATCTGGCCGACTGGCCGCGCGGGGCGCATGTGACGCAGGCCCGCCAGAGGATCGAACAGTTGAGCAGCCAGAACGACACCGCCCGCGAACAGGCGGCCTGGGACCGCGCCCGCAACCGCGACACGGCGGATGCCTACCGCGCCTATCTGGCGGACTGGCCCCGGGGGCCGCATGCCGCAGAGGCCCGCCAGCGGATGGAACGCTTGCAGGGCGAGCAGGACGCGGCATCGCGCGAAACCGCGCGCGAACAGGCGGCATGGGAACGTGTGGATGCGCTCAACACCTTGCAGGGCTATCGCGGCTATCTGGCGGAATTCCCGCGCGGCGTGCATGCCGACACCGCCCGCCAGCGCATCGCCGTGCTGGAACAGGGCCAGCAGCGGGAACAGCAACAGCAGGACCGCCAACAGCAGCAACGCGCGGCGGACAGGGCCGCGTGGACCGCGGCGCGCAACGGCGATTCGGTGGCGGCCTACGAGGGCTATCTGCGCCAGTTCCCGCAAGGCGCCTTCGCGCAGGAGGCCAAGCAGCGCATCGCCCGCCTGACCGCGGCAACCCCCCCGCGCGAGGCGCCGGGGCTGGTGCCCGAACCCCGCCCGCCGCAGGTGCGGGGGCCGGGCCGCAACCCCGATCCGCCCGCGGCCGACCGCCCGCGCGCCACGCCGCCCGGGCAGGGCCAACCGCCGCAGGCCGATCCCGAACAGCGGCGGCTTCCGCCGGTGCAAAACGAGGCGGGCGGGCCCTGACGGGGCGCCCCCGCGCGGCGGGAACAACGCAAAAGGCCGCCGGGAAACCGGCGGCCTTTGGTATTTCGCCCAAGACGGTGCGCGATCAGCCCTGACGGGCCTTGTAGCGCTTCTGCGTCTTGTTGATCACGTAGACGCGGCCCTTGCGGCGCACGACCTGGCAATCGCGATGACGCTGCTTGAGCGAGCGGAGCGAGTTCGCAACCTTCATCGGTCCTCTCCTTTCGCGGCGCAGGTGCGCCTTCCCAAATGACATGCCCCGAAGGGCGGATGGTGGGCGCGACAGGGATCGAACCTGTGACCCCTACGATGTCAACGTAGTGCTCTACCGCTGAGCTACGCGCCCGTGCCGCATTCCCGCCCTTGCCGAATGGCGCAGGCAGTACCGCGTCGGTGGAGGGTCTATAGAGGGAGTCGCGGCGCTGTTCAAGGGGGCCGGATGTGCGGCCGCGCGAATTCCCCGCCGCATGACGCCGCGCAACCGCATGACCAAACAGGCTTTCGGGGCCGCGGGCAATCCGGCTATACCTTCGGGATGGAGGATGGCGATGTCGGCAGCGGCCTATGACCTGTTTCTTCCCGCGGCGCGGACGACGGCGGCGATCTTTGCCTCGCCGCATTCGGGGCGCGACTATCCGGCGGCGCTGCTGACGGCAAGCCTGCTGGACGGGCTCGCCATCCGGTCGTCCGAGGATGCCTTTGTCGATGCGCTTTTCGCCGATGCGCCGCGGTTGGGCGCGCCTTTGCTGGCCGCGCGTCTGCCGCGCGCCTGGGTGGACCTGAACCGCGCGGCGGATGAACTGGACCCCGCGCTGATCGAGGGCGTGCGGCGCGGCGGGCTCAACCCCCGGGTCAGTTCGGGGCTGGGGGTGATCCCGCGGGTGGTGGCCAACGGGCGGCAGATCTACAGCGGCCGCCTGACGCTGGCAGAGGCGGAATCGCGGATCGTGCAGGTCTGGCAGCCCTATCATGCCGCCTTGCAGGGGCTGATCGACGAAAGCCGCGCGGTGTTTGGCGAATCGCTGCTGATCGACTGTCATTCCATGCCGCATGACGCGATCGCCGCCCATGCCCGCCCGGGGCGGCCCGCGCCAGAGGTGGTTCTGGGCGACCGTTTCGGCGCCACCGCCTCGGCCGAGGTGATGGATCTGGTCGAGGGGGCGTTCGCGCGGGCCGGCTTCCGCGTGGCGCGCAACAACCCCTTCGCCGGGGCCTATGTGGCGCAGGCCTATGGCCGGCCGTCGCGCGGGCAGCATGTGGTGCAGGTGGAAATCGACCGCGCGCTCTACATGGATGAAACCCGCGTGGCCCCGGGGCCGGGTTTCGCGGAAATCCGCGCCCGGCTGGCCGGGGTGGTGGCGGAAATCACCGCCTTCGGCCGCGGGGCCGAGGCGCTGGCGGCGGAATAGGCCGGGTTCAGCTCCGCCGCTCTGTCTGGCGAAGGCGCGTGCCTTCGCCATCGCGGTGCAGATAGCGTTGCCCCGGCCGGGGGCCCCAAGCCCCCGGCCAGCGCCCGCCCCGCCCATGGCGGGCGCTTCTCGCCCGCCGGGGCAGGCGCCGGCCTATCCAGTTTTCCCGGCATCTCCGTTTCCAGTGGCGCCGTCGCGCGACGGGCGGGGAAACGCAGTGCGTTTCCTTCTCCCGCCCGGCCCGAAGGGGGTAATCCGCCCTAGGTCACATACCCATAAATGGGATTCCCAATCTTCGGGGGCTGTGATTCACTTCCCGCGGGTGGGGAGGTGGTCATGGGTCGCTTTGATCTGACGGATTTCGAGTGGTCGGTGATTCAGCCTCTGCTGCCGACGAAGGTGCGGGGGGTGAAGCGTGTGGATGACTGGCGGGTGCTGAACGGCATCTTCTGGCGGTTGAGGACGGGTGCGCCCTGGGCCGACATTCCAGCGCGTTACGGGCCCTATACGACCTGCGTGAACCGCTTCAACCGCTGGCGCAGGGCCGGCCATTGGGCGCGCATTCTGCAAGCCGTGTCAGAGGCTTACAATGGCGATGTCCAGATGATCGACTCCTCCTCGATCCGGGTTCACCAGCACGGGGCGAATGGCCCGAAAAAGGGGGGCGATCCGATCGCATGGGTCGCTCGCGCGGCGGGCTGACGACGAAGATCCACGCTCTGGTGGATGCGGCGGGCCGACCGATCCGGCTGAAGCTGACCGCCGGACAGGCCCATGACGGACGCTCGGCGGTGGACATGCTGGGCACGGTGGGGCCGGGCCAGACCCTGCTGGCGGACCGCGGCTATGACGCCGACTATCTGCGCGAGCCCCTGGCGGCGCGGGGCGCGGTGGCCAACATCAAGCCGATGCCGGGCCGCAAGCGGATCCCGGCCTTTGATCGGACACTCTATCGCAGGCGCAATCTTGTCGAGAGGTTCTTCAACAAGCTGAAGCACTTCCGCGCAGTCGCCACCCGATACGACAAGACCGACGAAAACTTCCTCGCTTCCGTCCACCTCGCCGCTATACGCATCTGCTTGAGGCAATAGGAGTCGGTGACCTAGCGCAGCGCGCGGCCCTTGATGATCGCCTGCGCGCCGAACCGGGCGCGGATGGCGTCGGTCGCCCGTTCCGCCGCCGCCCGGCGGCCTGCGCCGGGGTCCAGCAGGTCGCCGGTGGTGTCGGCGGCGCTTTCGGGCGTCAGGTCCGACAGCCCCACCCCGATCAGCCGGAACGGCCCCGCCTGCGCCGCGCCGCCGTCGAACAGCACCCGCGCGGTGCGATAGATCCGGTCGGCGATCTGGGTGGGGGCGGGCAGGGTGGTGCGGCGCGTCACGATCCGGTGGTCGGCGCGTTTCAGTTTCAGCGTCACCGTCCGCCCCGCCAGCGCCTTGGCCTTGGCGCGGTCGGCCACCTGTTCGGCCAGCCGCCACAGATGGCCGTCCAGCAGGTCGGCATTGGCGGTATCCTCGTTGAAGGTGGTTTCCTTGGAAATCGACTTGACCGGCGCATGGGCATTGACGCGGCGCGTATCCTGCCCGCGCGCAAGGTGATAGAGCCGCTCGCCCGTCTGGCCGAAGCGCGCCACGAGGTCCCCATGGTCCCACCGGCGCAGGTCGGCGAGGGTGCGGATGCCGGCCTGTTCCAGCGCGCCCTGCGTCGCCAGCCCCACGCCCCAGATGATGCGCACGGGTTTCGTTTCCAGAAAGGCATCGGTTTCCGCCCGCCCGATCACCGAAAACCCCCGGGGCTTGTCGAGGTCCGACGCGATCTTGGCGAGGAACTTGTTGTGCGAGAGCCCCACCGAGGCGGTGACGCCCAGATCCGCCTCTATCCGCGCGACCAGCCGCGCCAGCATCAGCGCGGGCGCCGCGCCGTGCAGCCGTTCGGTACCCGTCAGATCCAGAAACGCCTCGTCCAGCGACAGGGGTTCGATGGCGGGGGTCAGATCCTCCATCATCCCCCGGATGGCGCGCGAAACCTCGGCATAGACCGCCATCCGGGGCTTGATCACCACCGCCTCGGGGCAGAGCTTCAGCGCCTGGAACATCGGCATGGCCGACCGTACGCCGTTGATCCGTGCAATATAACAGCAGGTCGATACCACCCCGCGCTGGCCGCCGCCGACGATCACCGGGCGGTCGCGCAGGGTGGGGTCGTCGCGCTTTTCCACGCTGGCATAGAAGGCGTCGCAGTCGATATGCGCGATGGAGAGCGCGGTAAGTTCCGCATGCAGCGTGACGCGCGGCGACCGGCAGGCCGGGCAGCGCGGGCCCGGCGCATCGTGTAGGGTCAGGCAGGCGCGGCACAGCAGCATGGGCCGATTATGCCCCGCCCGCGCGCGCCGGTCCACGGGATCAGAAGGCTACCGGCCAATGCTCGATGGGCGAACCGTCGATGAAGCGGCTGTGGCGGAAGGGCGTGATGTCGACCATCGGGGTTTCGCCCGCGACGATCTGGGCCATCAGCTCGCCCGCCGCCGGGCCGAGGCCGAAGCCATGGCCGGAAAAGCCGGTGGCGATGTAGAAGCCGGGCTGGCTGTCCACGCCGGAAATCACCGGGATCGCGTCGGGGCTGGTGTCGATCCATGCGGCCATGCGTTCGGCCACCTGGATTTCGCCCAGATGGGGAAAGATCCGCCGGATATTGGCCAGCGCCCGGTTCAGCACCTTGTCCGACGCCTTGGGCCGCAGGATGCGCACCTTTTCGAACACCGTGCGCTGGTCGAGCTTCCAATGCGCCGCGGTCAGCGTTTCGCGCACCGAGGCTTCGCCCACACGGAACAGCATGCCGCGCCATTCGTGTTTCAGCGCCGGGATGTAGTCCTTGAAGTACCGGAACCCGTCCGGCGTGATGTCCACCGGATTGAGCGCGCGCATGGAAAAGTTGTAGCCGCCATCCAGCCGCTGGCGGAACCCGAAGCCGGGGCCGGAACCGCAGCCGATGGGCCCGCCCGTCAGCGGCCGGGTGCGCGCGACCTGCGACAGGATCTTCATCTGCGGCAGGCGCACGCCCATGTTGCGGGCAAAGAAGGTGGACCAAGACCCGCCCGCCAGCACCACCGCGTTGCAGCGGACGGTGCCCCGTTCGGTGACGGCATGGCTGATGGTGCCGGCGCTGGTTTCGACCCCCCGCACCGCGCAGGCCTCGACGATATGGGCGCCGGCGGCGCGGGCGGCGGCGGCGATGGCGCGGGTGGCCAGATGCGGTTCGGCGAAACCGTCGCTGGGCGTATGCAGCGCGCCGGCCCATTTGTGCGTGGCGCCCGGCGCGATGCGGTCGATTTCCGCCTGCCCGATCAGCCGGGTGTCCAGATCGTAGGGCGCGACCGCCTTCATCCAGGGGTCATAGCGGGCGGCGTCGCCTTCCTTGTCGAAGAAATAGGTGATGCCGCGCACGCGAAAACCGGTTTCGGTGCCGCAGATGGCGTTGAGATCCTTCCAGATCTCCATCGCGCGGATCATCAGCGGGATTTCCCGCACGTCGCGCCCCATCTTGCGCACCCAGCCCCAGTTGCGGCTGGATTGTTCCTCGCCCAACCCGCCCTTTTCGCACAGGACGACCGAGAGGCCCTTCTTCGCCAGAAAATAGGCGGTGCTGACGCCGACGATCCCGCCGCCGACGATCACGACATCGGCCGCGGGCGGCAGGACGTCGAAGTTACCGGAATGCTGTGCTTCGCCCATGTTTTTCCTGCGGAATTGCCGGCCATGCCCGACCGGCGCACCGCGGCGGCGGCATGGGACGGCCGGTCCCGCCCTGCGTATTATATAACGTGCGTGGTGTCAACATATGCACAATACCTATTGCACATTATATTTAACCGGAGGCTGTGGCCCGCTTCCGGCGGCTGACATATAACAGTTCGTCATTCCAACTTTACGTTGACTCGATAAAAGCTATGTCATACGCATGTTGACGTGACGGCTGCACGCGCTGGACCCGGGGGCAGGTTCCAAGCCGCTACCCCCCTGCCGGGCGGTCGCATGGTGTTCCCCTCGGAGGATGTTCGCATGGCAGCCCTGTCGACTAGAATGCATCGCCGGACCTTTCTCGGCACCACGGCCCTTGGCGCGCTCGCCCTGGCCCTGCCCGGGCAGGGATGGGCGGCCGATCCCAAGCCCGGCGGGATCGTCACCGTGGTGGCCTGGCCGCCGCCGTCCTACCTGACCTCGGCGATCACCACCGCCGGGCCGGAAACCAACCTCGGGGCCAAGTTCTTCGACGGGCTGGTGGACTATGACTTCGGCATGGTCATGCGCCCGGCACTGGCCGAATCCTGGGAGGTATCCGAGGACGGGCTGCGCATCACCTTCAACCTGCGGCAGGGGGTGAAATGGCACGACGGCGCGCCCTTCACCGCCAAGGACGTGGCCTTCACCTTCATGGAGATCCTGAAGGTCCACCACGGCCGCGGCCGCGTGACGTTCGAACCCGTGACGGCGGTGGAAACCCCCGACGACCACACCGCGGTGCTGGTGCTCAGCCGCCCGGCGCCGGCGATCCTGAAATCGCTCGACGCGGTGGAATCGCCGATGATGCCGGCGCACCTGTATCAGGGCACCGACATCATGCAGAACCCGCACAACACGAAACCCGTGGGCACGGGGCCGTTCAAGCTGGTGGAATATACCGTCGGCGAAAGCATCGTGATGGAACGGAACCCCGACTACTGGGATACCGGCAAGCCCTATCTGGATCGCGTCGTGTTCCGCTATGTGTCCGACAGCGCGACGCGCACCGCGATGCTGGAAACGGGCGAGGCCGATCTGGTGTCGTTCAGCATGATCCCGCCGCTCGACGTGCTGCGGTTGCAGGCGGATCCGGGCTTTGCGGTCACGCAGAAGGGGTATGAGACCATCCTCAGCATGGCCTTCATCGACTTCAACCTGCGCGGCCCGATCCTGAGCAACCCCAAGGTCCGGCAGGCCATCGCCCATGCGATGGACATGAACTGGCTGCTGGAAAACGTCTGGTTCGGCTTCGGCTATGCCGCGACGGGGCCGCTGCATCAGGAACAGGCCGATTTCTATACCGCCGAGGGCGTGCCGACCTATGCGCCCGATCTGAAGAAGGCCGAGGAACTGCTGGACGAGGCGGGCTATCCGCGCGGCAACGGCGGCCTGCGGTTCGACCTGACCATCGACCCGCTGCCCTGGGGAGATGAACCGCTGCGCGCATCCGAATACATGCGCGAACAGTTCCGCCAGATCGGCATCAACCTGACCATCCGCACCGCGGACATGGCGGGCTTCGTCAAGCGCATCTACACCGCGCGCGATTTCGACATGAGCATCGTCGTCGGCACCTCGGGCCCCGATCCGACCATCGGGGTGCACCGTTTCTTCGTGTCGTCCAACATCAAGGAGGGCGTCGCCTTCTCCAACGGGTCCGGCTATGCCAACCCCGAGGTGGACCAGATCCTCGAAGCCGCGCGGCTGGAGATGGATCTGGACAAGCGCAAGCAGCTCTATGCCGATTTCCAGCGGATCGTGATGACAGACCTGCCGTCGCTGCCGATGATCGCCACCAACCGGTCCAGCGTGTCGAAGGCCGATGTGCACGACCACACGGTGGGCGCGATCGGGTCGTTCGGTTCGCTCGCGCACGCCTGGCGCGGCTGATGACAGACTGCCGGCCCGTGTCGCGCGGGCCGGCGCCAAGCAAAGAGGGATCAGATGAGCGAAGCCCTGCCGACTGCGCGCGATGCGCTCTGGCCCGATCATATCGCGCATAGCGCCGCCGACCTCGATGCCGCCGCCGCGCGGCTGGAACAACTGGGGTTCACGCTTGCGCCGCGGTCCAAGCAACTGGCGCCGAATGCCGAGGGCGTGCTGGCCGAAACCGGCATGGCGAACCATTGCATCATGCTGCCGGGGCGGGGGTATCTGGAAATCTCTGGCGCGCTGTTCGACGGATCGGCGCAGGTGGCGGCGTTCCGGGAACAGCTGGCGCGGCATGTCGGGCTGCATCTGCTGGCGCTCGGGTCGCCCGATCCGGTGTATCAGGCCGAACGGCTGAACGGGGCCGGGTTCAGCCCGGCGTCGAACATGAACTACCAGCGCATGGTGCCGACCGAGGCGGGCGAGGAACTGGCGCGCTTCACCCTCGCCATTTCCCCGCGCGACAAGATGCCCGAGGCGCGGCTGATCATGGTGCGGCACGAGACGCCCGACCTGCTGTGGCAGGATCGCTGGCTGACCCATGCCAACGGGGCCGAGGCGCTGGAGGATGTGGTGTTCGTCGTCCCCGATCCGGCGGATTCGGCGGCGCGGATCGGGGCCTTCACCGGGGTGGCGCCGGTGGCGGCCGGGGCCGGCCGTGTGCTGGAACTGGCGGCCGGGCGCATCGTGCTGTTGCCCGCGGTGGCGGCGGCGCCGGTGCTGACGGATCTGCCGCCCCTGCCGGCGATCGCGGGCTATGTGCTGCGGGTGCGCGATGCGGCGGCCACGGCGGCGACGCTGGCGCGGCGGGTGGGCGGCACCGGCCTTGTGCGGGGCGAGGGCTGGGTGTCCGTCGCGGGCGGGCCGGCACTTGGCGGCACCATCGTCTTTGCCGAAACCGGCGCGGGCCTGCCCTGGCCCCGCCTGCGCTGACAATGACGCCCGAGGCGCTGGCCCCGCTGACCATCCGCGACCTGATCGCCGCGCGCGCGGCGCAGGACCCGGGTGGTTTCGCGCTGTCGGTGCAGGCCTGGGCGGGCGGGCGCCGGCGGTACGGGTTCGCCGATCTGGACCGGCTGGCCGACCGGATGGCGGGGGCGCTGTGGGCGATGGGCCTGCGCCCCGGCGACCGGCTGGCGGTGTTCCTGACCAACGATGCGGGGCGGGAGTTCATGCTGACCGCCCTTGGCGCGCTGGCGCTTGGCGGGGTGGTGGTGGCGCTGAACACTCGCGCGGCGGATACGGAGCTTGCGGCCAATCTGGATCTGGTGGAACCGGCCTTCCTGCTGACCGATCCGGCCTCCGCCCCGCGTTTCGCAGCACTTGCGCCTGCGTTGCGGCAGGTGGTGATCGGCGCGGGTTGGCCCGACCCCGAGGATGCGCCTGCGCTGCCCTATGAACGTGCTATCTCGCCCGATGCGCTCGGTTGCCTGCTGTTCACCTCGGGCACCACGGCGCGACCCAAGGCGGTGATGGCCTCGCAGCGCACGATGATCGCGGCGGGGATGTGCTGCGGCGCGGCCTTGGGCCTGCGGGCGGGGGATGTGTATCAGGCGGGGTTTCCGCTGTTCACCAGTTCGGTCCTGAACATCGCCGCGATGTCCGCTTGGGTCGCGGGCGCGGGGCTGGTGCTGGAAGGTATGGTGGACAATGACGAACGCCTGCGCCTGATCGGGGCAGAAGGGACGAATTTCTACCACGGCGTGCCGTCCGTGCTGCATTTCATGCAGCAGGCGTTCGACCCCGCGCGCCACGACCTGTCCCGCGTGCGGCGCATCGCCAGCGGCGGCGCGCCCCTGCCGCCAGAGGTCGCCCGCCGCCTGCGCGAGACATGGCCGGGCGCGGATCAGGTGCAGATCTACGGCCTGACGGAAAGCGGCCCCGCGGGGACGGTGCTGTACCCCGAGGAACGCGCGGCGCATCCCGGTTCCATCGGCCGCGCCATGCCGCATTGCCGGATAGAGATCGTGGACGACGCGGGCCATCCCCTGCCGCCGGGTGCGGAGGGCGAGATCGCGGTGACTTCGCCTGCGGTCGCGCTCGGCTATTACCGCGATCCGCAGGCGACGGCGCGGGCCTTTGCCGGGCGGCGGGTGCTGACCGGGGATGCCGGGGTGCTGGATGGCGATGGCTTTCTGTCCTTCCGCGACCGCAAGAAGGACATCATCAACCGCGGCGGGCTCAAGATCGCGTCGGTGGCGGTGGAACAGGTGCTGTACCGCCACCCGGCGGTGAAAGAGGCCGCGGTGGTCGCCGTGCCGCACCCCGACCTTGGCGAGGATGTGGCGGCCTTCGTCGTCCTGCATGACGGGCAGGGGGCCGACATCGCCGCGCTGCGCGCCCATTGCGCCCGGGATCTGGCCGATTACGCGGTGCCCCGCAAATGGCACTTCATCGACGCGCTGCCCAAGAACCCGATGGGCAAGGTGCTGAAGACCGACCTGCGGGATATGGCGAGGGGGTAGGGTTGCCTCCGTTCCCCTAGGACTGCGCTGCGTGCCGGCGCAACTGGTGGACGCCGGCGGGCCGCAGGGGCGGAGGCTCCAGCGTGCAGATCGCTTCCTCGTTCTTCTTGAACCAGTCGATCATGAATTCCGTGAACAGCCGCGTGGCCGAGGACATGTGCGATTCGTCCCACAGCAGGCCGATTTCGAGGTTCAGGTCCGGCTGGAACGGCCGCGCCACGATCGGCAGGCGCGACCGCAGCAGGGCGGTGAACGGGCTGATGATCGACACGCCGAGCCCCACCGCAACAAGGTTGCAGACCGATTCGTGGGTGCCGCCCTCTATCCGCAGGTCGCGTTCGACGCCCGCGCGTTCGAACAGGTTGTCGACGCGAAAGCGGAAATTCGCATCATGCGGAAAGCTGACGAAGGGCAGGCCGGCCAGATCCTTGGCCTTGATCACCGGGCGGTCGGCCAGGAAATGCCCCTCGGGCAGGATGCAGATCGCGGGGCGCTGCGACAGGGCGACGCGCGTCAGGTCGTCGGTGAAATCGCTGCCCGAGATGATCCCCACATCCGCCCGCCGCGACAGCAGCGTTTCCAGAACCCTGTCGTGGCGCGAAATGTCGAGCGTGATCTTCACCCCCTGATAGATCTTCACGAAATCCGCGATCACCTGCGGCAACAGGTTGCTGCCCGACACGCTGACGGCCGAAATGCGGATATGGCTGATTTCCAGGTTCTTGATCGCGGCGGCGCGGCGGCTGAGTTCGTCGAGGCCGGTAAAGACGTTCTCGACTTCCTGATAAAGCCGCCATGCGTCCTCGGTCGGCAGGATGCCGTGGCGCTTGCGGGTGAAGAGCTTGTAGCCCACCGCCTCCTGAAAGTCGGAGATCAGGCGGCTGATCGCGGGTTGCGACACGCCGAGCTGTTCCGAGGCCAGCGTCATGCTGCCAAGCTGCATCACGGCCCTGAAGGCTTCGACCTGTCGGACTTTGAGCTTCGTGGTCATGCGGGTTTCTTCTGGTCAGGGAATCAGGGGAAACGATTGCAAGAAAATGAATAAACGGATGTGACGCGCGTGTCGATCCGAAGGCGGTGCGGGCGGGGAATGGGGGGCGACTCGGGCCGTGGGGTCTATAATAGATAACTTTGTTGCATGAATATGTCAGATTATGATATTGGATATGATGTAATAACCGATCTAGCGGCGAGGGTACGATGCCCAGGGTCTTGCGGTCCGCCTCTCATTGGGGCGCGTTTCGGATGCAGGTCAGCGAGGGGCGGCTGGAATCGGTCGCGCCGTTCGAACATGACCCCAACCCCACGCCCCTGATCGGGGTGTGGCCGGAAATGCTGACATCCGATCTGCGCGTCGCCGCGCCGGTGGTGCGGCGGGGCTGGCTGGAAGGCGACGGCGGCGCCGCACGGGGCGAGGACGAATTCGTCCGCATTCCTTGGGACCATGCGCTGGAACTGGTGGCGGGCGAGCTTGCCCATGTGCGCCGGACATGGGGCAATCAGGCGATCTTCGGCGGGTCCTACGGCTGGTCCAGCGCCGGGCGGCTGCACCATGCGCGCACGTTGGTGCATCGGTTCCTCAACACCATCGGCGGCTTTACCGCGCAGGTGACGAACTACAGCTTCGGCGCCGGGATGACCTTCCTGCCGCGCATCGTCGGCGGCGCCGATGCGGTCAGCGCCACGCTGAGTTCATGGCGCGGGATCTGCGAACATGGCGATCTGTTCATCGCCTTCGGCGGTATTGCCGCCAAGAACTGGGAGGTGCTGTCGGGCGGTTTCGGCCAGCACCGCTATCCCGATGCGATCCGCGATCTGGGCCGCAGCAAGGTGCGGCTGATCAACGTGACGCCCAACCGCCGCGACGTGCCCGAAGGCATCGGGGCCGAATGGTTGCCGCTGCGGCCCAACGCCGATGCGGCGCTGGTGATGGCGCTGACGCAATGGGTGCTGGCCAACGGGCAAGAGGACCGCGCGGCGATCGACCGGCTGAGCGTGGGGTTCGACCGTTATGCCGATTATCTGATGGGCCGGGTGGACGGCGTGGCCAAGACCCCGCAATGGGCGGCGGCCATCACCGGCATCCCCGCGGACCGGATCGAGGCGCTGGCGCGCGACCTGCCGGGCAAGCGGGTGATGCTGACCGCGGCATGGAGCCTGCAACGCGCCCGGCATGGCGAACAGGTCTATTGGGCGATCATCGCGCTGGCGGTGGCGCTCGGCCAGGTCGGGCTGCCGGGCGGGGGGTTCGCCTTCGGCTATGGGTCGATCAACGCGCCGGGCAATCCGCTGTACGCCACGCCGATGCCGGGCCTGCCCGAAGGCGCGAACCCGGTGGGCAATGCGATCCCGGTGGCGCGGGTGGCGGACATGCTGCTGGAACCGGGGGGAAGCTGCCGCTACAACGGCGCGGTGATCCCGTATCCCGAGATACAGCTGATCTACTGGGCCGGCGGCAACCCCTTCCACCACCATCAGGACCTCAACCGCCTGCGCCGGGCCTTCCGGCGGCCGCGCACGGTGGTGGTGCAGGAATGCTACTGGACCTCGACCGCGCGGCATGCCGACATCGTGCTGCCCGCCACCACCGCGCTGGAACGCAACGACATCGGCGGATCGTCGCGAGACCCGTTCCTGCTGGCGATGCATCAGGCCGTGGCCCCGGTGGGCGAGGCGCGCAACGATTTCGACATCTTCGCCGATCTGGCCGAACGGCTGGGCACCCGCGACGTCTTTACCGAGGGGCGGGACGAAATGGCGTGGCTGCGCCACATGTGGGCGGGGATCCGCGACCGGCTGTCCCGCCGCGGGATCGCGGCGCCGGATTTCGACACCTTCTGGGAGGAAGGCTTCTTCCGCATGCCCGAACCCGAGGACGACCACGCCATCCTCGGTCGGTTCCGGGCCGAACCGGAACGGCTGCCGCTGGCCACGCCTTCGGGCAGGATCGAGATCTTCTGCCCCTTCGTCGCCGAAAAGGGCGATCCGGCGCAGCCGGGGCATCCGGTCTGGCTGGACCCCGAGGAATGGCTCGGCGCGGATCTGGCGGCGCGCTATCCGCTGCACCTGCTGACGCCGCAACCGCCCCGGCGGCTGCACAGCCAGATGGAGTCCAGCAGCCACAGCCGCGCGGGCCGCATCAACGGGCGCGAGGTGCTGTTGATGCACCCCGCCGACGCCGCCGCGCGCGGGATCGGGGCGGGCGACATGGTGCGCATCTTCAACGGCCGCGGCGCCTGTCTGGCGGGGGTGGAGCTTTCGGGCGACATCATCCCCGGCGTGATCAGCCTGCCCACCGGCGCGTCCTTCGACCCCGAGGGCGAGGGGCTGGACCGTTCCAGCAACCCCAACGTGCTGACGCGCGACATCGGCACCTCGGATCTGGGGCAGGGCTGTTCGGCGCAGTCCTGTCTGGTCGAGGTCGAACGCTTCGCCGACCCGTTGCCCCCGCTGCGCACCGACGCACCGCCGCCGGGCGCCTGAGCGGCCTTCCCGCAAGGTGCGGACCGGGCCGGGGCAAGCCCCGGCCCGCGGTCGCACCGCGCCTGTAGGTCAGGGCTTGCCCCGGCTTGCGCGGCGCCCGGACGGGCGGTCGGGGCGGGTTTTATTGCTTGACTTTTTGGCATGTATAAAACAGTTTGACGACGAGAATATTATCTCAAGGCAACCCCTCAGCTCTGGAGTCCGTCTCCGATGGATGGATGGATGGTACATGCGCCAGCAAGGCCGGCAGCCGTGACAGGGACGGCCGGATGAGCGCGCCCGCGGGGACGCGCCGCAGGCGATCGCGGTTCTGGAACATGGATGTGCTGCGCTTCGTCGCCCGCCGCCTGATGCAGGCGGTGGTGGTGATGCTGCTGGTCATGATCGCGAACTTCGTGCTGATCAAGCTTGCCCCCGGCGACATGCTCGACGTGCTCAGCGGCACCTCCGACATGACCGCCGAACAGATCGCCGCGCTGCGCCGGCAGTTCGGGCTGGACCAGCCGGTGGTGGTGCAGTTCGCCAAGTATTTCCTGCGGCTGGCGCAGTTCGACCTGGGCTATTCGCACCAGTATTCCGACACGGTGCTGAACATCCTGCTGGGGCGGCTGCCGACCACGCTGATGCTGGTGGCGTTTTCGGTGCTGCTGTCCATCGTCGTCGGCACGGCGATGGGGGTGATCGCGGCGCGCAATGCCGGGCGGCTGGTCGATTCGGCGATTTCGGTGCTGGTGCTGCTGTTCTACGCCACGCCGGTGTTCATCGTCGCCATCGCGCTGATCCTGTGCTTTTCCGTCTGGCTGGGCTGGCTGCCGGCCAGCGGGCTGGTGACGGTGGGGGCGGGCTATACCGGCTGGACCCATGTCAAGGATGTGGCGGCGCATCTGGTGATGCCGGTGATCGCGCTGTGCACCTTCTACACCGCGATCTATGGCCGGCTTACCCGGGCGACGATGCTGGAAACCATGCATCTGGATTTCGTGCGCACCGCCCGCGCCAAGGGGCTGAGCGAGCGGCGCGTGATCTATGGCCATGCGCTGCGCAACGCGCTGTTGCCCATCGTGACGATGGCGGGGTTGCAGGTCAGTTCGCTGATCGGCGGCGCGGTGCTGGTGGAAACGGTTTTCGGCCTGCCCGGCATGGGGCGCACGGCCTTCGATGCGATCTTCACCCGCGACACCAACCTGTTGCTGGGGGTGATGTTCATCGCCTCGCTGGCGGTGGTCTGCGTCAGCCTGGTGGTCGATTTCCTCTACATCCTTCTGGACCCGAGGGTGGAACTGCAATGACCGCGACACCGAGCAAGCTGCGCCTGTTCCTGCGGCGGCCGAGCGGCATCATGGGCCTTGCGCTGCTGGCCGCCATCGCCGCGATGGCGCTGGTCGCGGGATATGTGTTCCCAGAGGGGCCGACACGGATGGTCAGCCGCCCCCTGCTGTGGCCGGGCGAACGCCCGGGCCTGCCCTTCGGCACCGACCGGATGGGGTCTGACATCATGGCGGGCATCATGTACGGCGCGCGCGCCTCGATCCTTGTGGGGCTGGCGGCGGCGGCGGTGTCGATCGTGGTGGGCACGCTGGTGGGGGCGGTCAGCGGGTATTACCGCGGCTGGGCCGATGACGTGCTGATGCGCGTCACCGATGCGGTGCAGACGATCCCGTCGTTTCTGGCCGCGGTGGTGATCGTGGGGGTCATCGGGCCGTCGCTGACGACCGTGATCATCTCGATCTCCATCGTGTCCTGGCCGATCATCGCGCGTCTGGTGCGGGCCGAGTTCCTGCGGCTGCGCAACTATGACTTCGTGCATTCCTGCCGGATCATCGGCATGTCGGATGCGCGCATCATCCTGACGCAGATCCTGCCCAACTGCCTGTCCTCCATCGTCGTCGCCTCCTCGGTGCTGGTCGCCACCGCGATCATCGTCGAGGCGGGGCTGTCGTTCCTGGGTCTGGGCGACCCCAATGTGATCAGCTGGGGGTCGATGATCGGGGCGGGGCGGTCGGTCCTGCGGGCGGCCTGGTACATCACGCTGATCCCGGCGGGCTTCGTGGTGGTGACGGTGCTGTCCATCAACCTGATCGGGGATGCGCTGAACGACGCGCTGAACCCCCGCCTGCGCGAAAGGTGACGCGATGACGGCACTTCTGGGGGTTCAGAACCTGTCGATCGCCGCCGGGCCCAAGGCGCCGCTGGTCGAGGATGTGAGCTTTGCCATCGGCAAGGGCGAGGCGCTGGCGGTGGTGGGCGAATCGGGCTGCGGCAAGTCGCTGACCTCGCTGGCGATCATGGGGCTGTTGCCGTCGAACCTGAAACGGATGACCGCGGGGCGGATCCTGTTTCAGGGCGAGGATCTGATGACCAAGCCGCAGCGGGCGTTGCAGGCGATCCGGGGCAACCGCATCGGCATGATCTTTCAGGATCCGCTGACGGCGCTGAACCCGGTGATGACCATCGGCGCGCAGATCGCCGAGGTGTTGCAGGCCCATCGCCCGATGGACCGCGCAGCGGCGCGGGCGCGGGCGGTGGAACTGTTGGACATGGTGCGCATTCCGCACGCGGCCGAACGGCTGGACGACTATCCCCACCAGCTTTCGGGGGGCATGCGCCAGCGGGTGGTGATCGCGATGGCGATGGCCTGCGGGCCGGAACTGATCATCGCGGACGAACCGACGACCGCGCTGGATGTCACCATTCAGGCGCAGATCCTCGACCTGCTGGTGGAACTGCGGGCGCGGTCGGATCTGAGCCTGATGCTGATCACCCATGACCTTGGCGTGGTCACGCGCGTGGCGGAACGGATGATCGTCATGTACGCGGGCACGGTGGTGGAATCCGGCACCGTGGCGCAGATCATGCAGGCCCCGCGCCATCCCTATACCGCCGGGCTGATGGCGGCGCGGCCGCATGGCAGTTTCCGGCTGACGGGCGAACGGCTGACCGACATTCCCGGCACCGTACCCGCGCCGACAAAGCGCCCGCCGGGCTGTCTGTTCGAACCGCGCTGCCCGCGGGCGGGCGATCTGTGCCGGACCACGCGCCCGGACCTGACGGCAGAGGGTGGCCGGGCGTATCGTTGCCACTTTCCCATCGGCTGAGGGGGAACCGGATGCAGAAGGCATTGGAGCTTGACGACCTGCGCGTCCATTACCCGACCGGGGGCGGGCTGCTGAAGGCGGTGGACGGGGTGTCGCTGTCGGTCGGCACCGGGGAAACCGTGGGGCTGGTGGGGGAATCGGGTTGCGGCAAGTCCACGCTGGCGCGCTGTGTCGTGGGGCTGAATGCCCCCACGGGCGGCGCGGTGCGGCTGGCGGGCTGGGAAACCTCGGGCGGCAGGGGCGACCGGCTGACGCGCGCGCGCGTGGTCCAGATGATCTTTCAGGATCCGATGGGGTCGCTGAACCCCCGGCTGACCACGCGCCAGACCATCGAACTGCCGTTGAAGGTGCATGGCATCGGCAACCGGGCCGAACGGCTGGAAAAGGTGCTGGAACTGATGAAGCAGGTGGGCCTTGGCCCGCATCTGCTGGACCGTTACCCGCATGAACTTTCCGGCGGGCAGCGGCAGCGGGTCAGCATCGCCCGGGCGCTGGCGCTGGAACCGGCGCTGCTGATCTGCGATGAAATCGTGTCGGCGCTGGACGTGTCGGTGCAGGCGCAGGTGCTGAACCTGCTGACCGATTTGCAGACGCGGTTGGGCATCGCCTTCCTGTTCATCACCCATGATCTGGCGGTGGTCCGCTATCTGTCGGACCGGATCGTGGTGATGTACCTCGGCCGGATCGTGGAGGAGGGGCCGGCGGAATCGGTCTGGAACCACGCGCGGCATCCCTACACGCAGGCGCTGGTGTCCTCGATCCCCGACCGGATGGCGGGAACGCGGCTGCGGCTGTCGGGCGACCTGCCGAGCCCCATCGACCCGCCCTCGGGCTGCGGCTTCCGCACCCGTTGCCCGCATGCCCGCCCCATCTGCGCCGAGCAGCGGCCCGAATTGCGCGGCGCGGGCCTGCCCCATCTGGTGGCCTGTCATTTCGCCGCCGAAATCCCCGAACTCGCAGCCCCGGCCCCCGCCGCGACTGCCCCCTGAAGGAGGAACCCGATGGACCCGTTTCTTGTCACCACCGACTGGCTGGCCGAACGTCTTGGCGCGCCGGGCATGGCCGTGCTGGATTGCACCTGGTTCGTGCCGGAAATGAAGAAATCCGGCTATGACGTGTTCGCGGCGGGGCATATTCCGGGGGCGCAGTTCGTGGACCTGAACAAGGTCTCGGACCCCGATTCCCCTTACGTGAACATGATGCCTGCCGCGGATCTGTTCGCGGCGGAAATCGGCCGCCTGGGTGTGGACAACGACACGCTGGTGATCGTCTACAACGCCAATTACGTCTCGGCCCGGCTGTGGTGGATGTTCCGCCATTTCGGGCATGAAAAGGTGCGCATCCTCGACGGCGGCATGCCGCGCTGGCAGGCAGAGGGCCGGCCGGTGGAAACCGGCGCCGCCGCACCCGCCACGCCGAAAACCTTCCGCGCCGCGCCGCCGCCCGCCGACATCGTGCAGGCAGAGGACGTGCTGGCCGCCATTAGCGCCGACAGCGCCACGATCATCGACCTGCGCCCGGTGGGCCGGTTCAACGGTACCGAATCCTCGGGCTATCCGGGTGTGCCCTCGGGGCATATGCCGAAGTCGGTGAACATCCCCTGGACAGCATTCGTGGACGACACGCCCGAACGCCGCTTCCTGTCGCCCGAGGCGGTGCGCGCGGTGCTGGAAAAGGCGGGCGTGGATCTGGGCCGGCCGATCATTTCCACCTGCGGGTCGGGTGTCACGGCGGCGATCCTGGCGATGCAGCTGGAACGCATGGGCAAGCACGACTGGCGCATCTACGACGGCTCCTGGCACGAATGGGGCCAGCGGGCGGACCTTCCCAAGGAGACCTCGGTGTGAGCAAGGATCACGGCATCGCCACCCGCCTGACGCAACTGGGCCGCGACCTCGACGGGTCGGGCGTCAGCGTCAACCCGCCGGTCTACCGCGCGTCGACCTTCGTCTTTTCCTCGCTCGCCGAACTGGACGAGGCGTGGAAAACCCCGTTCAGCGGCCGACTTTACGGCCGCAACGGCACCCCCACATCCGCCGCGTTCGAAACCGCGGTGGCGGATATTTCCGGCGCCCATGCCGCTGTCGCCTGCGCGTCGGGCGTGGCGGGGATCATGGCGGTGTTTCTGGCGTTCCTGAACAGCGGCGACCATGTGCTGATCCCCGACAGCGTATACGACATCGCGCGGCGCTGCGCCGAACGCACCCTGCGCCGGATGGGGATCGAGATCACCTATTACGACCCGGCCATCGGCGCGGGGGTCGAGGCGCTGGTGCAGCCGAACACCAAGCTGATCTACATGGAATCCCCCGGTTCCGGCACCTTCGACATGCAGGACGTGCCCGCCATCGTCGCGGTGGCGCAGAAACACGGCCTCCGCACCGCGCTCGACAACACCTGGGCGACGCCGCTGTTTTTCCGGCCGCTCACGCTCGGCGTCGATGCGGTGATCGAGGCGGCGACGAAATACATCGTCGGCCATTCCGATGCGATGCTGGGTGTCGTGGCCTGCAACGAGGCCGCCTATCTGCCCGTGCGCATGGCGGTGCAGGACATGGGCGCGGTTGCGGGGACCGAGGAAATCAACCTCGGCCTGCGGGGCCTGCGCACGCTGGAAACCCGGCTGGCGCGGCATCAGGCCTCGGCGCTGAAGGTGGCGGAATGGCTGCAAGGGCAGGAAGGCGTGCGGCAGGTTCTTTACCCCGCGCTGCCCGGCGCGCCGGGGCACGAGATCTGGAAGCGCGATTTTTCCGGGGCCAGCGGGCTCATGTCCTTTGAACTGCCCCCCCTTGCGGATGGCGCGCTGGAGGCGATGGTCAGCGGCATGGCGCATTTCAAGCTGGGCTACAGCTGGGGCGGGTTCGAAAGCCTGATCCTTCCGGCGCATCCCGAAAACCGCAAGGTCGCGGTATGGAAGGGCGGGCCGGTGGTGCGGATCCATATCGGGCTGGAGGATGTGGACGACCTGATCGCCGATCTGGACGCCGGCCTGCGGCGGCTGCGCTTTGCCTGAGGGGGCCGGGATGACGGGGTTCGAGCATCTGGAACTGCGGCAACTGGACGACGGCGTGGCCGAGGTCCGGTTCGCCCGCCCGCCGGTGAATGCGGTCGACCGGCCGATGTATATGGAAATCGCGCGGCTGTTCCAGAACATCGACGCGGCGCTGCCCGATGTGCGTGCGGTGGTGCTGACCGGGGCGGGCCGGCACTTTTCCGGCGGCAACGATCTGGACGAATTCGCCACCATGACGCCGGAAAACGGCGATGAGCGCATGTGGCGCGTGCGCGAGGCGTTCTTTGCCATCACCGATTGCGCGGTGCCGGTCATCGCCGCGGTCGAGGGCGCGGCGGTGGGTACGGGGCTGGCGCTGGCGGCATCCTGCGATTTCGTCGTGGCGTCGCAAACCGCGCGGTTCGGGCTGCCGGAACTGACCGTGGGGGTGATGGGCGGCGCGCGGCATCTGGCGCGGATGGCGCCGCAGCCGCTGGTGCGGCGCATGTTCCTGACCGGTGAGGTGATGGCGGCCCCCGATTTCGCCGCCGCCGGGGCGGGGGTGATCGTGGTGCCGCCGGGCGAACTGCTCGACCGCGCCCACGGCTTTGCCCGCCGCATCGCGGGGTTCAGCCCCACTGCGGTGCGCGTGGGCAAGGAGGTGCTGAACCGCATCGAATGGATGGACCTCTACGCAGGCTACGCCTTCGAACAGGCCGCGACGGTGCGGATGAGCGGTTTCCCCGATTCCAAGGAGGCGCTGGCCGCCTTCCGTGACAAGCGCCCGGCGGAATACGAACCGCTGAGCCGCCGCAACCGCCTTTATCCCTGACATCCCGCAGGCCGGGGCCTGCCCCGGCCTGCGTTGCCGCTGCCCGCTATTGCGCGCCCCTTGCCGCCGGGGCAGTGTGGCGCAAAGCGGAGGGCGTCATGGAAGAGTTCGTCGGCGGCAATGCGGTCTATCTGGCGATCGCGGCATTCCTCATCCTCGCCGTGTTTCTGGGCGTGCGGATCGTGCCGCAGTCAGAAAAATACGTGGTCGAACGGTTTGGCCGCCTGCGCGCGGTGCTGGGGCCGGGGATCAACCTGATCGTGCCCTTCATCGACACGGTGAAGCACCGCATCTCGGTTCTGGAACGCCAGTTGCCCAACAGCCGGCAGGACGCCATCACCGCCGACAACGTGCTGGTGCAGGTGGAAACCAGCGTGTTCTACCGCATCACCGAACCGGAAAAGACCGTCTACCGCATCCGCGATGTCGATGCCGCCATCGCCACCACCGTAGCGGGGATCGTGCGGGCCGAAATCGGCGCGATGGAACTGGACGAGGTGCAGTCGAACCGCGCCCGGCTGATCGAGCGGATCCGCGACAGCCTTGCCAATGTGGTGGACGACTGGGGGATCGAGGTGACGCGGGCGGAAATCCTCGACGTGAACCTCGACGAGGCCACCCGCGCCGCGATGCTGCAACAGCTGAACGCCGAACGCGCCCGCCGCGCGCTGGTAACAGAGGCCGAAGGCAAGCGCCGCGCGGTGGAACTGGCGGCGGATGGCGAATTGTATGCGGCCGAGCAACTGGCCAAGGCCAAGCGCGTGCTGGCCGATGCCGAAGCCTATGCCACCATCGCCATCGCCGCCGCGATCAAGGAAAACGGGCTGGAGGCCGCGCAGTATCAGGTGGCGCTGAAACAGGTGGAGGCGCTGGCCGCGGTCGGCAAGGGGCAGGGCAAGCAGGTGGTGCTGTTGCCCGCCGCGGCGCTGGATGCCTTTGGCGATGCGTTCAGGCTGTTGAAGGGGCGCGGGGAATGATCTGGCAGGCGTGGTGGGTGTGGATGGTGGCGGGCGTCGGGCTCGGGATACTGGAACTGTTCGCGCCCGGCTATGTGTTCCTCGGCTTCGCCGCCGGGGCCGTGGTGACGGGCGGCCTGCTGTGGCTGGGCATTCTGGGCGGATCGTTCCCGATGCTGCTGCTGGTCTTTGCGGTGCTGTCGGTGCTGGCCTGGCTCGCCTTCCGCGCCGCGCTCGGCCAGCGGGCGGGGCAGGTCAAGCGCATCGACCGGGATATCAACGAGAACTGAGCGGCCGTACTCAGCCCTTGCCCGCAAAGCCCTTGACCGCGGCGACCAGTGCCGGGGAGTCGTTGCGATAGCGGTATTGCATCCAGCGTTCCAGTCCCAAGCCCTCTGACAGCGGCAGTTCCAGGCCGCGGCGGACGGTCGCCTTCATCGCCGCCAGCGCGTGGCGGTCGGTGCGGGCGATTTCGGTGGCCAGGGCAAGGGTTTCCTCTTCCAGCCGGTCCCCCGGCACGGCGAGGGCGGCAAGGCCGATGCGTTCCGCCTCCGCCCCCGTCATGCGGCGGCCGGTCAGCAGGTAGTACATCGCCCGCGCCTGCCCGATCTTGCGCGGCAGGCGCTGTGTGCTGCCGCCCGAGGGCAGCAGGTTCTTGCGCAGGTGTTCGTCGCCCATTTCTGCCGCCGCATCGGCCACGATGATGTCGCAGGCAAGCGCGAGTTCGAACCCGCCGGCGAGCGCGAGGCCGTTGACGCTGGCGATCACCACCTGCGGGGCGGCGCCGATCATTTCCCACGTCCTTTGCATCAGATCCTGATGGCGCATATGGGCGGCCAGGTCGTCCAGCACGCCGCTGGCCAGCCATTTCAGGTCGTTGCCGGCGCAGAAGGCGCGCCCCGTGCCGCGGATCACGATCACCCGGGTGGTGTCGGTCGCGGTGGCGATGGCATCGTGCAGCGCGGCCAGCGTCGCGCCGTCCAGCGCGTTGAGCCGCGCGGGGCGGTCGATCGTCACCAGCCGCACGCCGGTTTCCAGATCGGTGACAAGAACGGTATCGGTCATCGGGCCCCCGGCGGTCAGGCGAAGCGGAAAATGTCGGCGGTATCCGCGCGGGTGGTGCGGAAACCATTGGCCGGATGCGCCCTGTCGGCATAGCCGAAGGAGATCCCGCACAGGACCTGCCGCCCCTCGGGGATCTGGAAATAGGTGCGGATGAAGGTCGAATGCTGGGCCAGCGCGGCCTGCGGGATCGTCGCCACCCCATGCGCCTGCGCCGCCAGCAGGAAGGACGACACGAACCCCCCGCAATCCACCGCGCCATAGGGGCCAAGTTCGGCGGGCGTCGTCACGATGGCCACATGCGGGGCGCCGAAGAAGCGGAAGTTTTCCAGCGCCTGACAGGTGCGCGCCTCGTGGTCGCCGCGGGCGATGCCCACGGCCTCGTAGAGCGCGAAGCCCGCGGCGCGGCGGCGGGCGAGGAATTCGTTGCGGTATTCGGCGGGGAAGGGCAGGTCGGAATCGATGGCGGGGGATCGTCTGGCCTCTGCCGTCAGGGCCGCGGCGAAGGGTTCGGTGGTGCCGGGGCGGGTGACGATCAACTGCCACGGCTGCGTGTTGCACCAGGACGCGGTGAGGCGGGCGGAATCCATGATGGACCGGATCACCGCGTCGGGCACCGGATCGGGGCGGAAACCGCGGCAGCTGAACCGTTCGGCCAGCAGGCGGTGGACCACATCGGCGTCGGTTTCGGGTTGCGTCTGTGCGGCGTCGGTCATCGGCGGTTCCCTCAAGGTCGGCCGCAGCCTAACATGCGTTAGACCGGCCGCAAGGGGAACCGGAGCCGTGGCCGATGGCGGCTACGGCTTTCGCCTGTGGCTCAGCCCCGGCGGGGCAGGCCGTTCAGGATCGCCTGCGCCGCCGCGCGCGGGTCGGCGGCCTGCCAGACGGGGCGGCCCACGACGATATGGTCGGCGCCGTCGGCGATGGCCTGTGCGGGGGTGGCGATGCGTTTCTGGTCGCCCGTGGCGGCGCCGGCGGGGCGGATGCCGGGGGTGACGATCAGCTTGCCCGCCGCCTGCGGCAGGGCGCGGATCATCGCGGCCTCCTGCGGCGAGGCGATGACGCCATCGGCCCCGGCCTCCAGCGCGCGGGCGGCGCGGTCGCGGGTGATTTCGTGGATGTCGCCGGGGCGGATCAGGTTCGCGTCCAGATCGGCCCGGTCGAGCGAGGTCAGCACCGTCACCGCCAGCACCTTGAGCCCGCTGCCCGCCCGCCCCTCTGCCGCCGCGCGCACCACCTGCGGGTCGCCGTGGACGGTGAGGAAGTCGAGGTCGTGCCGCGCGATGCCGCGCACCGCGGCCTCGATCGTCGCGCCGATGTCGAACAGCTTGAGGTCGAGGAACACGCGCTTGCCCTGTTCCTGCTTCAACTCGTTGGCCAGCGCGAAGCCGCCCGAGGTGAGCATGCCGAGCCCGATCTTGTAGAAGGACACCGCATCCCCGATACGGCCCGCAAGGTCCAGCCCCGCGACCACGTTCGGCACGTCCAGGGCAACGATCAGGCGGTCATCGGCGGGGTGGGTCATGGCGGTCTCCATCGGCTTCAGGGTGCCTTAACAGGAACATGTGCCGCAGCGAAGGGGCGAAAAACCGCTGGACGCGGGCGGGGCGATTTTCCAGCATGCGCCCGAGGCCAAGAGGATTGCAGCATGGACATTTCGATCAACCTGACCCGCGGACCGGAAGACCCCAAGGCGGGCCCGATCACGGTGGGCTGGTTCCGCACCACGGACAAGGGTGGCGTGCTTTATGATCCGCCGGAACGGGTGATGTTCCGCCAGACCAACCGCGCGCATGCGAAATCGGCCGCGCGCTGCCCGGCGGTGATCCAGATGGAAAGCCGCTATTTCATGGTGAAATGCCCGTTCGACATCCACATCGGTTTCGGCCGCGACGACAAGGGCAAGCCGCATCTGATCAACCGCGCGGGGATCGCGTCGGCGGTGCGCGGGTCGAAACTGGGCGAGGTGCTGACCTTGGTCAGCGAGGTGGAATGGCGTTACCCCGACCGGCCGACGATCCAGCTGTCGCTGCCCTACTGCTTCATCGCGGACGAGGTGGTGTATCTGACGCAACTGGGCTGTTTCGCCCATTACCGCCCCGATCCGCTGCCCGGCACGATCTTTGGCGGGCGGTTTCCGGTGAATGTCTGGCCGCGGCCGCTGATGTGGGCGTTCGAGTGGCACGAGCCGCAGAAGGACATCGTGCTGAAACGCGGCGAGCCGCTGTTCTATTGCCAGTTCGAGGGCGACGGCCCCGACCGCCCGGTGCAACTGGTCGAGGCGGAGCGCACGCCGGAACTGACGGCCTATATGGACCACATCTCGGGCGCGGTGAACTATGTCAACCAGACCTTCGCGCTGTTCAAGGCGGCCGAAGAGGTGCGGCCCAAGGTGCTGCTGACGCCGAAGAAATAGCCAGCGCAGAGCGTCATCGGCATTGCTCCTCCGGCCCGTCCGGGGGCTGGAGGCATATTCCCTGAACAGAGGGCACTTGCGGTGCTGATCCTGCTCATGTAGTGGAAGAGTTATGATATAACATTGCAAAAGGAGTACATGAGATGATGGCAAACCGGATCGGGGCGGCGCTTGTCGGGGCGACGCTGTTCGCCACGGGGCCGGCGCTGGCAGAGAAGGCGCATGACCATGGGCATGGCCACAGCCATTCCCATGGTCACGCCCAAGCCGAAAAGTCGGTCTATGACGGCTACTTCGAGGATGCCCAAGTGGCCGCGCGCCCGCTGGCGGATTGGGCCGGCGACTGGCAGTCGGTCTATCCGCTGCTGCAAAGCGGCGCGCTGGACCCGGTGATGGCGCACAAGGCCGAACATGGCGACAAATCCGCCGCGGAATACCGCGCCTATTATGACGTCGGCTACAGAACCGATGTCGACCGCATCGTGATCGACGGCGACGAGGTGACGTTCCACAGCGAGGGTACCGCCGTGCACGGGCATTACGCCAGCGACGGGCACGAGATCCTGACCTATGAAAAGGGCAATCGCGGCGTGCGCTATATCTTCAGGAAGACGGGGGGCGATGCTGCGGCGCCCGGTTTCATCCAGTTCAGCGACCATGCCATCGCGCCGGTCAAGGCGGGGCATTATCACCTCTATTGGGGTGACGACCGTGCGGCGTTGTTGAACGAGGTCACGAACTGGCCGACCTATTATCCAGCCGCCATGAGCGCCGAAGACGTCGTTCATGAAATGCTGGCGCACTGATTTCCGGCGCCTGCCCCGACATCCGGCCCAAGGGCGGCGAAAGCCGCCCTTCGCGGCCTCGCCTTCCCGGTGCCGAAATGCCGCGGAATCCCGGTCCCCGGGGTGTTGCATTTTCGCCGAACGCCCTTACCTGAACTTCGAGGCCGTCAGGCCCCGTGCCGGAAACCGGGCGGGCGGGTGCGGCGCTTGGGAAAGGGAGAGACCGATGAATTTGGAGAAATTCACGGAGCGGTCGCGCGGCTTCTTGCAGGCGGCGCAGACGATTGCGATGCGGGAAGGCCACCAGCGGCTGGCGCCCGAGCATCTGTTGAAGGCATTGATGGACGACGATCAGGGGCTTGCGTCCAACCTGATCCAGCGTGCGGGTGGCGAACCCGCGCGGGTGGCGGAGGCGGTGAACGCAACGCTCGCCAAACTGCCCAAGGTGTCGGGCGGGGACGGGCAGGTCTATATGGACCCTTCGGTCGCCCGGGTGCTGGACGAGGCCGAAAAGCTGGCCAAGAAGGCCGGCGACAGTTTCGTGCCGGTGGAACGGCTGCTGATGGCGTTGTGCATGGTCAACACCAAGGCCAAGGACGCGCTGGATGCCGGCGCGGTCACGGCGCAGACGCTGAACACCGCGATCAACGACATCCGCAAGGGCCGCACCGCCGACAGCGCCAGCGCCGAGGAAGGCTATGACGCGCTGAAGAAATACGCGCGCGACCTGACCGAGGCCGCGGCCGAGGGCAAGATCGACCCGATCATCGGCCGGGACGAGGAAATCCGCCGCACCATGCAGGTGCTGTCGCGCCGGACCAAGAACAACCCGGTGCTGATCGGCGAACCCGGCGTGGGCAAGACCGCCATCGCCGAGGGGCTGGCGCTGCGCATCATCAACGGCGACGTGCCGGAATCCCTGCGCGACAAGAAGCTGCTCGCGCTCGACATGGGGGCGCTGATCGCCGGGGCGAAGTACCGCGGCGAATTCGAGGAGCGGCTGAAGGCGATCCTGTCCGAGGTCACGGCGGCGGCGGGCGAAATCATCCTGTTCATCGACGAGATGCACACGCTGGTCGGCGCGGGCAAGGCGGATGGCGCGATGGACGCGGCCAACCTGCTGAAACCGGCACTGGCGCGGGGCGAGTTGCATTGCGTCGGCGCCACGACGCTGGACGAATACCGCAAGCATGTGGAAAAGGACGCGGCCCTTGCCCGCCGGTTCCAGCCGGTCTTCGTGCAGGAACCCACGGTGGAGGACACGATTTCCATCCTGCGCGGGATCAAGGAGAAATATGAGCTTCACCACGGCGTGCGCATTTCCGACTCTGCGCTGGTGGCCGCGGCGACGCTGAGCCACCGCTACATCACCGACCGCTTCCTGCCCGACAAGGCCATCGACCTGATGGACGAAGCCGCGTCGCGCCTGCGGATGGAGGTGGACAGCAAACCCGAGGAACTCGACGCGCTGGACCGCGAGATCCTGCAAAAGCAGATCGAGGCCGAGGCGCTGAAGAAGGAAGACGACGCCGCCAGCCGCGACCGGCTGGAACGGCTGGAAAAGGAACTGGCGGATCTGCAACAGCGGTCGGCGGAACTGACCGCGCGCTGGCAGGCGGAGCGTGACAAGCTCGAATCCGCGCGGGTGCTGAAGGAGCAACTGGACCAGGCGCGCGCCGAACTGGAACAGGCCAAGCGCGTGGGCGATTTCGCCAAGGCGGGCGAATTGCAGTACGGCCGCATTCCGGGGCTGGAAAAGCAGCTGGCCGAGGCCGAAAGCCGCGAGGGGGCCGAACTGGTGTCCGAAACCGTGCGGCCCGAACAGATCGCCGAGGTGATCGAACGCTGGACCGGCATCCCGACCTCGAAGATGCTGGAGGGCGAGCGCGACAAGCTGTTGCGGATGGAAGAGGAACTGGGCAGGCGCGTGATCGGCCAGCGCGACGCGGTGGTGGCGGTGTCGAACGCCGTGCGCCGGGCGCGCGCCGGGCTGAACGACGAGGGCCGCCCCCTGGGCAGCTTCCTGTTCCTCGGCCCCACCGGGGTCGGCAAGACGGAACTGACCAAGGCGCTGGCCGAATACCTCTTTGACGACGACAACGCGATGGTGCGCATCGACATGTCGGAATTCATGGAGAAACATTCGGTCGCCCGCCTGATCGGCGCCCCGCCCGGCTATGTCGGTTACGACGAAGGCGGCGTGCTGACCGAGGCGGTACGGCGCCGGCCCTATCAGGTCGTGCTGTTCGACGAGGTGGAAAAGGCCCACCCCGACGTGTTCAACGTGCTGTTGCAGGTGCTGGACGACGGGCAGTTGACCGATGGGCAGGGCCGGACGGTGGACTTCAAGCAGACGCTGATCATCCTGACCTCGAACCTCGGGTCCCAGGCGCTGAGCCTTCTGCCCGAGGGCGCCGACAGCAAGGAGGCGCGGGCAGAGGTGATGGCCGCCGTGCGCGCCCATTTCCGGCCCGAGTTCCTGAACCGGCTGGACGACCAGATCATCTTCGACCGGCTGACGCGGGCGAACATGGACGGCATCGTCGAGATCCAGTTGCGCCGGCTGCAAAAGCGGCTGGATGCGCGCAAGATCACGCTGGAACTCGACAAGGACGCCAAGGCTTGGTTGGCGGATGCGGGCTATGACCCGGTGTTCGGGGCGCGGCCGCTCAAGCGGGTGATCCAGCGGCATTTGCAGGATCCGCTGGCCGAGATGCTGTTGGGCGGCGAGGTGCTGGACGGCGCGGTGGTGCCCGTCACCGCGGGGCCGGACGGGTTGATCATCGGCGGGCGGATGACCGGCGCCCGCCGCGACCCGGGCGAACAGGTGATCGTGCACTGATCTGTCGGTGCGGGCCGTTCGAATCGGGCCGGGGCGGGGGATCGCCCCGGCCTTTCGTCTATTTCAGCGCGGTTTCCACGATGTCGGCCAGCAGGGCCTGTACCTCCTGCATCGGGCCCTCGGGATATTCGCGATGTGCGACGCCGATCTGGCCGGGCGTCTCGGGCAGTTCGTAGACATAGATGCCGTAGGGGCAGAAGGCGATGTTCATCGGATCGGCCTCCATCACCTTGCGGCTGACGGTGGCAGAGCAGAACTGAAACACATCGGCCTTGGTGAAGATGGTGGCGGTGGCGCCGACATCGGCCTTGGTCCGTTCCAGCATGTCGCCCACATGGCTTACGCTGTCGATCACCAGCCCCTTTTCCAGGATCGCGTTTTCCACCGCGAAGGCGATCTCGTCGAAACTGCCCTCGACGGTGCGGGTGACGAGCGTGTCGGCCGCCGCCGGCAGGGCAAGCGCGAAAACCGCAAGCGCGGCGGCGGGGATGAGGGGATGGGGCATGGTTTCCTCCGTGTCAGCCATGGGGCCAGCATGCCTTGGCTTGTCTGCCTTGCCCAGAAGAATATCTACGCATGCGTATGTTCATATATCTTGCATCACAAACCGGCGATGGGATGCGCAGCGGCGGAATTCGGGCGTATACTGCCCCCGACAGCGAAGGAGAACGCGATGCGCCGCCCGAGCAAGACCGATCCCACCCGGGCCGAGGTGACACCCCGGCATCTGTACCTGAGCCGCCGCGCGCTGATCGCCGGGGCGGGGGCGCTGGCCGCCACCGCGGGCGCGGGGCGCGCGGAAAGCCGGTTTTCGACCGACGAGCCGCTGACGGATCTCAAGGACATCACCACCTACAACAATTTCTACGAATTCGGGATGGACAAGGCCGACCCCTCGCGCCGCGCGGGCCGGATGACCATCGACCCCTGGGCGGTGACGATCGACGGGCTGGTGGACCGCCCCGGCACCTATGACCTTGCCGATGTGCTGAAAGGCCAGCCGCAGGAGGAACGCATCTACCGCATGCGCTGTGTCGAGGGGTGGAGCATGGTGATCCCCTGGACGGGGTTCGAACTTGCGGGCCTGCTGACCCGTGTCGGCGTACAGCCGGCGGCGAAATACGTGGCCTTCCAGACCCTCTTGCGCCCCGAGGAGATGCCGGGCGTCGGCATCCCCGTACTCGACTGGCCCTATGTCGAGGGGCTGCGGCTGGACGAGGCGATGCACCCGCTGACCATCCTCGCCACCGGGATCTATGACGAACCCCTGCTGAACCAGAACGGCGCGCCGCTGCGGCTGGTGGTGCCGTGGAAATACGGGTTCAAGTCGATCAAGTCGATCGTGCGGATCTCGCTGGTGGCGGACGAGCCGCCCACCAGCTGGAACATCCAGAACCCGCGCGAATACGGGTTCTATTCCAACGTGAACCCGCAGGTCGATCACCCGCGCTGGAGCCAGGCGAGCGAACAGCGCATCGGCGACGGCTTTTTCGCCAAGCGGCGCGATACGCTGATGTTCAACGGCTATGGCGAAGAGGTCGCGGGCCTCTACGCCGGGATGGATCTGGCGAAGTTCTACTGATGGATGTCGCGCGCAGGGTGAATGCGGCGCTGCGGCCGGTGCCGGGCTGGGTGGCCTATGTGCTGGGGGCGTTGCCGCTGTGCTGGCTGGTGATGCGCGGCTTCACCGGCGATCTGGGCGCCAATCCGGTGAAGGAACTGGAACACACGCTCGGCCTGCACGGGTTGCAGTTCCTGCTGGGGACGCTGGCGGTGACGCCGCTGCGGCGGCTGACGGGGATCAGCCTGATCCGCTGGCGCCGGGCGATGGGGCTGACGGCCTTTGCCTATATCGTGCTGCATCTGGCGGTCTGGCTGTTTCTGGACATGCAGTTGCGCTGGCCGGAAATCGCGCGCGACCTGACCCGGCGTCCCTATATCATCATCGGCATGGCGGGGCTGGCGATGATGCTGCCGCTGGCGCTGACCTCGAACGATGCGGCGATCCGGGCGATGGGGGCCGCAGCCTGGCGGCGGCTGCACCGGCTGGCCTGGCCCGCGGCGCTGGCGGGCGGGGTGCATTTCCTGATGGTGGTCAAGAGCTGGCCGCCCGAACCGATGGTCTATCTGGTGATTCTGGCCGTGATTCTGGGGTTGAGGCTGGCCAGATTCGGCCCGCGGCGGGGGTGACGCCGGGGCAGGCGGCGGAAGACGCTGCCGACGCGCAGGTTCTCGTGTTTTCAATCTATTGAAAAATAATGATTTTCAAGAAAAGTGACGTTTCGATGAACTTTCCCTCTTGCCCTTCATCTGAACTGGGCCTAGATACCGCTTCACCGAGACGGACGGTGGTTCGGAACGGTAGCTGGAAGGCGGGTGCGGTTGAGATGCTGCT